>CAYMYR010000008.1:1260-62367 GCA_964394715.1 uncultured Smithella sp.
TTCATATAACCACCCGCCATTCACCATCCACTATTCACCATCCACCATTCACCATTCACTGCTTCCGACAGGCCTGCCCAGATTCTTTCCAGAATGGCGACATCTCTCGCAGCCTCTCAATAATCGCCGGCATTTTTTCAATCACAAAATCAACTTCTTCTTCCGTGTTATACACGCTCAGGCTGAAGCGGATTGAACCGTGCGCCATGGTAAAAGGAACGCCCATCGCGCGCAGTACGTGCGACGGCTGCAGCGAACCGGATGTGCAGGCCGAACCGGACGAAGCACAAATGCCCAGCTCGTTCATCATCAGCAAAATCGCTTCTCCTTCCACGTACTCGAAGCTGATATTTGTGGTATTAGGCAGGCGATTATGGACATCGCCATTGACACGGCTCTGCGGAATCTTCTTTAAAAGTTCCCTCTCCAGTTTGTCCCTCAGGCGATTAACGGATGTATTCTCCTTATCCATGTTTTGGGCTGCAAGCTCGCAGGCCTTCCCTAATCCTATGATGCCCGGTGTGTTTTCCGTCCCTCCTCGCCGCTCTTTTTCCTGGTGACCTCCGATCAGAAACGGTGAAAACTTGGTCCCGCGCCGGATATAGAGTACCCCGATACCTTTGGGTGCGTGCAGTTTGTGACCGGAAATTGAAAGCATATCAATGACATTGTTTTTCATGTTGATGGGAATCTTTCCTGTTGCCTGAACGGCATCAGTATGAAATAGAATTCCCTTTTCATGAGCCATCCTTGCCGCCGCTTCCACCGGAAAGAGCACACCCGTTTCATTATTGCCCCACATCAGGCTGACAATGGCCGTGTCCGGAGTCAGGTTCTTTTCAAGATTTTCCAGATCCAGATTGCCACTTTTGTCCACGGGCAATTCGGTAATTTTATAGCCCTGCAAACTCAAATGAGAACAAAGGGCGCGGATAGCCGGATGTTCAACCCGGCTGATCACGATGTGTCTCTTTTCGGGCCTTGTCGTTAAAGCTGAGCGGATCGCGGAGTTGTCGCTTTCCGTTCCGCAACTGGTAAAAACAATTTCTTCAGGCAAAGCACCCAAAAGTAATGCCACCTGTTCGCGCGCGAGCCGAATTTTCTGGCCGACCTGCCCCCCGAAAGTATGCATACTTGAAGGATTACCATAGAACTCGCGGAAATATGGCAGCATGACGTCCAGCACTTCTGCGGCGACTTGTGTTGTGGCATTATTATCGAAATAAACGGGTTTCATTTGGATACCTCCTCCACCGTAATGTCCGGCGAAACCAATTCCCTGAGACGGTGCTCAACAAAATGCTTTAAGGTAATATCGGCTGCCTTGCAGGTTGCGCAGGCGCCCCGTGTCGCAACAAGAACCCGGTTGCCGATGATGTCAATGATGTCTACATCACCCCCGTCCTGCCTTAACGAGGGCCGGATCTCCCGGTCAATCGTTTCCTCGATCATCCTGATTTTTTGAAGGTTCGTGAGTCTGGGTTTTGTGTCGGTTTTTGGCTCCGCCTTCACGCGCTCAATGATCTGCGCAATAGCGTCATGACATCCCCCGCAGCCACCCCCGGCTTTGGTATAATTGGTCACATCCTCCACGGTTGCCAGGTTATTTTCTCGAATGGCCCGTTCGATTTCCTTATCGGTAACCCCGAAGCATTCACAAATGATTTTTGCCCCGGCTTCAATCGCCGGAGCTCCCCGATAATTTTCCACCGCCTTCTCCAGGGCCTGTTTGCCCAAAACAGAGCAGTGCATCTTTTCATCCGGAAGGCCGCCCAGATATCGCGCGATGTCCTGATTGGTTACTTTGAGCGCCTCATCAACAGACATCCCCTTGATAATTTCCGTAAGCGCCGAAGAAGAGGCGATGGCACTGGCACAGCCGAATGTTTTAAATTTTGCATCTTTAATGCGCTTGTTTTCATCCAATTTGAAGGTGAGTTTCAAGGCATCACCGCAGGCCAGCGACCCGACTTCGGCTACCCCGTCCGGATTTTCAATTTCCCCCACATTGCGCGGATTGAGAAAATGTTCTTTGACCTTATCCGTGTATTCCCACATAACTCCTCCTTCAATTTTATTCCACTCAGGCTATAATTTAAAATTATATCACGACATCGAGGCATTTATCACAGAATCATTTAATAATTTCTATTTTATCATCTACCTTTATTGCTCCGCTACTTAAAACTTTCGCAAAGATCCCTTCTCTGGGCATAACGCAATCTCCGACGGCATAAAAGATGTTGCACCGGTTATGGCAAACCTTGCCGATTTGAGAAATCTCCAGTAAGACGTCCCTGCCGACTTTCAACCGCGTACCGATGGGCAGTGATGGCAGATCAATACCTTCGACAGTCAGATTTTCCGCAAAGTCTCCATGATGCACGTCAAGGCCCTTGGCTCTGATCTTATCAATGCTCTCCTTGGCCAAAAGACTTACCTGCCGGATGATTCCGGTTTCCGCATGGGCATCGTTTTCCAGCCCCAGATTTTCCAAAAATATTCCGCAGCCGATACTACTCTTTTTCTCGCCTTTTTTCCCGGAAATATTAACGGCCAGTACCTTCCCGTATCTTATACTCATTCGATTGAAAGCCTTTCATTAATTGATGTAATTTCCCCAGTCTGTTTCACCAACAACTGTTCTTTCCACGTCGCTGAATATTCAGTCATCACGCGTCAAAACAAAGACAGCATTTAAAGCCAAGAGATTGGGCCAGAAATGAACTGTCGCTTTTTTTCCAAGATAATAATCTTCAACAATCCTGATTTTTTTCTCCTCACAAAAATTCTTAAAATCCGTGATGCTTAAAAAGCGCACGTTCGGAGTATCAAACCAGAGATAAGGTAACGATCCCGTAATGGGGGCCTTTCCCCGGAAAAACAGCATGAGCCGCGATTTGATATAGGCAAAGTTTGGAAATCCGACAATGACCATTTTTCCGATGCGCAGAGATTCACAGATCACGTCATCAACCTTTTTCACCTGCTGCATGCTCTGGTTCAGAATCACGTAATCAAAGGAACAATCCGGAAATTCCGGGAGGCTGTTCTCAATGTCATCATGAAAGACACTCAATCCCTTTTTGACACATTCCTGGATGGCCTTGTCATCCAGTTCAATGCCCTGGGCACGGACATGTTTATCCCGGACAAGCGGATACAACAGCTCCCCCTTACCGCATCCCAGATCCAGCACACGCGATCCCTTCTCAACAATCGAATAAATCACGCGATGGTCCAGGCTGATGTTATCGGATTCTATCATGGCCCCTCACCTGGTACCCGTTGAAGGTTTTATCCAGAAAATGCCTGATTAAGGTTGTCTGTTCTTCCACCTCGATCAGAAAGGCATCGTGGCCGTACGTGGAGGTCAATTCACAGTAGGTTGCATCAACATGTCGTCTCTTCAGCAGACGGACGATTTCCTGCGATTGGTAGGGCGGATAGAGCCAGTCGGATTTGAATGAGATGATCAGAAATCGCGTGCTGATGGTTTTACCCTGCGGGATGAGCCCTACACCTGACAGATCAAAATAATCTATTGCTTTCGTAATGTAAAGATAGGAATTGGCATCGAAACGCTTAACAAAGTTTGCACCTCGATAACGCAGATACCCCTCCACTTCAAAATCCGCATCAAATCCGAAGCTGAACTTGTCGTTCTTCAGCCGCCTTGAAAATTTTTCTTCCATGGATTGATCGCTCATGAAAGTAATGTGTCCAATCATGCGGGCGACGGACAAACCCTTTTCGGGCTGTCCGTATTCATAATAATTTCCTTCACGCCAGGCCGGGTCTGCCATGATCGATTGCCGGATGACTTCATTGAAGGCAATCTGCTGGGGGGAATGCTTCAATGTTGTGGCAATGGGAATAGCGGCTTTTACCCGTTCCGGGTAAGAGGCCACCCACTGAAGGACCTGCATCCCTCCCATGGATCCGCCGGCAACACACAACAACGTATCAATCCCAAAATGATCCACCAGGTGCCGCTGGGCGTTGACCATGTCAGCCACCGTGATAAACGGAAAATCCAGTGCGTAAGGTTTGCCGGATACCGGATTTATGGAAGACGGCCCTGTGGATCCCTTGCAGCCGCCGATCACATTCGAACAGATAATGAAATAGCGATCCGTATCGAAGGCCTTGCCCGGTCCGATCATTTCATCCCACCACCCCGCATCATCCTGACCGGCGTGAACTCCGGCCGCATGCGCATCACCGGAGAGAGCATGCAGAACAAGGATTGCATTTGTCTTATCCCTGTTCAGCTCTCCGTATGTTTCGTAAGCGAGAGCAATTGAGCGCAGCGTATCTCCGCTTTCACATTTAAATTCTCCGCCCGGCCCTGCAAATACAAAGAACTTCGTTTCCACAACACCAATTGAATTCCTGTCTGTTTTATCGTTTTTATTTTTTTTCATATCGATCACACATTCTTTTTACAGAAGATTTTCCAGGCCCTCGCCCGCGAAAAACAGTAACTTGTCCTGCGTTTGGAACATCCTGAGTGCAAAGGATTGAACCCTGGCGCGGGCGAAATGGTGTTTAATCTCATGTGCCAATGCCCTCAAAAAGCACCGTTGAAAGATATCGTTCTCCCGCATCCGGCAGAATGACCACGATCGTCTTGCCAGCGAACTCAGCCTCCCTGGCCAATCGAGCAGCAGCAGCTGCTGCTGCTCCGCAGGAAATGCCTACCAGCATGCCTTCTTCTTTTGCGAGCCTCCGGGCGAACTCCACGGCTTCCATGCTTTCCACCTGTTCAATGCGGTCAACCATTGTTAAATCCAGCGTGTCCGGGATGAAACCCGCGCCGATACCCTGAATCTTATGGGGCGCCGGTTTTAAATCCTGACCGGCCAGTTTCTGGCTGATGACAGGACTTTCCCTGGGCTCCACTGCGACGGATTGAATTTTTTTGCCCATGGTCTTTTTGATATATCGGGAAACGCCGGTAATTGTGCCTCCTGTACCGACACCTGACACCAGAACATCAATCGCGCCTTCCGTGTCGTTCCAGATTTCTGGGCCGGTTGTTTTTTCGTGAATGGCCGGATTGGCCGGATTTTTAAACTGCTGCGGCAGAAAATATTTTTTCGGGTCGGAGGCGGCAATCTCCTCAGCTTTATCAATTGCGCCTTTCATCCCTTCCACACCGGGCGTCAACACCAGATTCGCGCCAAACGCCGCCAGCACACGTCTGCGTTCAATGCTCATCGTTTCCGGCATACTCAGCGTGAGCTTGTAGCCGCGCGCTGCTGCGACATAGGCCAACGCTATGCCGGTGTTGCCGCTGGTCGGCTCGATGATCTCAACACCTGGCTTGAGCAGGCCTTTTTCTTCCGCATCCCAGATCATCGCCGCACCGATCCGGCACTTGACGGAATATGCAGGGTTGCGCCCTTCTATTTTTGCCAGCACAGTTGCTTTTGCGCCATCGGTAACACGGTTTAATTTCACAAGCGGCGTATTGCCGATGGACCGTGAATTGTCATCATAAATTCTTTTCATGGTCATCTCCTTTTTCAGCCTTTAGCTTTGCCTTTTTCCTTGCACCTTGTACCTATATCTTCCCCAATGCCTGTTCGATATCGGCAAGAATGTCGTCGATATGTTCAATGCCGATGGACAGTCGGATGAAATCCGGCGTGACACCGGTGGCCAGCTGCTCTTCGGGTGTCAACTGCGAATGGGTGGTTGACGCCGGATGAATCGCCAGGCTCTTGGCGTCGCCGATATTGGCCAGATGCGAAATCAGTTCAAGAGAATTGATAAACTTCTTTCCCGCTTCGATGCCGCCGTCGATACCGAACCCCAAAATGGCACCGGCGCCTCGCTTCAGGTATTTGTCCGCCCTGGCCTTTTCGGGACTGCAGGACAGGCCCGGATAATTCACCCACGCGACCCTGGGATGGTTATTAAGATATTCGGCCACGGCCAGCGCGTTTCGGGAGTGACGCTCCATCCTCAAATGCAGGGTTTCCAAACCCTGCAGGAACAAAAACGCATTGAAAGGTGACATGGCTGGTCCGATGTCCCTGAGCAGCACAACCCGGGCTTTCGTGATGAAAGCGATATTGCCCATGGGTTTGAGCGCCTCGACAAAGTCCAGTCCGTGATAGGCCGGATCGGGACCTGCAATCAAAGGAAATTTACCGTTGGTCCAGTCAAACTTTCCGGAATCCACAATCAGGCCGCCCAGCGAGGTGCCGTGTCCGCCGATAAACTTCGTCGCGGAATACACCAGGATATCGACGCCGAAATCAAACGGACGCAGAAGATACGGAGAGACGGTGTTGTCCAAAACAAACGGAATGCCGTGCCTGTGTGCGATTGCGGCTATACCTTCGAGATCCGTCACATCCATTTTGGGGTTCCCGATGGATTCGGCATACACGGCCTTCGTTTTGGGCCCGATGGCGGCATCGAGCGCAGCCAGATCATTGGACTTCACGAACTTCACGCTGATGCCCAGACGAGGAAATGTATAGTGAAACAGTGTGTAGGTGCCACCATAGAGATTATCGGCTGAAACAATCTCGTCGCCTGCCTGCGCGATGTTGAGAAGCGCCAGCGTGATAGCCGACTGTCCGCTCGCCAGCGCCAGCGCGCCGACCCCGCCGTCGAGCAGGGCAATTCTTTTCTCCAGTACATCGCTGGTCGGGTTCATCAGGCGGGTATAAATGTTACCGAATTCCTTTAGGCCAAAAAGATTGGCCGCGTGTTCCGTGTCACGAAACTGGTATGATGTAGTTTGATAAATCGGCACGGCCCTTGAGCCGGTTGTCGGGTCCGGCTCCTGCCCACCATGCAGGGCCAGTGTTTCTATTTTTAATTGCCCGTCAATTTTACTCATTTATTTCTCCTTTTGAGTTAAAGCACTTCTTATGGTTTATGATCGATCATTCTTTGAAGACAGGTTTTTGCCTTCCGCATGATATCCTGGGGCACGGTCACTTCATGCCCGATTTCCTCCAGTGACCATAAGACTTTTTCCAGCGTTGTCCGTTTCATGTTCGGACAGGTTGCCCGATCCGATGCCGGATAGAATGACTTATCGGGATTTTCCTTCTTCATCCGGTGAAGGATTCCGATTTCCGTCCCGACGATAAATTCTTTTACCTTTGATTCTTTGATGTAACGACACATGCCTTCCGTGGATAAAACCTGATCGGCCAGAGCTGTAATTGCCGGCGGACACTCCGGATGAACCAAAACCTCCGCGCTCGGATAAAGCACCTTTTTCTGCCCGATATCTCCCGGCAGAATCCTTACGTGTGTGGGGCAAAACCCCTGCCAGAGAATAAACTCACGCCTGAGGCGGCCGGATATCCAGGTGGCCAGATACAGATCCGGAACAAATATGATCTCTTCATCCTTTGCGAAAGCCTCACGAACAATCTTCTCGGCATTTCCCGATGTGCAGCATACGTCACATTCCGCTTTCACGTCCGCCGTTGTATTGACATAACAAAGAACTTTAGCCTTTGGATGCTCCACCTTCAGTTTCCTGAGTTCTTCCGCCGAGATCATATCCGCCATCGGGCAACCCGCATTTTTATCCGGAATGAGGACGGTTTTCGCAGGCGACAGGATTTTTGCCGTTTCCGCCATAAAATAGACGCCGCAGAACACAATGACATCGGCATTCGTTTTCGAAGCCTGAACGCTCAATCCCAGGGAATCTCCCACGTAATCGGCAATGTCCTGGATTTCCGGCAACTGATAATTGTGCGCAAGAATCACGGCATTTCGTTCTTTTTTCAGGCGACTGATCTTTTCAACAATTTCCATGTAAAATCCTTCTGTTTATATTCCATTTTTTTGTATTCTACCATATTGTTTCAGATACCCTGCATCAGTGTATTGTTTGTTTTATCCTGATTCATTTTAACCAGCTGATCCAGTGTAACCGAACGTAATGTTTCTGATATTTTTTCACCGATCATCGCCCAGACGTCATGTGTTGCACAAATGGGAGACCTCTCGCAGGTGGAGGGATTCTTCACGCATTCAACGAGGGAGCAATCCCCTTCCAAAACATCCACAATTTCCTTTAACGTGATTTGTGAAGGCTCTTTTGATAATTTGTAACCGCCATGTGCTCCGCGAACAGAATTGACCAAGTTCACCCCTCGTAATGGGATGATGATTAAACTCAGGTATTTTTCGGAAATGTTTTCTCCTTTGGCAATATCTTTAAGAAATACGGGGCCTTTGCCATAATTCTGCGCAAGCACCACCATTAATCTTACACCGTAGCGTGTTCTTGTAGAGAGTTTCATGCGAATCACCATTTTTATATACTAGCATTACTATCTTTTAACTAGTATATAAATAATTAAAAAAACCCTGTCAAGCAAAAATATGAGTCACCTATTCTGATAAAATGAAATGTGCTTTCTCAACACCGGGCATTTCACAGGACTTGCATTTTTAATAACCACTGTAGTAATGAAAAAAAGAAGTAACAAACAGAGGAAAAGAGTCAATGACGCACGAAACACCGGCGGGGAAAAGTGAGATCATAAGGCAGAAGCGCAGTCTTCGGTTCAAGGTCGGTGTGTTCCTGCTGATCGTGAATACGCCGATCGGCTATGGGGGAAGTGCGCTGGCCGCCGTTATCGGATTGAAAACCAGACATCCCGCGATTGGTGCGGGTGTGGCCCTGGGCATCTACATCCTTTCCTGGAACATGCTGGGCCTTGGAATATGGATGGCCGGTCCCGAGGGGTTGAAGCTTGTAAAGGATTTGCGCAAGAAGTGGTTTCGAAAAAAACAGACACCGCCTGAAACCGTTGATCCCTCAACCGGATAGGCGGACCTGTGCAAAGGCACCTCTATCGTCCGCAAACCAATGTCTCCCCCAAACATTATGAAAAAAACAACGAAAATAATCATCATATGCAGTCTGCTGTTATGCTCCATTCCCCTGAGTGCCCGGGCAGATCATCCCTGGACTCCATTCCTGTGCGAAGGCTCAGGACTCGTCGGATTCAAAGACCAAAACGGAAAGATTCGAATCAAACCCCGATATACCAGTTTCACAACGGCGAGGAAGCTCGACAAAATCGTTGCCGTCATGGAAGAAAAGAAAGGCAAAAGTGCGTTTTACTATCTGACAAAGTCCGGGAAAAAAGTTCAAAAGGGAAACCTTTATTTTTTTGACAACGGTCCTGATTGCGAGAGTGAAGGATTTATCAGATTCAGGGACAGAAAAGCGGACAAAGCCGGTCTTTTAAACAGCGAAGGTGAGATTGCCATACCCCCGGTTTACAATGATTTAACCAACGTCAGGAACGGACTCGTCATTGCATTAATGGGCGCAAAGAAAAAATTTTTAGACGCAGATGAACCTTCCGGATGCAATCACTTTATCTGGGTCGACGGTGAGACGGTTCTTGTCGATACCCGAAACAGAATCATCATCAGACACTTCGATTCTGAATCCCCCCTGGACTTCTTTTCAATACAAATTTCATCCGAACCTTCAAATGATGATCGCCGGCAAAGCTTTATGGGTGTTGACGGCAGGTATTATTCATTTATCAACTATAAAAAAGAATTCCAGGACTGGCTGTTTTCAAATCTCACTGAGAATCTGTCCATAGAAAGGCTTTTGGAATGTACCTATCATGAAATTTACTTCTGGAAGGAGCCTGACGGTTGGATCCGTGAGTCAAAACAGCAATTTATAAAAAGAAATTTTGAACTGATCAGGAGCAGACTGGGGGAGATCAGGAGTAAAGGTTCAGACTATATCGTTTCTATCGGCGGGTTGAATCCATTTATTTATGATTCAGCCGAGTTCAATCCTTATTACAATAATTGCGGCGAACCCAAAGAGTGGAAATACCCCGTGATGGATGTCATCATCAACCAGAAAACAAAAAGTGATCTCATCCAGGACCATTTTGAATTTTTAAGAACAGACAACGGTTACAAGCTAATCAGCCTGACCATCGGAACGGGGAAATCACAATAGCCAAAATGCAGGGGTTTGCTGTTCAAGCAGACTATGATTTTCGCTTGGTGACTGAATTGATATTTAACGAATGAAGCTGGACGGAATCAATGTAAGCGGTCTTGCTTCATTGAAATCATTATCATCGGTCAGGTTATACCATTTGCCCTCTTCCTCTGGGTGAAGACGAGGTTGTATCATTTCAGCATAGAATGTTTTCGCCGATTCCATGTCATCAAAAGTCAGCCATAGAAAACGCTTAAAGCCGAGCCTGTGCATATCTTCCTGCACGTGAATATCGGAGAATCCATCTCCTGACGATTTTTGATACCTGGTGTTGGTTGTCACATATTTTCTGACAAACCGCCATATTCCGTCTTCGGGACCTTCCCATGCTCCATTACCGGCCCACTGCCGTTGTGCTTCGTATTGAAATTGCTCCGGAACAATTACAATCAAGAGGCAATCGAAGGGCAGATATTTTTTGCAGATTGTTTCTGTTGAAACCAAATAGATTGTTTGGATGTCCGGGTATTTCTCAGCCCAGATTTTGGCATTTTTACGCAAGCGTATGAGTTGTTGCTGATTCACTTTTCCGGTACTTTGAGGTGTTGTAAAAATTTTGAAACATCCTTCAATTTGAAACGAAAATATTTTATTTCCTTGAGTTTCTTTTTTGCTTTCTCATGATCACTCGGCAGTGTAAAGTCCATCATGTCGCAATGCGGCGGGCATATCGGGTCGCCGATCTGCCTTTTAAATTCCATTAAGGCAAGTTCTTTGATACTTGTTTCGATTGTTTTTTCCTTGCCACCTGTTGCCGTTGGCATATGCTCATCTTTCGCGCCAGATGACCGTGCTCTGATTTCCCCTTCTATTGCTTCGAGAGTTTTCTTTTTTCTGGGCAGGGTATCAATGTCAACGATTCGTCGCCCTGTTTCAGAATAGGCCGTCAAACCGGATTTGATAAGATTGAATAACTCCAAATCCTGAATCCCGTATTTTTTAATCAGGTCATGTCCGGAAATCATACCCGCCCTCTTTGTTTCATAGTAAACATCAACCTATTGTACATTTTCGGCCTGTGTTGATTATTTATACTACATCCTGAATCAGAGCTCTATAGCTTTTTGAATCTTATGGCTTGAGGCGTTTTATATTCACCGATCTAATTTCATCAATTGATTCAACCGCTTTTTGAAAAGAAAAAGCCCGCGCTTTGCGCTACGGGCAATATCTATATTCATTACAAACCCTGTGGCGTAACCGAAATAAGCTATTACATTTCCTGGTTTTCTATCAAGCTGACTTATTCTCCCGAAACAATCACCTTGTAAGATCCATAGATCCCCAAAATGTTCATGACATCCATATCAACGTGGTTAACCTTCGTGATTCCGCCGTTTTTCTTTGCGGCATCGATACTGCAGTCCCCGACGGCGACCAGGCCGAGCACGCTCCTGCACTCCGCGATGCCGGTCTTGGAAGAAACTCCGCTGTTGCCGGTTGCCGTAAATGGTAATTTAACTCCTGTGTAAAGTCCGCCCATCGGTACCAACATCGCGCACCCCATAAACAAACCAACAACACCAAACACAAAAGCAAATAAAAGCTTTTTCATAACAACCTCCTTAATGATAGATACCCTCCCTCACTTAATGATCTCTGCCTTATTATTCGGCACGACATCCTCTTTAGAACCCTGGCAAACTTTAAAATATCTGCCTTTGAATGTCAAACGGCAAATTTATTCCTAAATCACCATTATTTTTTTCAACATCAATGTCGAATAGATTCAACTTAATTGAGGATACTGGCAATCTTTCCTCTCCCCGTAATTCGCTTTTCTCACCTATCAATGTTGCATTTACTTGCGGCACCTAGAATCAATGGTAACCATTTGTAATGCGCAAAAAGGCAGAGCCATTGCTGACCCTGCCTCCAGCCATTTACAGGGGATTTACGATTAATCCCTGTTATTCACTTTTTTCAGTGCATGAAATCCCTGGCTCTTGAAATTACCATATTCAATCTGCTTTTGACACTGCGTTCGACATGATTAATAAACGTTCAAGCTCGGATACTTTTTGGGAGAGAGCGGAAATGCTTTTTTGCTGTTCCTGAATAAGCCCCTTCTGCTCGTTCAATTCCGCCTGATGTCTTGCTTCCTGCTCCTTAATTGCTTCCACGAGCACTCCAACCAGACTGTCATAATTCACGCCGGTTGCGTCTTTGTCGTTATGTGCAACAACCTCCGGAATCACCTGGTCCACTTCTTCTGCAATCAATCCCACGGATGGCTTTCCGCTTTCCTTCCAGTCAAAGCTCACCCCCCGAAGTTTCTTTACGGTCTCCAGCGCATTTTCGTAGGTTTTTACATTGGTCTTATAGACAAGGGAACTCGTAGGAACGAAAGATAACGCATAAACCGAATTGGTAAATGTGGCAATGCCGTTATTATCGATTGTCATCCGCCGGGTTCCTGCTCCCGAAACCGATGTCCCCAGGTCATTGATTACAAAACTTCCGGAGTTGGATCCGGAGGCATTGGCTCCCACTACGAACGTCTTCAGGGGATCCCCGCTTTCATCCGTGCGCACCAGCATGAAAGCCGCGGTATCTGTCGGCCGGTCCATGCGGAAAACCGCCTGTTCGCCGACAACATGCAGCTGCCTGACCGGAGCGGAGGTGCCGATACCGACGTTTACGCTTTCAGTTGCGCTGTTCACACCTTTGATGCTGCCCAGAACAAGGCTGTTGGACTGAGAAACGAAGGCTCTATTGCCAATAGCAGTGGCGTTAGTATACGGGACTAATGAAGTGTTAACATCGGAGTTATATCCGATTATGGTGTTATAACTTCCACTTGTATTTGCTTCGCCGGCATTTGATCCGATAAAAACATTATATCCTCCCGTGGTGTTGTTCAAGCCGGCTTGAGCTCCCAGGAATGTGTTTTGCGTACCGGATGTGTTGTTGTAGCCGACGCGACTTCCAAAAAATGTGTTGTACCGGCCACTGCTGTTGTTGGAGTAGCCCGCATAAGCCCCAAAAAATGTACAATAAGCACTGCCCACGGGGGTGCTATTCCCTGCGTTTTCGCCAAAAAAAGTGTCATATTCACCCTGTATTGTAACATCAGCAGCCAAGGCACTCCCGGTAAAAACCGGCAACATAAAAAACAGGCAAAAAACAACGATTCTGATTTTCATCCTTTTATTCTCCTTTTTCTTGAAATATATATAATATTGCTTTATTCCTTTTGCCCATAGATTGTCTTACTCATTTGATAAATAATTATATATAATATCTTAAGCTATTTTTTTCAATGCCTTTCAGTCATGAAAGGCATTGAACAGTCCTCTACCTTTCATTCATTATTGAAATTAAGTATATTTGTCGATATTTGTGATTTTTGGACTTTCCAGGAAGAAATTCGTGACTCACGATCGTCTTTAACCTTGCTGTCAAGACAACTTCGTCTTATGACATACTGACAATATTTATAAAAAAAAAGGCGGCACCGGATGAATGCCGCCTTTAGCCCCTTTTAAGTTCCCCGCCGGCTAATGACGTACAAGCAGTACGGGGCTTTTTGCTTCCTCCATGATCTTTTCTGATACATGCCCCAATATCCGTTTCACAAACCCCGTTTTCTGGAAAGACGGCATTACAATTAAATCAACGCCTCTTTCGTCCTGTTCTTTGAGAATCTCATGAACCGGATCTCCTTCCCGGATATCGCTGATCACTTCGATGTTCTGACCCTCGGGAAACCTGGCCAGTTCCCTCTGCATCATCTCTTTTGCCCGGATAATTTCGGCCTCCTCTGCCTGTTTCACGGCCCCCGCGTCCAGGCAGTAATCCCCGCCGCACTGTGTAATAGGTTCCGCAACATGCAGCAAATAAACTTTGGCGTTGTATTGCTTTGCCAGTTCCAACGCCTGTTTCAGTGCTTCATCGGATTCTTCAGAAAAGTCTGTCGGTACGAGAATTCTTTTTGGTGCAAACATGACACTCGCCCCCTTTCATGCATATTCACCAATGTTCATTCATCGACTCTAACCAACCTTTCCCCTCATTTTCTTTTCTCGACAAACGCCCCCGATCACCTCCCCTCAGATAGATGGTTTTCAGAACCATTCTATAATCATTAAAATATGCACATAAAATGAGGAAGTCAACGGCGGGGGGGGGCAGCATCCATCGCTGCAACGGTAGAACTTCAGGAAATAAACGATGAATCCGTAGTTATTTTAGTCGATTTGGTTACTAAATGGACATTTCAGAGGATTTTTCAATAACTGTCAAACAGGTTCCATTGTTCAAATGGCCGATGTTCGTCTTTTGACGATACTGGCGTGATCTCACGGATAAAACGGGACGGGCTCAAGGTCAGTGTGCCCGCGGCTCGCGAGTAATCCAGAACGGGTGAAGACAGGTAAAGCTGGTCCCTGGCGCGTGTCACCGCGACATAAAAAAGCCTTCTTTCCTCTTCTTCCCCTCCCGCTTCCTTGAGCGCCCTCTGCAGCGGGATCATCCCGTCGGCACACCAGATCAAAAACACATAGGACCATTCCAGGCCCTTGGCCTGGTGAATGGTGCTTAAAATCACCTTGTCATCGGGCCGGTCTTCAATTTCTTCCTCTTTGGACATATTGGTAAGCAATGCCAATTCATTCAGAAAATCATCCATGCGCTCAAACTTTGCCGCAAAATTTCCCAGCTGGATCAAATCTTCTTCGCGAGAAGACGAATCACCGTAATGGTCCTGCAGGTAAGTCCGGTAGTCTCCTTTGTTCAAGAGCATGTCGATGATTTTTTCCGGGATTCTATCGGGAAGATCCAGTGAAAGCAGCATCAGCAGGGTGTCCCGGCACTGTCCGGCACCGGTTTGCGAAGATTTGGGCAGGCTTTTGATAAACGAGTCCGCAATAAATGCCTCCAGCGGGTTGTCCACAACGGCAAGCCGGCTCCAGAGTTTGTCAAACGTGACTCTGCCGATTTTGGGATACATCATCAGGAGCCTTCGCCAGGCCAGTTCATCATGCGGGTTCACCAACACCCGCATGTAGGACGTGACATCCTTAATGTGCGCCTGCTCAAAAAAGCGGATGCCCGACCTGATATCAAAGGGAATGTCCTGCCGTACAAATTCCATCTGGACTTCCATCGAATGATAATGAGCGCGATACAAGACAGCCATTTCAGAAAACGGAACGCCGCCGCGGGAAAGCTCCGTGATTCTCTGGGCAACAAAATCCGCCTGTTTCAATACATTTTGCGCGGAAACAATGACCGGCCTCATTCCTTTGCCGCGGACAGCCTTCAGGGCCTTGGGAAACTGGTTTTCGTTATTGTTGATGCTCAGGTTCGCCAGATGCAGGATTTCCGGCGTACTGCGATAGTTGGTTTCCAGTTTGAATATTTTGCAGTCGGGATAGCGCTCCGGGAAATGGATGATGTTTTCGAAGTTGGCGCCGCGAAAAGAATAAATACTTTGTGAATCATCGCCCACAACCATCAGGTTGCGGTGTCCCGAAGCCAGAAGATCGATAATCTGTGCCTGAATGATGTTGGTGTCCTGATACTCATCGACCAGCAGATGCAGGAAACGACCCGAAAGTATCTGCAGAACATCCGGATGATCCAGAAGCAGCCGCCGGCAGTTAATCAGCAAATCGTCGAAATCCATCACACAGAGATCTCTCTTTTTTTGCTCGTAGCGACAGGCAATCTGATGGATATCCGGACTGAGATGCACAAAGAAGGGGTATCTTGATGCAATCACCTCTTCCAGCGTGCTCTCGGTGTTCAGGGCCAGGCTTATCATCTCGGCAATGATATTGTTTTTGGGGAATTTGGTCAGTTTGGTGTCAATCTTTAATTCAGCCATCGCCTGCGCGATGATCTGTCGTGCATCCTCGGTGTCCACAATGGAAAAACTTTTTTCATACCCCAGGCGGAATGCGTAGCTTCTCAGGAAACGGTGGGCAATGGAATGAAAAGTGCCGCCCATGATTTTTCCGGTGTAGCGATGAACAAGGCCTTCCACCCGGTTCAGCATGGACCGGGCGGCTTTGTTTGTAAACGTCGCCAGTAGAATACGTTCAGGCCCGATGCCGTTTTCCAGAAGATATGCGACCCGGTAGGTCAGGGTCCGCGTCTTACCGCTTCCCGCCCCCGCCAGAACAAGGAGAGGCCCCCCCTGTTCTGTGACGACCCGGTACTGTTCAGGATTCAGCTCTTTTTCATACTCAATCATTGAATTATTGAGGTTTTTTAGGATTGCAGGGTTTTCTTGATATCTGCCACCGTATCTTTGGAACTGAGCGACAGGAAAGTTTTCAGCAACCCTTCTTTTTCATAAAAGCCGATGAGCGGCGCCGTTTTCTGATTGTATGTTTCCAGACGGTTGGTAATCGCCGCTTCCGTTTCGTCATCCCGCTGGATGGTCTCGTGATTACACAACTTGCAGGTTCCGTCTTCCTTCGGCGGATTGCTTTTGATATTGTAAATGGCCTGACATTCGGGATTGCAGCATGTCCTGCGGGTTGTCAGACGATCCAGGATAACATCACGCGGGACATCGAGGTTGGCGACAAAATCCAGTTTAAGGTTGAGTTTGGCCAGCAGTTTTGTAAGTTCTTCCGCCTGCGGAATCGTCCGCGGAAAACCGTCCAGAATGAATCCGTTTTGGCAATCCGGCTCCTGCAGCCTGGCTTCCATGATATCCATGATCAGGGAATCCGGCACCAGGTCTCCCCGGTCCATGTATTCCTTTGCTTTTTTTCCGAGAGGGGTACCTTCTTTCACGGCTGAACGTAAAATGTCTCCCGTAGATATCTGCACAGACCCGTCAAATTCCGTCAACAACTTGGCTACGGTACCCTTCCCCGCGCCCGGAGCTCCCAGCAATATGATTCTCATTTTTTCCTCCTGATAATGCATCAATGATCTATCGACTGCGGGGCTTATAATGCAAAAACAGCAGACGGTCAAGTCAATTAGAGGACCGGAGCAACTGATACCATCAGCAAAGTGAGAGAAAAGAAGACTATTCGATAGTTATTTGATTTCCATGCAGAACTTATCGATTTTTTCAGGAGGGGCGATGGGATAGTCGCCGGTGTAACAGGCAAGACAGAAACCCTCTTTTTGCATTCCGGTGGCTTTGACCATTCCGTCAACACTCAGGTAGTGAAGTGAATCCAGGCCGATAAAGTCGGCAATGGCTTTTTCGTTCTCTTTTTTCGTGGCAATCAACTCTCCCTTGGAGGAAAAGTCGATGCCGTACGGGCAGGGAAACATGGTGGGCGGGCAACTGATCACCATGTGGAGTTCCTTGGCACCCACCCCCTTAAGGTGTTTCACGCGGTTGCGGCTTGTCGTGCCGCGGACAATGGAATCCTCGACAATCAGGACTTTCTTTCCTTCCAAAAGGGGCTTGACCGGATTGAGTTTCACCCGCACGGCAAAATCGCGCATCGGTTGGGTCGGCTGAATAAAAGTGCGGCCAACGTAGTGATTACGGATCATGCCCATCTCAAAGGGAATGCCGCTTTCTTCCGCGTAACCGATCGCGGCGTAATTTCCGGAATCCGGAAACGGCATCACCAGGTCAACGTCCGGCCGGTATTCCCTTGCCAGTTCATGACCCAGTCGTTTTCTGCACAGATAAACATTTTGGCCGAATATCTGGCTGTCGGGACGGGCAAAGTAAATCAGTTCAAAAATACAGTGGCAATGTTTCATGATGGGAAAAGGTTTCAAACTCCGGTACCCTTGCGCATCAATGATAATGATTTCACCGGGCTCTACATCCCGAATATACTCGGCACCTACCAGATCAAACGCGCAGGTCTCTGATGCCACCACCCAGCCGCCATTGAGTTTGCCTAAAGCCAATGGCCGGAAGCCGCGCGGATCGCGGGCCGCAATAATTTTGTCCCGCGTCAGCATCACCATGCTGTAGGCGCCTTCAACCTGCTGCAGTGCAATGGAAAGCGCCTTCTCCAGACCTCTCTTTAAATGAGGCGCCATTAAATGGATAATGACTTCACTGTCCATCGTTGACTGAAAAATTGATCCCCGACTTTCCAGTTCAGAACGCAGGGACTGGGCGTTTACAATATTGCCGTTGTGCCCGAGGGCGTAATATTCCTCGCCCACATGCACAAGAAAGGGTTGAGCATTGGATATCGTAGAAGAACCCGTGGTGGAGTAACGGACATGGCCGATCGCGAGCGATCCGGTAAGCTTCTGTAAAATGGATTCCTTAAACACGCCGGAGGCTAGCCCCATGCCTTTATGTTCGAAGACATGACAACCGTCGGACACAACAATACCCGCAGATTCCTGTCCGCGGTGCTGAAGGGCGAAAAGACCAAAATAGGTTACGCGCGCCGCATCTTCATGTCCGTAAATGCCGAAAACACCGCACTCCTCACGGGGACGGCCGCTTTCATTCATAGATGCACCAAATACTGTCATTTTTTATGGTACTCCTGCAGAGAGCATACGTTCCAGTCCTGATGGTTCATCGCTTTCGCCGCTTCGGCAAGCGCCCTCGCTCCCGCCAGCGTAGTGGTGTAAAGAATATTGTAGGCCAGTGCACCGCGGCGGATGTGATAGGCGTCACGGGACGATTTGCGGCCCACACTGGTGTTGATAACCATCTGGATGTCGCCGTTCTTGATATAATCAATGACGTGCGGCCGGCCCTCACTGACTTTATTGACAACAGTGGTGCCAATACCGTGTCGACCGAGATACCTCGCCGTCCCTGACGTCGCCAGGATTCTGTAACCCAGTTGATCAAATAACCGGGCAACGTTCACAATCCTGTTTTTATGATCATCATGAACGCTGATGAAGACGGACCCGGAAGCCGACACTCTGAAACCGGCCGCCATCTGCGATTTGGCAAAGGCCAGGCCAAAGGATTCATCGATACCCATCACCTCTCCGGTGGACTTCATTTCCGGTCCAAGGCCGACATCCGCTTCCGGGAAGCGGTTAAACGGAAAGACGGCTTCCTTGACGGAGATGTGCTTGGGCTTCAATGTTTGGGTAAAACCCAGTTCCTCCAGACTTTTGCCCAGCATCACCTTGGTGGCCAGCTTTGCCAGAGGCACACCGATCGCCTTGCTGACAAACGGCACCGTACGCGAGGCACGCGGGTTGACTTCCAGCACATACAGTGTCCCGTCTTTCACAGCATACTGAATATTCATGAGACCGATCACGTTAAGCTCGGCCGCCAGCATCTTCGTTTGTTCTTCTATCCGGTCCAGCAACGACCCGGAAAGGGTAAGCGGAGGAAGGACACAGGCGCTGTCGCCCGAATGTATTCCCGCTTCTTCGATATGCTCCATGATTCCCGCCACAACGGTTGTCCTGCCGTCACTGATTGCGTCCACGTCCACTTCAACAGCGTCTTCCAGAAACTTATCGATCAAAACCGGGTGTCCGGGAGAAACAAGTAGTGCTTTGGCCATGAACGATTTGAGTGTTTCCGGATCGTAGATGATTTCCATCGAACGTCCACCCAGCACGTAGGACGGACGGACCAGAACCGGGTAACCGATGCGCCCGGCCGCAACCAGCGCCTGCCCGACATCCATGGCCGTATCATTCTCCGGCTGATTGAGATGAAGCTTGTGAACAATCTCCTGAAACCGGTCGCGGTTTTCCGCACGGTCAATGGAGGTAGGCGAAGTTCCAACAATCGGCACACCGGCGGCTTCCAGGCCGCGCGCCAGATTGAGCGGTGTCTGGCCTCCAAACTGAACGATAACCCCGTCGGGTTTTTCTGTTTGTATAATATGCAAAACGTCTTCCAGCGTCACCGGCTCGAAAAACAGTTTATCCGATGTGTCGTAATCCGTGCTGACGGTTTCCGGATTGGAGTTGATCATGATGCTCTCGATGCCCTCCTCGCGCAAGGCAAAAGAAGCATGGACACAACAATAATCAAATTCAATGCCCTGTCCAATCCGGTTTGGACCGCCGCCGATGATCGCTACCTTCTTTTTGGCGGATGGCCTTGATTCATTCTCCTTTTCATAGGTGGAATAATAATAAGGCGTGTAGGCTTCGAATTCCGCCGCACAGGTATCGACAAGTTTATAAACCGGAAAGATATCTTCTTTTTTACGCCAATCCCGGATCTCCTGTTCTGTCTTCTTCCAGAATGCACTTAAAGCCCGGTCCGAAAATCCCATTTCTTTTGCGGCCCGTAAAAACTCAGGCGTTGGTTCCGAGTTTTTCAGTTCGTCTTCCGCCTCCAGAATATTCTGTATCTGGTGCAAAAACCATGGATCAATTTTTGTGATGTCATAAACATCGTTCAGAGTCATGCCGTCTTTGAGCGCTTCGGCAATATAGAAAAGCCTCAGTGAATTGGGCTTGATGAGCTTGCTTTTCAGAAGCGCCTCTCTTTCCTGCCGGTCTTCGGGCAAGTCCTGCCCGAATCCGAAACGGCCGATTTCCAGCGAACGGACCGCTTTCTGCAGCGCCTCTTTAAACGTACGTCCTATCGCCATCGTTTCACCCACCGACTTCATGGAGGTGGTAAGAAAGTCCTCTGTCTCCGGGAATTTTTCAAATGTCCAACGCGGAATCTTCACAACACAGTAATCGATGGTCGGCTCAAAGGACGCCATTGTCTCGCGAGTAATATCGTTGGGAATTTCATCAAGTGTGTACCCCACAGCAAGTTTCGCGGCGATTTTAGCAATCGGGAAGCCTGTCGCCTTCGAAGCCAGTGCCGATGAGCGCGACACTCGCGGATTCATTTCTACAACAATCATCTCGCCGGTTTGTGGATGAACGGCAAACTGAACATTGGAACCACCCGTCTCCACACCGATTTCGCGCATGATGGCAATTGCAGCATCCCGCATGGTTTGATATTCCCTATCCGTGAGCGTTTGCGCCGGTGCTACCGTGATCGACTCACCCGTGTGCACACCCATCGCATCAAAATTTTCAATGGAACAAATGATGACGACATTGTCGGATTTGTCGCGCATGACTTCCAGCTCATACTCTTTCCAGCCCAGCACAGATTCTTCAATCATGACCTCGGATATCATGCTGGCATCCAGACCTGACTTCGCTATATCTATAAGCTCTTCACGGTTATAAGCCACGCCGCTCCCGGTTCCGCCAAGCGTGAAAGACGCCCGTATAATAAGAGGGAAGCCGATTTCTTCGGCAATTTTCATCACCTCCGGCATACTGCGCGCAAAACCGCTCCTTGGCATCCTGAGGCCGATTTTTTCTATCGCATGTCTGAACTTCTCGCGGTCTTCCGCTTTATGAATAACGTCGAGGGATGCACCGATCATCTCGACGTTATACTCCTTAAGCACACCGGATTCCGCCAGCGCCACGGCTGTGTTGAGACCGGTCTGGCCACCCAGCGTGGGGAGCAGCGCATCCGGACGCTCACGGGCGATGATTTTCGCCACAGCCTCAGGTGTAATCGGTTCTATATAGGTGCGGTCGGCCATTTCAGGATCGGTCATGATGGTCGCCGGATTGCTGTTGATCAGGACCACTTCATAACCTTCTTCACGCAGTGCCTTGCAGGCCTGAGTTCCGGAATAGTCGAATTCACAGGCCTGACTGATAATAATCGGTCCGGACCCGATCAGGAGTATTTTTTTAATGTCGCTTCTTTTCGGCACGTCTTTTTACCACTTTTTTCTTCATCCCATTAACGGCGATGCACCGGTTCCTTCTACTCCCACTCAATCGTGCTGGGCGGTTTCGAGCTGATGTCATAGACCACCCGGTTGATCCCGCGCACTTCGTTAATGATGCGTGTGGATACGCGCGCCAGAAGATCCTGCGGCAGTCGCGCCCAGTCGGCTGTCATGGCATCGTCACTGGTCACGGCACGGATTGCAATGATGTTTTCATAGGTCCGCTGATCTCCCATGATGCCGACGCTTTTCAGCGGCAGCATGACCGTGAAGGACTGCCACAAACGGTAATAAAGTCCGGCGGCTCGGATCTCTTCCGATAATATGCTGTCCGCTTTCCTCAAAACGGCCAGCCTGGCTGCCGTGACCTCCCCGATAATCCGGACGGCCAGCCCCGGACCGGGAAACGGCTGACGCCAGACAACGTCCCGCGGTAATCCCAGTTCCTTCCCCAAAAGTCGAACTTCATCCTTGAATAAATGCTTGAGCGGCTCAATCAGCTGCAATTTCATAGTCCTGGGAAGGCCTCCGACATTATGGTGTGACTTGATCACTGCGCTGGGACCACCGAAAGCCGATCGGGATTCTATCAGATCAGGATAAAGCGTCCCCTGGGCCAGATATTTCACATTTTTGATTTTTTGCGCTTCCTGATCAAATACTTCGATAAAAGTGCGACCGATAATTTTACGTTTCCTTTCCGGATCAGTTACCCCTTTTAATTTTTTAAGAAATAACTTACCACAACGGGAAAACCGCAAATTGATGTGCAGGTTTTTCTTAAACATCTCTATGACACGTTCGGCTTCATCTGCTCTAAGTACACCGTTGTCTACAAATACGCAGGTGAGCTGACGGCCTATGGCTTTGTGCAGAAGGACTGCCGCCACCGAGGAATCCACCCCGCCGGAAAGCCCCAAAATAACTTTGTCCAAGCCCACTTGCTGACGGATCTCATCCACAGCATGATTGATAAAGGATTTCATCGACCAGGTCTTCCGACACCCGCAGATCTCAAACAGAAAATTGGCCAGCATTCTCCCCCCTGAACGGGTATGAACAACTTCCGGATGAAATTGCAGACCGTAAAAACGACGCCGGACGTCTTCAGCCGCCGCCACCGGGGTGTTCGATGTGCAGGCGGTAATCACAAAACCTTTGGGCAGAGCCGCTATGGAGTCTCCGTGGCTCATCCAGCAGCGGGTTTTCTCTTCCACTCCGGAAAAGATTCCTCTTTGCCTCCTGATCAGAAGCTCGGCAAATCCATATTCCCTCTTGGCAGATCGGGTGACTTTGCCCCCCAGGGAATCAATCATGTACTGCAGGCCGTAGCAGATACCCAAGATCGGAATGCCTAGTTCAAAAATATCTTTGTCCACACGCGGGGCACCTTTGGAATAAATACTGGCCGGACCGCCCGACAGGATGATGCCCTCCGGTGCGAGCTCCCTGATCGCTTCAATGCTGATGTTTGGCGGCTCAATCTGACAGTAAACATGGTGCTCCCGCACCCGGCGGGCAATCAGCTGATTGTACTGCGAACCAAAATCAATGATCAGAATCACTGGGCTTTCACCTTTTCCTTTTTGATGAATTCAATAAACTGAGAAAATAAATACTCCGTATCACGCGGTCCCGGTGCTGCTTCGGGATGATACTGAACGCTCATGGTTCCGGAAAGCTTCATTCCTTCGGAAGTTGCATCGTTTAAATTTGTATAGGATGTATCTGCCCTGCCTGCAACCGATTCCGGCACAACCACAAAGCCGTGATTCTGAGAAGTGATTTCCACCCTGCCGTTTTCCAGGTTCTTGACGGGCTGGTTAATGCCGTGATGTCCGAATTTTAGTTTTTCTGTATAACCACCGATGGCCTGGCCGATAATCTGATGGCCCAGGCAGATGCCGAAAACCGGCGTCCGGCCGAGAATCGTCCGCGCCGCATCCACAATATACGGAAGAGCCGCCGGATCACCGGGACCGTTGGAGAGCAGCACCCCCTCAGGTTGATAAGCAAGAATCTCGTCGCCTGTGGCAAATGACGGCACAACAACGACTTCGCAGCCGTTGTTTTCCAGCAGCCTTAAAATATTATATTTGACGCCGCAGTCCAGAACAACGACCCGCGGTTTTTTGCCCGTTTTTTGAGCAGGTATTGGATTTGGTGAAGGCTCGCCTTTTTCCCACAGATAGGGTTTCCGGCAGGAAACCTCGCGCACCAGGTCTCGCCCGACAAGCCCGGGGTATGCCCTTACCATCTCCAGTAATTCATGAATGTCTGCAGATCTTGTGGATATCATCCCCTTCATCGAACCGGACAGCCGCAAGTGTCTCGTCAGAGCACGCGTATCTATGCCTTCGATCCCGATTTTGCCTCTTTCTTCCAGGAATGATTTCAGACTTTTTTTCATTCGCCAGTTGCTGGGGTGAGGTTGATACTCTTTGACAATAAATCCTTCCAGGTAAATACCCGCCGATTCCATGTCTTCATCATTGATGCCATAGTTGCCGACAAGCGGATAGGTCATGGCGACAATCTGTCCTTTATAGGAAGGATCCGTAATGACTTCCTGGTAACCGGTCATGCCCGTGTTAAAGACAACTTCCCCAAGGGCCTCGCCCGTGCCTGCAAAGACGAAACCATCAAAGACACTTCCATCTTCCAGGACAAGCAAGGCTTTACAATCTTTTCGAATCAGGGGCATATGGATCATCAGCTGATAAACAGCATCTCCCAAAACTTAGGCAGGGGCCATGTTTCGTCATCTACGATATTTTCCAGGGCGTCGACATATTCACGAAGCTCATCCATCTTCGGCTTCACCTTACTGCCGAGCATTTCCGCCTTACCGGGCTCATCATGAACGTCAGAGGCAGCTTCTACCTTTTTTTGGATATCTTTATTGGTAGCATAGATATCATTGATCAAATCCAGAATTTTCTTTAAATGGTCTTTCTCAGACGATACCATTGCGGAAGAGCCCAGAACTTCTTTTGTATCGATAATCGCCTTCGCCAGTTTCTTCTGGTAAGCCACGGCAGCCGGAATCACCTGCGTCATGCAGATGTTGTTGAGGCAGTTGACTTCTATTTCCAAATCCTTAATGTAGCGTTCGACATGAATCAGGTATCTCGATTTAAGCTCCACGTTAGAAAGCACTTCATATTTTTCAAAAAGCTTCAACGCCTTGTCGGTAATTAACGCTTTTAGTGCGCTGGGCGTTGTTTTTTCGTTAGGCAGTCCCCTTTTCTTCGCTTCGACTTCCCATTCTCTCGTATAGTTGTCGCCGTTGAAGAGAATCGGCTTAATCAACTTGATCTCGCTTTTTAAAACGTCAAAGACTGCCTGATTAATGTTTTTTGTCTTTCGGGCTGATATTTTCTCGGCCAGTTCGTCCAGGCTTTCGGCCACCATCGTATTGATCGCCAGGGCCGGCGAAGCAATATTTTGCGACGAACCAACCGCCCGGAACTCAAATTTGTTGCCGGTAAAGGCAAAGGGAGATGTTCGGTTGCGGTCGGTATTGTCCTTGCTGACCTGAGGCAGAGAGGAAATCCCAAGATCAATGATTTCCTCCTTGGTTGCCTTGGTCACTGTGCCTTTTTCAATATTTGACAAAATACGGGTCAGCTGTTCGCCCAGAAATACGGAGATGATGGCCGGAGGGGCTTCATTGGCGCCCAGACGGTGATCATTGCCATAGGAGGCCACCGCTGCACGCAGAATATCCGCATGCTTGTAGACGGCACGCACGGTAGCGATCAAAAATACCAGAAAATGAATATTGTCCTGTGGCGTACTCCCCGGATTAAGGAGATTATTGCCGTTATCATCAGACAGCGACCAGTTGACATGCTTACCCGAACCGTTGATTTTGGCGAAAGGTTTTTCATGCAGCAGGGCCGCCAGACGGTGCTTCTTGGCAACATATTTAAGGGTGTCCATGACCAGCTGGTTGTGATCCACGGCAAGGTTGGCTTCTTCATAGACAGGGGCAATTTCGTATTGGCTTGGCGCAACCTCATTGTGACGTGTTTTGGCAGGGATTCCAAGCTTGAAAAGCTCTTCCTCCACATCGTGCATATAGGAAGATATTCTTTCTTTGATGCTTCCGAAATACTGATCTTCCAGTTCCTGCCCCTTGGCGGGAGGTGCGCCGACTAGGGTCCTACCGCCCAGTACCAGATCCTGGCGCTTATAATAATAATCCATATCAATCAGGAAATACTCCTGCTCCGGTCCCAGATTGGAATGGACCTTTTTCACGTTTTTAGCACCCAGCAGTTTGAGCATTTTGACGGCACTGTTGCTGAGTGCGCGGATGGAGCGCAGCAGTGGCGTTTTCTTATCCAGGACCTGACCGGTATAGGAAATGAAAGCGGTGGGAATGCACAGCGTCGTGGAAATGCCGTTGCGCTTGATAAAAGCGGGGGAAGACATATCCCAGGCCGTATAACCGCGAGCCTCAAATGTTGCACGGATACCGCCGGAGGGGAAAGAAGATGCATCCGGTTCCCCTTGCACCAGCTGCTTTCCGGAAAACCGCTCGATCACAGCGCCGGGACCGCAGGGATCGGCAAATGCGTCATGTTTTTCAGCCGTGATTCCTGTCATCGGTTGAAACCAGTGTGCAAAATGTGTTGCACCCTTGTCGAGTGCCCACTCCTTCATTGCATGAGCGACAATATTCGCTGTTTCGGCATCCAGCATTTTATCTTCATTAATTGCCTCCATTAATTTCCTGAAGGTATCTTTGGGAAGTTTCTCCTTCATTACCTTATTGTTGAAGGTATCCTCTCCAAAATATTGCGATACGGGGACAAACTTCTCTTTTTCGATTACATATTGTCTTTCCGCTGCCAGAATCGGGTTTAATTTTTTCATAACGTCTCCATCCTTTCCATGTACTCAAATAATGTTTTATTCAACAGGTTCATTCTCCATGATTTCCCAAACGCCGGTTGGGCAGGCTCCTGCACAGAAACCGCAGCCGATACACTTTTCATCATTGACAATATATTCAAAACCTCCGCCGGCCGTCTCTTTGCGGGTAATGGCCTTTTGTGGACAAATTTCTTCGCACATGCCGCAGTCCCGGCAGGCACCGCATGAAGCGCAGCTGTTTGCGCAGGACGACGTGTCGGTGAATTCTCCCATGCGGGAATCGAAATACTGAAGCTTGACCCGCTCATATTGAATGGCCGGCAGTTTGTCATAGGTTTCCGACGCACCCCTCAAAAGGCCGTCAATCGTGCGTGCCGCAATTCGCCCGGCGCCAATGGCGTCGGTCAGTAAACCGGGACGAACCACATCACCGATCGCGTAAACCTGGGGATCACTGGTTGCGTATGTTTCATCCACCGTGATAAAATTTTTTTCTGTACGGATTTCATCCGGCAGAAAGGACAGATCCGGCATGTCACCCACAGCAACAATAACGGTTTCCGCTGGCAGCAGTTCACCATCGGTTAAGACAACCCCTTCATCGGTCACAGCCTTTGTGAAACGCGGCCATAAAAATTTCGCTCCCGCCGCCTCGGCATGCTCCCTCTCTATGCCAAAGGAGGCCGGCGGCTGAATGTCGATGAGCGTTACGCTTTGCGCTCCCAGACGGAAAGCCTCCGTTGCCGCATCACATCCGACATTCCCTGCTCCGACAATCACCACCCTTTTCCCTACCTCTGCGCAATCCAGCTTGCTTTGCTGCAAAAACTCCAGGGCTGTCAGAGCTTTTTCCATGCCGGGAACATTCAATTTTCTGGGTTTCACAGCTCCGGCGGCAATGACCATATAATCGTTTTCCTGTTTCAGGTTCAAAAAACGTTCCTTTGTTAAAGGTTTGCCCAGGTGCATTTTACGGATACATTTAGCCAGCCGGTTGATTTCATGCTCTACCACGTCAACGGGGATACGGCTTTTGGGAATGGAATCCGTGATCTTGCCGCCCAGTTTTTTTCTCCCCTCGATGATGACAGCTTCATGGCCTTTCATCCATAACTGCCATGCTACGGATAATCCCGCCGCACCGCCGCCGATCACGGCAATCTTTTTTCCGGTCTCAGGAAGACGAACCGGTGTTTTCGCCGAAAGCGAAGCTTTTCCCAAAACCCTGATATCAATGGCCGGAAGGCTCACCCGGCGGCGTGTACAGTTCTGCATACAGAGGTTCGGGCAAAGATAACCGCAAACCGTGGCCGGAAAAGGTGTATATTGCAGGGCGAGATCGACCGCTTCATCGATTTTTCCCTGACGGATCAGTTCCCATCTCTTCTGCACCGGGATGCCGGTGGGACACGCGGACTGACAGGGGGGAAGATATTTTTCATTGGCCCATACGGAAACAAAGCGCCTGAGCTCACCAGTCGGTAAAAGGCCGATGGGCGAACGATCCAGGCTCGACAAATCTCCGATCACGCCGCCTTTCCCCAGTTCACCGTCCCATATCTCTTCTCTGAAACGGGCCATCGGGCGGACATCACGCGCAAGTTTTTCGGAGGGCTTTCTGGCCACCAGGAGCTGCCACTCTTTGCGATGTGAAGTCAGCTGATCAAATAAATACTGTTTTCCGACAGCCTGCAAAAATCGCTTCATATTGGTTTGCAGCCACTGCCATTCCTCTTCGGGAAGATCCGTCAACAGTCTTGCATCGGCCCGGCTGTAATTTTCCTGCATCCCCCGGAAAAAAATCTTGCCGCCCACCATCCCGACACAGGGACGATAGCCCAGCACATTTTTATTCCCTTCAGCACCTGCGCCGCAGACAACCGCAATGCCGCCCGCCATAAACTCGGCAAACGAATCGCCCACCTTCCCGAACACCCAGAGTTGGGGCGGTTCAAATCGGGGGTTGTGCTTGGTCATGGTCATTCCACGTGCACCAATATCACCGTCAATATAGATCCTGCCCTGCGCCATGGCATTGGCCACACCGTTGGTCGCATCGCCATGCACAATAATTTCAGCTCCGGCATTCAGCCAGCCGATATCATCGGAAGCAGGACCAAACACTTCGATAACCGTATTGGCAAATCCCATCGAACCCAGGCGCTGGCCGGAAGTACCCAACACATCGACTTTAATTTGCTTTTCGCCGGATCTCCACAGACGTCCACCGATGCCGTGCTGACCATAAGCCGTTACTTCAATTTGCCGATACCCGGCTTCCACGGCTTTCTGAATACGCTCTTCCATGATCCGCGATTCAACACGGATGTTATTTTCCAGTCCGTCAATTTTAATCGAATCTCTTTTGGTCATGTTGCTTCCCTGTTTCATGATCTACAGCACATACTTGATATTGAGACGCCGGGCTGCATCCGCGTCACTAATGCCGAGCGCATCCGACATACCGATCGGCAGAGACGTGGAACGTCCCAGCGGAGCGACGATTTTCTTTAATTCCGTATTAAAACTTACATACATATCCACGAGTCTTTCTGCGACTTTTTCCGGATCCAGTCTGCGGTCCAGCCGCGGATCCTGCGAGGTGATCCCCTTGGGACAAACGCCGATATTGCAGACATTGCAGCGGTCGGATTCCGAACCCAGACAGCCCGCAGCCGCCTGCATGATGTATTTCCCGGTCTGGACACCGCTTGCACCCAGCATGATCAGGGCGGCGGCATTGGCGGCCAGATTGCCGTTTTTTCCGACGCCACCGCCCGCGAAAAGGGGGATCTCGTTTTGTTTACCCAGTTTGACCAGGGTAAGATATGCGTCGCGCAGATTGCTGGCGATTGGATGCCCCATATGATCCATCGATACGTTGTAGGCCGCTCCTGTGCCTCCGTCTTCGCCGTCGATCGCCAGTCCGGCCGCGTAGGGGTTTCTGGTCAAGTTGTTGAGGACGGCCATCGCCGTACTTGTTGCGGATATTTTCGGATATACCGGAACCCGGAATCCCCAGGCCATGGACATGGACTGGATCATCTTGGCCACCGCCTCCTCAATCGAATATTTTGTCTGATGCGTGGGCGGACTGGGCAGACTGATACCCTGCGGCACGCCACGGATCGCGGCGATGAGTTTGTTGACTTTATACCACATCAGCAGGCCGCCATCGCCAGGCTTGGCTCCCTGGCCGTATTTGATTTCAATGGCGCATGGATCTTCCTTCATCTGGGGCAGGCTGTGGATAATTTCATCCCAGCCGAAATAGCCGCTGGCGATCTGCAGGATGACATATTTGATGAAGCGCGACTTTAAAAGCCTCGGAGGGCAACCGCCTTCACCCGTGCAGATACGGACAGGCATGCCCAGTTCTTCATTCAGGTAGGTCACGCCCATTTGCAGGCCTTCCCACATATTCGGAGACAAAGCGCCGAAAGACATGCTGCCGATCACCAGTGGATAGATTTCCCGAACCGGTGGCATCCAGCCGGACTCACGGCTGACTTTCAGCATTTCGTCCGGCGGCAGAACCCTGCCCAGCAAAGTGCGCAGCTCAAACTCATGGCGCCCTGCATCCAGCGCGGGGTCGGTCAGCATGGAAATGCGGACAAACTTGATTTTATCCAGAACGCTGTCGGGATTGTTTCTGCGGCCGCCGCGTCTGCGCGGTTCACCGTTTTGATTGATATGAAAACGCAGCTTGTCTATTTCATTACTGCGCATCGGTGCAATAGCTCCATTGGGGCAAACCATCGTACACATGCCGCATCCCATACAGGCGTGTGCCGGGTCTGTGCGCTGGTCAATCCCGTGATAAATGGAAACAAGGTTGCCTGATCTGGTTTCCAGGCCAACTGGCACCTGAAGTGTGCGTTTCCGGTGCACGCCCAGATCAATGGCCCGTACGGGACAGATAGCCGTGCAGCTTCCGCACAGTGTGCACTTTTCCTTGTTCCAGAGAATCTGCCAGGGCAGGTCTTTGGTGCTTAGTGCAGAGGGGGTAAGGCGTCCCATTGGTTCCATTTTTCTATCTCCTGCCGCTCACGGCGAACAATAACGGTTTCATATCGCATCGGCTGGTCATCCAGATTGATGTCTCTCTCCGGGATTGCCGCGTCCAGTCCGCACATTTCCGATGAAAAAGCGAAAATGCCCGGACGTCCACCCACCACACCGGGACGCAGCTTTTTAGAATCCTGTACCATGAACATCGACTTGTCGGGCAAACAGCCGATCACACAGTTCGGACCGTCGATGATCAAAGGACGGCAGCTTTGTTTCAACTTTCTCAGCAGCCCACCGTCCGGATGCTTGTCAAGCTCTTCATCTTTCAGTGGTGTAATAATATGTTTATACATCTCCATGCCCATGCCCAGTTTTTTTTGCATGTAATGCAGGATGTGGGCGAATACTTCCGAGTCGGACTGGTAGCCCGTATAGCCCGGAAAATTGCGCGACATCAGAAATTCACGAATGGGCACAAATGCCGTGTTTTCCCCATTGGTCATGGTTGCCATCCCCTGGATAAAAAACGGGTGACAGGCGTAAATATCAATTGAATAGTTTGTATTCTGACGGCCCTGGCTGAGAATGGTGCGCGCCAATAGTTCCTTCCGGTCCAATCCCAGGTACTGGGCAACGGTTAAAGGATCTCCCACTTCCTTGATCATGATGATGTCCGGCCAGAAGCTGAAGATCAGCATGGAATTGTCTTTCGCTCCCATTTCCCGAAGCTGCAGTTGCACCATCATCAGCCGGAACTGAATCTCCTCCGGGCTCAAGCCCTCCCATTCCGCCGGATATTCATAAACACGGATGACATAGTTGTCTCTCCTGGGGGTCCCGGCGGGGGTTGTCTTTGTCGGACGGAAAGACAGTTTGTATTTGACCATGAAATCCAGATCTATCATGAAACGGTCCAGCGCTTTGATGCCCTCGTTGGAAAAGATGCCGGAAAGAATCGGCTCGTTTTTGAATTTTTCGAAGTCACCTCCGAGATCTGTCAAGAACAAGCCCAGTCCCGAACCGTCATGCCCTTCTTTCATCACATTGAGGGCATCGATGGCCATCATCGGCGAAAGTGGTTCATTACTGGTGACGGCAAACAAACGACACATAAAAAATATTCCTCCCTGAACTCGGGCTGTTTGATAAACCCGTACCTGACTTCATGATTGCCAAAGTCATGCCAGAGGTGGATTTTGGATGAAAATGTATTCCGGTCGGTGATGATTTGTTCCTGTAGGAATATGGATTAGTTGTAATGGTCATTCCCGGAAAGAGAGGAATTGAGTCTTGTCAAGTGCTTCCATGATTTGCTCTGTCGTGTATATACAGCGGCAGGCTGGAAATGAAAAAATAAATAAAACGAAAAAAAGACCTTATTGATGAAAAGTTTTTGGCTTTGTATTTTATGAAAAAACAAACAAATTTGTTATCTTTTTTGAGAATGAAACATTATTGTACCGATTGCATACATGACGCTTTGGCAGGAAGCGCAGCTTCAGCCCGCAAACGGACAAAAACGTTTCTCACAAATTGGAATCTTTGTTGTTTTTACGGAAATGCTTCGGATCAATGCCCATTTTCGATATCTTGTACTGAATAATACGTTTCGTCGTACCCAGCATTTTTGCCGCTTTGGTCTGATTGCCGCCCGTTTCCGTGAGCGCATCGATAATCAGCGTTCTCTCCTGCGCTTCAACGACTGAAGAAAGCTTGCTGCGATCTTTGCGGTCTGTTTCTCTTTCTTTGATCTGTAAAGACGGCGGAAGGTGAACACAGTCCACCTGATCGGTCCTGGTCATTAATACCGCCCGCTCAATACAATTTTCCAGTTCGCGGACATTCCCCGGCCATTTATGGGACAGAAATACTTCAATGGCAGCGGTTGAAATTCTTTTGACCTTCTTTCCCATTTCCTTGTTGTATTTCAGAAGAAAGTGATCCGCCAGAAGAATCACATCGCTGCCCCGTTCACGAAGCGGCGGCAAATAGATGGGGAAGACATTCAGACGATAAAACAGATCCGCGCGGAAACGGTCGGACAAAATATCCTGTTCCAGATTCCGATTGGTGGCGGCAATGATCCGTACATTGACGTTGACCACTCGTGAGGACCCCAGCGGTTGAAACCTCTTTTCCTGCAAAACGCGCAGCAGCTTGACCTGTGCAGCAGCGGATAGTTCGCCGACCTCATCCAGAAATATGGTACCGCCGTTGGCTTCTTCAAAGCGTCCCCGGCGGTGTGCAAGCGCGCCGGTAAAAGCGCCTTTTTCGTGGCCGAACAATTCACTTTCTATCAGCGTATCAGGAATCGCGGCACAGTTGACCTGCACCATCGGCCCGTCCTTGCGCGGAGAGTTATTGTGAATGGCCCGGGCAACAAGCTCTTTACCGGTTCCTGTCTCACCGGTGATCAAAACCGTGGTATTGGAATCGGCAACCTGCGCCACCAGTCCGAAGACTTCCTGCATGGCTTTGGAATGACCGATAATGTCCATCGAGGGGGAGTGACCACTGCCAACAATCTTACGTAGACGGCGGTTTTCTTCTTCCAGTGCCCGAATATGCACGATCTTAGACATCAACTCGGCTACCGAAGAAAGCATCGCCAGTTCTTTATCCAGGTTTTCAACCTCCCTGGCAACCTTGTCCGCAGATAAAACGCCGATCACTTCTCCGTCGTACATGATCGGAACACAAAGAAAGGAAAGCTCTGCGCGATTCAAATGACGGCGCGCACCGGTACGATCCAGAAAATGCGTTTCCTGACCAAGATTGGCCACAGCCATCGGGCGTCCCGTCGCCGCCACTTTTCCGGTAATGCCTTCGCCGGGTTTGTAGGTAACCTCCATCCCGTCGATATTGAAGTCATGGGCGATATCCAACCAGGCTTCCTTCCTTTCACGATCCAAAAGTGAAATCATACCGCGCTGCATCCCAAGTCGTATACTCATTTCCTTCAGGATATTCTCCAACCGGTCATGCAGGTCGTCCGGCTGTGCCAGAATTTTAGCAATGGCGTGCAGGGCCGCTAATTCTTCATAACTGTGAATGCTCACTATTATTTCCTCGGTAAAAGATGGATAATTTTATCATAAACCTCATGGATCAAAATATATTTCATTATGTGACAATATTGTATCAAGTTCAACCAGAATTTTGTCACTTTTGGATATAATGCAAAGAAGAAACCATATTTTAGATAAAAGAAAAAAAGACGGTTAAAGATGAAATTCTATTCTGATTCGTCATGAACGAAATGGCTGAGGGGCAAGGACTCGAACCTCGATTCACAGGGCCAGAACCTGTTGTCCTGCCTTTAGACGACCCCTCAGTGCAGAAATTGAAAATCCGGATGAAGTTTTTTATGAAAATGCTATTTTCCCCTTCCGGTTTATGTCCGGAATGTAAGCAAAGTTAATGCCGAACATGCTGATGATCTATTAGTTATTGTAATTATTAATGTATTTAAAATAATATAGAATGTACGATTAGACAATATTGTTCTATTATTTCTACATTCATGACAGACAGCGGCCAGAATACAGCCGGATTTCTGCCTGAGCACCATTAGACATTTAATACAATTTTGTTTTACTATTTTTCAAACTGCACAAATATGCAGTGGCCAGCCCAATAACAAAACACATAACTACCCGTATTTAATCAATAATATATTGTGGCAGGAACTTTGCTGTCTGGTATCACGATATACCAATGGGAGGAAAATCGACATCATGGGTGCTCAAATCAGTACAGGTGATACAGGTTGGATATTAGTGTGTTGTTCTCTCGTTCTTTTAATGACGCCCGCTTTGGCGTTTTTTTATGGCGGCATGGTGCGGCGGAAAAATGTTCTATCCACGTTAACGATGAGTTATATCTTCATGTCCCTGATCGGCGTCCAGTGGGTGCTTTACGGTTATTCACTTTCTTTTGGTCCCGACATCAAGGGATTCATCGGCGGACTGGATTTCCTGGGTTTTCAGGGGGTTGGCGGCGAGCCGAACACGGCTTACGCAAAAACCATCCCCCATGAACTTTTCGCCGCTTTTCAGATGATGTTTGCCGTGATTACTCCAGCACTTATCACAGGCGCCTTCGTGGAAAGAGTTAAATTCAAAAGTTTCCTGCTTTTCAGCCTTCTCTGGGCAACGCTGGTGTATGATCCACTTTGCCACTGGGTCTGGGGACAGGGGGGATGGCTGAAGGAAATGGGCGTTCTTGATTTTGCAGGCGGGACGGTCGTGCATATTGCCGCAGGTTTTTCAGCACTGGCGTTTGCCATCGTCATTGGTCCACGAAAAGGCCATGGCAAGGTCCCGATGGAGCCGAATAATATTCCCCTTACGGTTTTGGGAACCGGGTTACTGTGGGTAGGCTGGTTCGGGTTCAATGCGGGCAGCGCCCTCGGTGCAAACGGTGTGGCGGTAAACGCCCTCGTTACAACCAACACATCGGCGGCCTCTGCCGGTCTGGTCTGGATGCTGCTTTCCTGGCTGGACGGAAGACCAAGCACTCTGGGGATCGCGACAGGAATGGTGGTTGGGCTTGCCGCGGTTACACCGGCCTGCGGGTTTGTTACACCTCTGGCCGCCATGGTGATAGGGGCTGTGTCTGCGCCCTTGGCCTATTACGCAATGCGTTTCCGGGAACAACGGAAGCTGGATGAATCCCTGGATGTCTGGGCCTGCCATGGCATGGGGAGCATGTGGGGCACGATCGCCACGGGATTGTTCGCCACCGTGGCGGTCAACGCGGAGGGCGCCAACGGGTTGTTTTTCGGCAATCCTGCCCAACTTGCCATTCAGATTACCGCTGTGATTGTCACAATCATATTTTCTTTTGTGATGACCTATGTGCTGGCCAAGATGCTTCATATGAGCATCGGGTTGAGAGTCAGTCCGATCGAGGAAGACGTGGGGCTCGATATCAGTTCCCACGGGGAGCGATCCTACTGACGACCAGATGATGAATCCTGAATTGGCAACCCATAAAACATTTTATACGGAGAATTTACCATGCTGAAAAAAATCGAAGCGATCATTCGCGAAGATAAGGTAAACGACGTTATCGATGCCCTCAAAGAGATTGGAATCGTGGGAATGAACACGTTTGAAGTGCGCGGACATGGCAGGCAGGGCGGTGTGCAGTTGGTTGGACGCGCCGGAACCTATCAGGTCAACATGCTTCCCAAAATACAAATCAACATTGTCTTAAACACACGCAACCTGGACGCCGCGCTGGAAACGATTCTACAATCTGCATATACAGGAGAAACCGGCGACGGCATTATTTTCGTGACACCTGTCGAGGATGTCATCCGGGTCCGGACACGCGAGAGGGGACCGGGCGCCATGATGTATCCGGGCGATATTGACGAACGCAGAAACAAGTAATCAAATGTTTCGCGAAAGGAATGCCAGGATCCTGTCCATCAGACGGTTGATGGATTGATATTGTGCAGCCGCTGCGGACAAAATTTCCGTTTCCGTCTGAATACAGGCTGCAGGGACAAGTTCGTTTCGGCAATGCGCGACAAGTTCCCGGGCGGACTGCGGTGTAGTTTCCAGATGAAACTGTAAACCAATGACCGATCGGCCCAGTTGAAACGCCTGATTTTTGCATCCATCATTTTTTGCGATGTGCGTTGCTCCCGCAGGCAGGTCAAATGTTTCTCCGTGCCAGTGAAAAGCTTCCAACGATTGCGGGAAGCAAAATACGGAACTGTCGTCTGATGGAATGCCATAGACCGGAAACCATCCGATTTCCTTCATGGAATTCGGATACACCTTTGCTCCCATCGCACTGGCGATAAGCTGCGCGCCCAGGCAAATACCCAAAACCGGTTTACCGGACATGATCATTTGACGAATAAATTTTTTCTCCGGAACAAGCCACGGATGGATCTTTTCGTCATTGACGCTCATCGGTCCACCCATAACAATCAGCAGGTCAATTTCCTGCAAAACGGGAAGGTCTGCTGATTCAAAAAAAGGCGTACAGGTGATGGTGTAGCTGGCTTTCATCAGCCACGAACGGATGCTACCGAGATCTTCAAAAGGCACATGTTTGAAATAATGGGCTTTCATTGAATAATAATCTCCTTTTTAACACCTTATCCGATGGCCAATCGTCCCGTTTCCCCCGTACGGATGCGGATGCATTCCTCCAGTGGAACAATGAAAATTTTGCCATCCCCAATATTTCCGGTGCGCGCACCTTCAATAATCCCTTCCAGCGTTGGTTTAACATAGTCATCGTTGACGGCGACTTCAAAACGCACACGATCCAGAAGGTTTCCATCAGTAATAACCCCATCGGAGGTGTCCGTTTTACCGACCTGTGCTCCACAGCCGACCACTTTGGATACCGTGATTTTACCAACCTTGACGTTTCGCAGTGCCTGCTTGACATCCTGCAGTTTGTCGGATTGTACGATTGCTATGACAAGTTTCATAATGGTTCTCCTTCCATCGTCTTATGCAAGATTACGATCAACCGCGGCAATTTATTTAAATAAATTGCCGCGGCAGCAAAATTGTTCCCAACTTAGAAAGCAAAACTTAACGTGACACCACCATAGAGGAACGAAGAGCTATCTTTGTCTGACGGGTACAGAGTCCCCTGAAGGCCGCGCGCTTTCATTTCATACCTCGCATCATTCGACAGCGGGAAAACATACGTCAACAGCGGCGTAATTGTAATGTTCTTCGTCACTGTAACCGGCAGAGAAACCGTAACCGTCGCATCATGGAAATTATTAAATCTGTCTGTTGTGGCCAGTGAATCCGAATCAAATTTCGGATAGGTTGTTTCGTCTTGGCTTTTGAGGTAGCTGATCTGGCCTGCCAGTTTCAAACCGACTCTCTCATGCAATTTAAAGGTATGTGAGACACCCAGCGTTGCATACCATTGATGATAGTGATCGATCTCCTTGTAAATGGTCAAAGTCGGTGTGAGAAGAGTATCCACGCTCATGGTCACAAATATCTCCTGGGCATCTAGCGGATCGGTACCGCCGGGATAAAATGCCGCCAGGCCGTAATAGATATAACCGGCGCCCAGAGATACGATGCCAAATTTGTGTGTATAAGACAAAGTGACATCCATTTCTGATAAATGAGTAGAATATTGCTCCTCTCCGGCGGAGTAAGGGCGTGCATCAATATTTCCCCATATATTTACTGAAAAACCTCTATAGCCAATGGTCGCCGACGGCTGAACCACCCAGCCATGACGCGTCATCTCCTGCCCCCTCCAGATATACGCACTTAAAACACTGGCGGCCACCTCCCCGGTTATCCCGTAGTTCTCCTGTTTTTGTTCACTTTCTTTTGATTCGGCAGCCGGTTTCTCTTCAACCGCCTGCTCAGTTTCCAGTGCCTTTCCGGAGGTTTCTTCCGCCAGGATAAACCCCGGAAATAAAAATATTATCAGCAATAGGATCATCAATATTCGTATTCCTGTCATGTTCAGTCTCATGGTCTTTTTTATTCTCCTTTTCAGTTATCGAGATTCGAATTGTGTGCAATCGATTTCATATTTATGGATTTTGCCCGCCAAAACGCGTTTGGTTGTCCCCAGCATCCGCGCGGCCGCCGCGGCATCGCCCTTTGTTCTTCTCAGGGCGTGAATAATGACCGTTTTCTCGCAGTCGGAAACGCAACGCTCCAATGCATTCGCACTTGCATATGTTTTGCCGTTATCCATGATCGTAACCTCAGCCGATGGCCAATCCGCCGCGTTCGCCGGAGCTGATGCGGATGCATTCGGCAAGTTCCACTACAAAGATCTTGCCGTCGCCCACCGATCCGGTATGCGCGCCTTTGGTGATGGCGGAAATCGTCGGTCCGACAAAGTCTTCGTTGACCGCGATATCCAGGCGGACTTTATTGAGCAGGCCGCCCGCTTCCTTCGCGCCGCGGTAAATTTCCGTGACGCCCTTTTGCCGTCCCTGTCCCACCACGTTGGTGACGGTCATTAAATTCACGTCCACGGCTTCCAGCTCTCTTTTGACAGCCTCCAGTTTGTGCGGCTGTATGATGGCGATAACTAATTTCATGGTTTATTCCTCCTATTCAATGACGGTGTAAGCGGCTTCGCTTTGTTGGGTCAGATCCAGGCCGATGATTTCGTTGTTCTCTTCGACCCGCATGCCGATAATCGCGTCCACGATCTTGAAGATAATGAAGGTCATGATCGCAGCAAAGGCGATGGTCACAACCAGCATCAGGCATTGAACGCCGAACTGGTGCAGGTTTCCGAACAGCAGGCCGTCCGCGCCCGCCGCATTGACCGCTTTTTCCGCGAATAATCCCGTGGCGATTGTTCCGACCGTTCCGCCCACGCCGTGCACGCCAAAGGCGTCCAGAGAGTCGTCGTAGCCCAGTTTGCCTTTAATGACGGCAACGGCGGTGTAGCAGACAAAGGCGACAATGATGCCGATAAACATGGCATTCATCGGGTTGACGAAACCGCAGGCGGGTGTGACGGCAACCAGACCCGCCACAGCGCCGGTCGCCGCGCCCAGAATCGTCGGGGTTCCATTGTGCCACCACTCAATCAGGGCCCATGTCAAGCCGGCAGCGGCCGTTGCCGTATGGGTGGTCACAAAGGCATTGGCGGCTAGGCCGTCAGCCGCAAGGGCGCTGCCCGCGTTGAACCCGAACCAGCCGAACCACAAAAGTGCCGCACCCAAAACGGTGAAAGGCAGGTTGTGCGGCCGAATCGGTTTGTGATTGTAACCGACACGCTTACCGAGTAATAACGCCAGGATCAGGGCCGAAATACCGGAGCTGACATGCACAACGATGCCGCCTGCAAAGTCCAGCCCGCCCATCGCCTTGAGCCATCCTCCCGTTCCCCAGACCCAGTGCGCCAGCGGGTCATAGACAAAAGTCGCCCATAGCAGCGTGAAAAGCAGGAAAGCCGGAAACTTTACCCGTTCCGCGTACGCGCCGATGATCAGGGCAGGCGTAATAATGGCGAACATGGCCTGAAAGATCATAAAGACGGAATGCGGAATCGTTTTGGCGTAATCCGGGTTTGGAGCCGCGCCGACGCCGCTTAAGCCCGCCCAGTCCAGATTGCCGATAAGGCCGTGGAAGTCCGGCCCGAACGCCAGAGAGTAGCCGAACAAAACCCACTGTAAACTGATGACGCAGACGATAATGAAGCATTGCATCAAAATAGAGAGGACGTTCTTGCGGCGAACCAATCCCCCGTAGAAAAATGCCAGTCCCGGGATGGTCATCAACAGAACCAACGCGCTGGCCATCAAAACCCATGCTGTATCTCCCGAATTCATGATTAATACCTCCTTAAAATTTTTCTTTCAGATTTCCTAGCGCAAGGTTGGTGCCAAAATGACTGAGGATTGATTAGTTATTGATTATACAGATATATTCACGAAAAATTCCGTTAATAAATACGAACATTATTGTACGTTTTAACCATTCAAAAAACCGAAATGTGGGTAAAATAATTGGCTCGATGGAAATGGTTTATGAAGAACTGTGCAAAAATGTCATGATCTGGTTCACGGAAAAATCAGATTCGAAAGAGATTCATCTCATCCATGAAATATTCATGGCACAGAAATTGATAGAAGCAGAAAGACGGAGGTGATTTAGACTTCCGGCACAATGCCTTTTATGTGACCTGTTAAGGCATCATTTTGGCAAGTGCCTGATAATGCTAATTATATTTAATATGAGCCTGATTTTTACAATAATGATCAGGAACAAATAAGTCCATATTTGGTGTACAAATTTGTTCCGTAAGAATCCCTGGAATAAAGGAAAGATTTTATGACTCCTTACCCCCGCGTCAGCACCGGCATAAACGGTTTGAATGAAATACTCAGTTACCTGCAAATGGGCGACAATGTTGTCCTTCAGGTTGACTCGATTGAGGACTATAAGAAATTTGTCGATCCGTTCGTGGAAACGGCACTGGCCCGGAACCAGCGCCTTGTCTATATGCGCTTTGCCAACCACCCTGCCCTGCTTCAGGCGGGCAAACAAATTAAAGTATATAAACTGAATGCCAATAAGGGATTTGAATCCTTCTCCACACAGGTGCACAACATTGTCCGCGATGAAGGACGTGATGTGTTTTATGTTTTTGACTGCCTGTCCGATCTGCTCCTGGCCTGGGCAACGGACCTGATGATTGGCAATTTCTTCGTGATCACCTGTCCCTACCTGTTTGAATTAAACACCGTGGCCTATTTTGCGATCCTGCGCAGCCGCCATTCTTTTAAGACCGTGGCGCGGATCCGCGAAACGACTCAGGTGCTGCTGGACATCTATAACAACAACGGGAAAATCTGTGTTCATCCGCTGAAAGCCTGGAAACGCTACACACCGACGATGTTTTTGCCGCACATCATGGAAGATGATAACTTGGTCCCGATTTTAAACAGTGCGGATGCCGCGAGCATCCTGTCGTACCTGACAGATAAAAACGCGACCAGTGGCGCACGCAATCTGGATTACTGGGACCGCATTTTCCTCAAAGCAAACACCATTCTGGAAGACCCGGACGCTGTAAAGGAAAAGCAGAATATGGTGGAAACCCTTTCGCATGTGCTGATCGGCCGTGAGAAAAGAATGTTATCGCTGGTGAAAGAATACTTCTCCCTGGAAGATCTGGTGGAAATCAAGAAACGACTGATCGGGACCGGATTTATCGGCGGGAAATCCGTAGGCATGCTGCTTGCGCGTAACATCCTTCGCAAAGACCAGTCAATGGATTGGAATGCCGAGCTGGAAATACACGATTCTTTCTATATTGGCTCGGATATTTTCTACTCCTATATGGTGCAAAACGGCTGGTGGAAATTGCTCATGGCGCAAAAGACCGAAGAAGGGTATTTTAAAGTCGCCTACGAACTGAAAAGCAAAATGCTTCATGGTGTTTTCCCGGATGAGGTCAAGGAGCAGTTTCAGCTCATGCTGGAATATTTCGGACAATCGCCGATCATCGTTCGCTCCAGTTCGCTTCTGGAAGATGCCTTCGGCAACGCTTTTGCCGGAAAATACGAAAGTTATTTCTGTCCCAACCAGGGAACACCCGAAGAACGCTACAGAAATTTTGAAGAAGCCGTCCGCAAAATATTTGCTTCCACCATGAAGGAAGACGCCTTGACCTACCGTCTGCAGCGGGGCATGGCCCATGAAGATGAACAGATGGCGCTTCTGGTGCAACGCGTCTCCGGCGCTCACCGCAGTAGCTATTTTTTCCCGGATCTCGCAGGCGTCGGTTTGTCCTACAACACCTTTGTCTGGCAAAAAGGCATGGACCCCAAAGCGGGTATGCTGCGCATTGTATTTGGCCTGGGAACCCGGGCGGTCAATCGCGTGGAAAATGACTATCCGCGCATCGTTGCGCTGGACGCTCCGTTAATGAAGCCTTATAACCGGCAGGAGGATATGAAACGATTTTCACAAAATGAAGTGGATCTTTTAAATCTGCAGGAAAATGATTTTCAGACAATTCCGGCAGCGGACCTGCTTACCCATGAAATTGAAGCCCATCTGGACCTGATTGCCTCGCGCGATATGGCGGCATCCGAATACTTGCATTCCCTGGGCAAACAGGCCAGAGACTCGTGGATCCTGACCTTTGACGAGCTTCTCGAAAACACATCATTTGTCAAGACCATGTCGAAGATGTTGAAAAAACTGGAGCAGGTTTATCGCTATCCGGTAGATATCGAATTTACGGTTAACTTCACTACCCAGGGCAAACCCCAGATTAACCTTTTACAATGCCGTCCCTTTCAGACCAAAGGCCATTACAGCCGTGTGGAGCTGCCGGATAAAATCAGTAAATCAAAGATTCTGCTGCAACAGGAAGCCAATTTTATGGGCGGCAGCGTCTATCAGGGCATTTCCCGTATCATTTATATCGACCCTAAAGGATATGCCGGTTTAAGCATCTCTGAAAAGCATGAGGTCGCCAGGCTCACGGGCAAATTAAACAGGCAAATCGGCAAGCGGGAAGTCATGCCCACCATCTTGCTGGGTCCGGGACGATGGGGGACAACCACACCTGCGATGGGTGTTCCGGTTACATTTTCGGAGATCAACAATGTAACCGCTATAGGGGAAATCGCCTACCAGGACGGCTCCCTGATTCCCGACCTGTCCTTTGGAACGCATTTTTTCCAGGACATGGTGGAAATGGATATTTTTTATATGGCCATCTATCCTGAAAAAGAAGGAGTCTTTTTCAATACCGCATGGATGAAAAAACAGCCCAACATCCTGACGGACCTGATGCCGGATGATGCCCGATTTGCAAAAGTTGTCCATGTTTATGATATGCGTGCCAGGGATTTACGTCTGCTTTCCGATATTGTGACACAGAAGATGATCTGCTTCTTTGAAGGATAATTTTTACACTCACAGAAACATGATGACAAGGTATGTATGATTTATAAAAAAATATTTAGTATTCTTAATGCTCTTTACCTCTTTACCGCGAATTGCCGCGTTTATATCGGCCGGTGTCCATCCGCCGTGGAGGCCCCTGCGATTATTTTATTCCCCGTCGACTTCAGCCGTCTGAATTGCGGCTTTGCCGGCTTGATGACCTGCCGGCTGTATAATTCACCGGAGCCGATCATGGCTGACCTCACGCTGGCAGGCCTCTGGGAAAAAACCAAAAAAGCCGGTTTACAAAACTGTTCAATAGAAAAGGACTTTGCGGAAAATTATCTGGGCGGCATAAGAACCCTGGAAGCCATGAATCAATCCTTATCGGATCTGAAACGGGAAGATGCACAGGAATTTCTTTTCTTTCATGAGGGCAGGGCTGCTGATTTAATGATTGTGAGCAGGGAAATCAGAAATTTTCTTACTCATGAAGAAAAATGTCTTGAGAATCAGGCAGCCCAGATCAACTCATCCGACCTGGAGACCATCAACAGCCGCATGATTCTGCTCAAGGACCTTTACTGGATGCTGCAACAGGATTTTCTGGACAATCTGCGGAAAGTAATGCAACTGACCGGGAAGACATTGACTGCCGATGTTCCACCTCACACCTTCCGCAAATACCACAAACTAAATCTGCTACTGAATGCAATCGACCGGCTGGAAGTTCGGGGACGCGATTCCGCGGGTATCCAGTTGACCTTCGTCTTGAAAAATGAAAAAGCAATGCAAGATGTCCTGGGGCAAATCAGCGCCATGGGACTGCTTGAAGATTATCAGCGTCGGACACAAAAAGGAGACCTGGTCAATTCGTCCATTTTCATTGCCGCCAACCCGAATACCCCGCACGCCGGCACCAGCGTCACCTTCACATATAAAACTTTTTCCATTGTCGGCGAACTGGGACGGAACGTTGCAGATTTAAGAAATGAAATTCAAAATGACCGTATCCTGCAATGCTTTGCCGGACTCGATGCGTCCTGTGAAACGGCGCTGACGCATACCCGCTGGGCTTCCGTGGGTTCCATCACAGAAGAGAATTGCCACCCGGTAAACAACTACACAACAGCGTATGCCTTCCCCGAATGTCCACTGTACCCCGGTGTCGAACCTCATATCAATGTTGTATTAAACGGCGACATTGATAATTATCCGGCTCTCCGTCAAGCCCTGGAGACCCGAAGAGAACGGATTGCTCCGCAGCTCACCACCGACACCAAAATCATCCCGCTGCAAATTGAAAAATACCTGAATTCGGGAAACAATCTTTCTGAATCTTTTCGACTGGCTGTCAATGATTTTGAAGGATCCCATGCCATCGCCATGACCAGCAACCTGGAACCCGATAAAATGTTCCTGGCCCTCAAGGGCAGCGGTCAGTCCGTTTATGTCGGCATCAGCAAAGACCAGTATTTGTTTTCTTCTGAGATTTACGGACTCGTGGAATTAACGCCGCACTTCATCAAAATGAACGGTGAAACGACCAACGGCAGCGTTGCCGGTCAGATTCTTGTTCTGAATCATGACCGGGGGGGCGGCATCAGCGGGATTGACGCATGTTTCTATGATGGCACAGTGATCCATCTGACGGAGGATGCTCTGCAGCGGGCAGAAATCACAACCCGTGACATTGACCGCAGTAGCTGTCCGCATTTTTTTCTGAAAGAAATCTCTGAATCTTCCCTCTCGGTCAAAAGAACGCTAAGGGGGAAATACCGCATATCCATGACGGACCCATCCTCTCCACGCGTATCGTTCAACCTGGGAAAAGACATGGTTCCTGAAACAGTATGCAACGGTTTGAGGAATGGGTTTATCCGGAACATCATCGTCATTGGACATGGAACGGCTGCCGTAGCAGGCCAGGCTGTTGCCGATGCATTCTCACGTTATCTGAAAGACACTCCGGTGAATATTATGTCCAGGGTCGCCTCGGAATTGAGCGGATTCGGGTTGAAAGAAGACCTGACCGACACGCTGGTCATTCCGATCACGCAATCGGGAACCACCACGGACACCAACCGGGCTGTGGCCATGGCCAGAGAACGGGGGGCTCAGATCATCTCCATTGTCAACCGCAGGCAATCAGATATTACCACCAAATCACACGGCGTGTTTTACACCAGTGACGGACGCGATATCGAAATGTCCGTCGCCTCGACCAAAGCCTTTTATGCACAGATTATCGCGGGTCAGTTGCTGGGGCTCTTTTTCGCCCAAATCTTAGGCTCCCAAACCGATAATGACATCGCTACGATTCTCACTCACCTGGAATCCGCTCCAGAGCTGATGGACCGGATTTTCGAGCGTCGGGAGGCGATTGCCGCTTCCGTAAAAGCAACCGCAGGAAAAAAGTACTGGGCCATTGTCGGTAGCGGCCCCAATAAGGCGGCGGCCGATGAAATACGGATCAAACTCAGTGAATTGTGCTACAAAACGATTTCATCCGACATTGTCGAGAATAAGAAGCATATCGATTTATCCGCCGAGCCTTTAATCCTGGTCTGTGCTTCCGGAAATCCCGATGCCGTCGGGGAAGATGTCGCCAAAGACACCGCCATTTTCAAGGCTCACAAAGCAGCGGTTATTGTTTTTGCAGATGAAGGGGATTCACGCTTTGACGAGGTCGCGGACGCGGTCATTGGCATACCCGCCGCTCTCGATCCGCTGCCGGTCATTCTCAATACAATGGCCGGTCATTTATGGGGCTATTACGCGGCCCTCGCCATTGATAAAGAGGCCCAAATCTTTCGCGAATTCCGCGGCCGCCTGTCGTGCGAATTGACACATAGGATGCCCGGCAATTTATCCATTCTGGACATGATCGCCGACGCCTCCCTTCACAGACTGATCAATCAGTTTTACATCCTGTTCAATACGCACAGACAAAATGACGCCTTTACCGAACTGTCGTCCGGGACAATCGTTGATCTGCTGCTGCTTTTGAAATACACTGCAGGCAGACTGCCCCTGAGAGATTTCCAGCAGGACTTTAAAAATGAAAAAGGCCTTTTTTCACCTTTTGAACTTCTTGATGTCACACTGGGGAAAGCAATTGATGAACTGGCCCGTCCGATCGATGCCATCCGCCATCAGGCGAAAACCGTCACCGTCGGCACGAGCCGTAAGGAAAAGGAACTTGCAGGCATTGTCTTCGATCTGATGGATTCTCTTAATTTCTCGGCCAGAAATCTGACCCATCGCGATATTCTTACCATTAACCGCATTCAGCCGGCCATCGCGGCGGTTCGGGGATATACCCTTTACAATATCAGCGGTCTCGACGAGCAGGGAAATCCTTCCACAAATTCGATGATCGCCATCCAGTCCAGAGATGGTGTAGCCCGGGGCATGAAGTCCCGTGCGGATCACCCCACTGCGCTGATGGGCGTAAAAAGAACGATCGTCAGCACAGGACATGTTTACATAGGAAAAGGCCACGCGGATGGAGCCCTCATTGTCATTCTGCCCCTGAGAAGCGCGACCGAATTTATCAGTCATTTACTCCTGCTTCATGTAGAATACGATGAATCCCTGCCCATTGGCAAAAGGAAAGAAGTCCTGGGTTACCGGTACAATGACATCAAAAACCTGGTGAATGAATACAACATCCGATGGGATGACCGTTATCTGGGGAAAATAAATCTTGCAGACCTGTTCAGCAAACCCGTGGATATTCTTGCGGGACAGATTAACCAGTGGGCGGCTTCACAGGAATGAAACATTACGGCGATTATGAAAGACAAATTGAAATATTCTTATAGCCTATTATCCGTTCAGAATAATGAGGACCGATTATGAAAACAAAATTTATCTTTGTTACAGGAGGGGTTCTTTCTTCACTCGGCAAGGGCCTGGCAGCCGCATCGATTTCAGCATTACTGGAATGCCGGGGGCTCAATGTTACCAACCAGAAACTGGATCCCTACATCAACGTTGATCCGGGAACAATGAGTCCTTTCCAGCACGGGGAAGTTTTTGTGACTGACGACGGCGCGGAAACCGATCTCGACCTTGGCCATTATGAAAGATTTTGCTCCACCTGCATGGGAAGGAAAAACAATCTGACCACCGGACAGGTTTATTATTCCGTCATTACCAAAGAAAGACATGGAGACTACCTGGGCAAAACGGTTCAGGTCATCCCTCACATCACCAATGAAATTAAAGATTACATCAGGAACACGGCAACCGATTTCGATGTATCCATCGTTGAAATCGGCGGCACGGTGGGTGATATTGAAAGCCTTCCTTTTCTTGAAGCCATTCGCCAATTCCGTAATGAAGTCGGGAAACAAAACGCAATATTCATCCATCTGACCTGGGTGCCTCTGATCAGGACCGCCGGGGAAGTGAAAACAAAACCCACGCAACACAGTGTGAAAGCGCTGCGGGAAATCGGCATTCAGCCGGATATTCTTCTATGCCGGACGGAAAATTTTCTCTCGAAGGAAATTAAATCCAAAATCGCCCTTTTCTGCAATGTGGATGTGGCCGATGTTTTTACGGCAAGGGATGTCAGCTGCATATACGAAGTGCCGCTGGCGTTTCACCGGGAAGGACTGGACAGTAAAATTGTCGATTTGCTCAATATCTGGACGGGTCAGCCGAAACTGGAAGCGTGGGAATACGTGGTCAACCGGTTTCACAACCCTGCCGACGAAGTATGCATCGGCATTGTCGGCAAATACGTTAACCTGGCCGATTCCTATAAAAGCCTGAATGAAGCGCTTGTGCACGGGGGGATTGCCAACAATTGCCGCGTAAAATTGAAATTTATCGATTCTGAAAAAATTGAAGAAAACGGCATCGGTAATCATTTAGACGGTATTGACGCGATGCTTATTCCCGGAGGCTTCGGCACCCGAGGCATAGAGGGAATGATCCTTGCCGTTGGGCATGCACGGGAAAATAAAATCCCCCTTTTGGGAATTTGCCTGGGAATGCAGATGATAGTCGTCGAGTGGGCCAGGAATGTATGCGGGCTTACCCATGCCAACAGTTCTGAATTTGATCCGGAGACATCCTACCCGGTTATTGACCTCTTGCCCGAGCAGCGAAATGTAACAGACAAAGGCGCCTCCATGCGATTAGGTGCATGGCCCTGCGTGATCGAGGAACCCTCTTTTGCTTTTACCGCCTACGGGCAAAGGGAAATCTCTGAACGTCATCGTCACCGCTACGAATTCAACAACGATTTCAAAAAGACGTTGATGGACCGGGGAATGCGCATTACCGGAGCATCACCGGACGGCTCCCTGGCTGAAATCGTCGAGATACCGGACCACCCCTGGTTTCTTGGGTGTCAATTCCATCCGGAATTCAAATCGCGGCCGATTCACCCTCACCCTCTATTCAGCAGGTTTATTGAAGCCGCATTGGTCAATGCGAAAAAGGGTACCCGGGCTTAATTGGCATGCCCCTTTACCCGAATCTCAAATACATTCGGCCAGAATTTCCCTGTCACAAAAATTCGGTTTCCTTTCGCATCATAGGCCAGGCCGTTGATTACATCAACCTGTGCGTTTCGGGGAAGATAAGAGCGAAGCACCGATAAGTCAATCCATCCCTTCACCCTCCCGCTTTTGGGGGATATGCGGGCAATCAGGTCTTCCGTAAATATATGTGCCCATATTTCACCCTCAATGAATTCCAGTTCATTGAGTCTGTCCACAGGGCGGTTGCCGTCAAGGACCTCGATTTTCCGGACCGCTTGAAATGAATAAGGATCGCGAAAAGTGATCGTTGACGAACCATCGCTCATCATCAAATATCTGCCGTCCGACGTCAACCCCCAGCCTTCTCCTTCATATTTCATTTCCCCGATTTTCCGGAAAGTCTGCCTGTCATAAACGAAAACGATGCCGTTTTTCCATGTCAACTGATAAATTTTATTCCTCAGAAGGGCAATTCCTTCACCGAAATACTCCTGACCCATGTTGACTTTTTGCAGGGTTTTTCCGGTTGTGACATCTTTACGGTACAGGAACGACTTTCCATGAAGTCCTGTGGATTCATAAAAAAAGCCCTCATGGAAAAACAATCCCTGGGTAAAGTTCGCGGCATCGTGGGGATAGACATTCACAACCGCAACAGACGAGACAGGGGCTCCCGTTTTCAGACTGGCTGGCCTTGCCGAAACACTCTGTGCATGAACGGGACAAAGCTGGAGAATCAATATCAGCCATACAGCAAGAACTGTCAACAGGCCTGCCCTGTCTAAATTTCTTCCTGAACCTTTCCAATATTTTTCCCGAAACATGAGAATCTCACTCCCTCTTGCCGGCTTTTCCAGTGCTGATGGAGATGGATTTGCAAAAACCGCAAAGCGGCTTATTTTTTTAAAGAAGAACGGTTTTTTTCGGCAGCGCGTCGGCCGAACGCAAATAAAAAGGAACACATGCCGACAGATCAAGCAAATCATTTTGCATGTATTTTTCAATAGACAGGATTCCGACAGAGGAGGCGCAGATATATTGCTGCTGCTCAGGAGCTATCCCTATTTCATTGCTGAAGGAGTGGAGCAGGCCCGCGTATTTTATCGCGCCGTCTCCGACATAAATCACATCTTTCTTCAAACAGTCGGCAATGCTTTCCGGATTCAGGGCTCTTTCAGATTCCAGCTGTTTCAAAATTCCATTTTCGTCATACCGGTAATAGGCAAGATAGACCTGACCGCGGCCCGCATCCATCATCGGGCCGATCACCACCTTTTGATTTTTCACATTGAGCGCCAGGGCAGCCAGCGTCGAAACTCCCGCCGCCGGTTTTCCCGTGGCCATCATCAACCCTTTCAAGGTGCTTACGCCGATGCGCAACCCGGTAAATGACCCCGGCCCCAGGGTGCAGGCAAACAAATCAATTTCCGACAATGAAACGCCTGCCAGACGGATCGCTTCATCAATGGCGGGAAGAAGCACTTCAGAATGATTGCGGCCATTATTGATAATGGTATCGTAAATAACATCGCTGTCTCGCAAAATTGAAACAGAAACTGTTTTGGAAGACGAATCAAAAGCCAGTGTCAGCATATTACTTGAAAAATTTCAAAACATCATTAATCGGCTTGATGTCGAGCCGTTCGATATCAATCATGATAACAAAAAGCATCAGCATCACCAGGAAAACGAAACCGATTTGCTGAGACCATTCTTTTACTTTCAGAGGAATTTCCCTTCTGGTCACCATTTCGATCAGGTAGAAGAAGATATGCCCCCCATCCAGAACAGGAATAGGGAACAAATTGATAACACCCAGGTTAATCGACAAAACAGCCATGAAAAGGATAAACGGAATAATTCCTTCCTTTACCTGGGCCCCTGCAACCTGGGCAATGAAAATCGGACCTCCCAGCGTCCGGGGCGAAATGACCCCCTCTAACATTTTGACAATGGAAATCACGGTGAGTTTGCTGATTTCCCATGTCTTCTCTAACGAGGCAACCACCGCCTGCACAGGATTTTTTCTTTCGATGACTGTTTTGCCCGAAGGCGATACTCCGATGAGATAGGTTGACTCTTCTTCACCGAAAATATTCTTTGTCTTGGTGATTTTGGGTTTCACCGTAAAGGTTTTACTTTCGCCGCCACGCTCAACCACCACCTTCACTTCACTATCTTTTCCCCTTGTTATAATTGGCTTTATTTCATCCCAATAAGTGATCTTTTGATCGTTTAGCGAGACGATTTTATCGCCTTTCAGAATCCCTGACGCCGCAGCCGCGGAATCAACCGACATTTCTCCTATGACCGGGACAAGGTTGGGCAGCCCGTACATGTAAACGATGATGAAAATAACTACGGCCAGCAGAAAATTAAAAACCGGCCCGGCCAAAACAATTAACAGCTTCTTCCAGGTTGGCTGATTGTAAAAGGACCTTTCTTCGTCTTCCGGCGGCAGTTCTTCCGTGCCGGATTCTCCCAACAGTTTTACATATCCACCCAGGGGAATCCAGGAAAGAACATATTCTGTTTCCCCCACTGTTTTTCCGAATATTTTCGGACCAAATCCCAGGGAAAACTTCTGAACTCCCACTCCGCCAATGCGCGCGGCCAGAAAATGGCCGAGTTCATGAATGAAAATCAGGACTCCAAGTAAAACGACAAATGAGATTAATGTTACCAAACTGTCACCCTTTCCTTAATTTATTAATAATTATGCCTGCTTGTATTCTGGCTTCCCTGTCTGTACCCAGAATATCGTCCAGGGATGGATTTTTCTTTACCTGATGTTTGACCATTACTTTTTCTATTACTTTCGGCAGATCATTAAAGCAAATCTTTTTTTCTGTAAATGCGGCAACAGCTGTTTCATTTGCCGCATTCAGGACAACGGGAGCCGTTCCGCCCAGATGCCCCGCCTCATAAGCCAGCCCGAGGCACGCAAACTTTTTCATGTCCGGTTTATAAAATTCCAGCGAACCAATTTCAGCCAGATTCAATATCGGCAGATCATTGGGCAAACGATCCGGATAGGCCAATGCACAGGCGATTGGTATTCTCATGTCGGCAATACCCAGCTGCGCCAGGACGGATCCATCCCGAAGTTCAATCATGGAATGCACAATGCTCTGGGGATGAATCAAAACATCAATGCGGGCAATATCCACGTCAAACAGCCACTTTGCCTCGATCACTTCCAGCCCCTTGTTCATCATGGATGCTGAATCAATGGTAATCTTACTTCCCATTTTCCATCGCGGATGCCTGAGAGCCTGTTCAAGCGTCACTTTTTTCAATTCATGACTGGACAGACGATAAAACGGACCGCCGGATGCCGTCAGAATAATCCTTCTCAAATATTGCGTCTTCTGTCCGGCCAAACATTGAAATATAGCACTGTGCTCACTGTCCACGGGAAGAATTTTGATCTTTTTTTTCTTTGCCCGTCGGGTAACGATATCCCCGGCAATCACCATGGTTTCCTTGTTTGCCAGGGCAACATCCCTGCCCGCTTCTATGGCCGCCAGAGTCGGTTTGAGACCCGCTGCGCCGGAAATGGCTGAAACAACCATATCGGATGAGGGATACGAGGCAACTTCCTCAACGCCTGTTTCATCATAAAGGATCGGAATCTTTTTTTTTCGGCCCAGGATCTGACCCAATTTTGCAGCGTCTTCCCTGGCACTGACCGAAACGATCTCCGGCTTATATTTAACGATCTGCTCAGCCAGAAGTTTGACATTGCGTCCGGCCGCAAGCGCTGTCACCGTGAATGACTTTGGATTTTTTTCGATAACATCCAGCGTGCTGACACCGATGGACCCCGTAGATCCCAAAATGGTAATTTTTTTCATCAGCCAATCACAAAAATCCGGTAATAATAAACAAAGGGTCCCAGGAAAATCAGCGTGTCCATCCGGTCCATCAGACCGCCATGCCCCGGAAGAAGCGAACTGGCATCTTTTTTCCCGTAATTCCTTTTAATGGCGGATTCACAAAGATCTCCCAGTTGCCCGATGATGCCGCCTGCAAAGCCAAGAAACAGAAAGTGGTAAGCACTGATATCGGGAAACAGGAAAAAACCCAATAAACAGGCGGCCACAGTCCCGCCCAATATAAGGCCAATGGTTCCTTCCACGGTTTTACCCGGGCTGACCAGCGCAATCAGCTTTCTTTTCCCGAAAAATTTCCCCACATAAAGAGCAACGGTATCACCTACAATTCCAATCACCAGAACAAGCAGAATCCAGTAAATTCCGCTGTCCAGTTTTCGAAGCATGATAAAGTGCGAAGTCAAAAGGGGAATATAAAGCATGCCAAAAAGCACTCTGGTCACTAAAGACATATCAAAGCTGCTTTCGCTGACATTCCATAAAAAGACGATGAACACGGCCATGACGGCAAAAACCAGAAGAGCAATGACCCACTGCGCATTGCCGAATAGCACGGCGACGGGAATAAGAACGGCGAGTATCAGGCCCTCCGTTTTTTCTTTCAGGTGTCCCGGTCCGAAAACGATGCTGTTGTATTCCCACATGCCGATGATAATAATCAGCATAATCGCCGCGGCAAATAATTCCGGGGACCCTAAAAAAATGATCAGGAGTAAAATGATGCCCAGAGCAATGCCGGTCAGCCATCTTTGCAGATTTGAGTTCTTTATCGCCATTTTCTTCCCGGATAAAATCTATTTCACAATGATTTGATCACTCGTCAAACCAAATCGGCGCTCCCTGCGCTGATACACAGCAATCGCCTTTAACAAATCATCTTTTTTAAAATCAGGCCACAGCACATCCGTAAAATACAACTCCGTATAAGCAAGCTGCCAGAGGAGAAAATTGCTGATACGGTATTCACCGCTGGTCCGTATTAAAAGATCGGGGTCTGGCATGCCGTCTGTATATAAATAGTGTCCTACCAGATCCTGATTGATGTCATCGATCTCCAGCTTGCCTTTTTGACTGTCCGAGATCATCTTCTGAATGGCCAGAACCATTTCATCACGGCTGCCGTAGCTCAACGCCAGATTCAGGACCATTTTATCATTCTGCTCCGTCAGTTTCATAACATCCAGAAGCTTTTTTTTAACCGGCGGATAAAGCCTTTCGATATTCCCGATCGAATTCAACCTGATCTGCTGTTTCTGAAGCGTCGGGGTTTCCTTTTCCAGATAATCTTCCAGGAGGGACATCAGGGCCTTGACCTCCTCGTCGGGTCTCCCCCAGTTTTCAGAAGAGAATGCGAAAAGCGTCAGATATTGAATCCCGATTTCACGGCAGGCTGTTACCGTCGTCCTGACGGCCTGAGCGCCCTTTTTGTGGCCTCGAATCCTGCCCATGGTATGCTGTTTTGCCCAGCGGCCGTTGCCATCCATGATAATGGCGATATGGCATGGCAGTTTGCTTGGATCAATCTTGATCATTGCTGTTTCATCTGTCCTTAAAAACAAATGGGGAGCTTTCGACTCCCCATTAAAATATTTTTCTGCTTCCGGGTATTTATATCTCCATTATTTCTTTTTCTTTTCCCGCCAAAATTTTATCGGTCTTTTCAATATATCGGTCGGTCAATTTCTGAACTTCATTTTGCGCATCGTGCATTTCGTCTTCTGACATTTTATTATTCTTTTTTAAATCTTTCAACGCTTCATTGGCGTCCCTGCGTTCATTGCGCAGTTTCACCTTGCCTTCTTCCGCCATTTTTTTGACGACTTTGACAAGTTCCTTGCGTCTTTCCTCCGTTAACTGCGGAATGGACAGGCGAATCACCTTGCCGTCGGTCGAAGGCATCAAGCCGAGATCAGACTTTTGTATTGCTTTTTCGATTGCGCCAATGGCAGTCACATCCCAGGGTGCGATCACAATAAGCCTGCTTTCCGGCACGGAAAGGGTAGCTACCTGGGCAATCGGTGTGGGAGTTCCATAATAATCAACTTTGATACCATCCAGCAGTGAAACAGACGCACGACCGGTTCTTACTCTGCTGAATGATTTCTCCAGAGAAGATATTGTTTTTTCCATTTGATCCTTGAACTTCTCAAAAATCTGCTCTTTCATCATCATTCTCCTACGTAAGTTCCAATTTTTTTACCGCAAACAACACTCCGGATATTGCCCTTTTTCTGCAGATTGAATACAATGATGGGCAACGAATTGTCCCGACAAAGGGTAATCGCAGTTGAATCCATTACTTTAAGGTTTTTTGTTAAAACGTCAATATAATTAATTTTTTTAAACATAACGGCGGATTTGTTTTTTACCGGATCCGCATTATACACTCCGTCAACCTTCGTGGCTTTCATGATCACATCCGCATGAATTTCCATCGCTCTTAGTGAGGCTGCCGTATCCGTCGAAAAGTAGGGATTACCCGTTCCGCCCGCAAAGATAACAATTCTGCCTTTTTCCAGATGGCGAATCGCTTTTCGCTGAATAAACGGTTCTGCGATTTCTCTCATCTCAATGGATGACTGAACCCTTGTTGGAATTCCGCGCATTTCCAGCGCACTCTGAAGGGCAAGACTGTTAATCACCGTTGCCAGCATGCCCATATAGTCGGCGGTTGTTCTGTCCATGCCCTTCGCGCTGGCTTCGATACCGCGAAAGATATTGCCGCCGCCTATGACAATTCCAATCTGAATTTTCAGATCAGCAAGGGACTTTATTTCTTCTGCAATGTAATTCGCCACGTCCGGGTCTACGCCCGTGGATTGTTTCCCTAAAAGAGCTTCACCGCTCAGTTTCAGAAGTATTCTTTTGAATACAGCCTTTTTCTTTTCGCTCATTACTGCTTGATTTCCTCACCGAGCTGGAAACGGGCAAAACGCCTGATTACGATATTTTCACCTGTTTTGGCGATCATGTTGCTGACCAAAGTTCCGACACTGATATCCTGATTTTTAACAAACTTCTGCTCGATCAGGCATACATCTTCGTAATATTTTTTCAGTTTCCCTTCGATGATTTTATCCCAGATTTTCTCAGGTTTCTTCTCCTCGCGTAATTGACTGCGATAGATTTCCTTTTCTCTTTCAAGGGCGTCAACGGGAATTTCATCAGAACGCACGTACTGCGGATTGGATGCGGCGATGTGCATGGCAATGTCTCTGGCCATGGTCTGGAAATCATCCGTTTTGGCCACAAAATCCGTTTCGCAATTGACTTCCACCATGACGCCGATTCGACCGCCCATGTGTATATAGGAAGCAACGGTACCGTCTTTGGCCGCCTTGGATGATCGCTTGGTTGCCGCGGAAAGACCTTTCTTTCTTAAAAAATCGATAGCCTTTTCAAAGTCACCGTCCACCGCCGCCAGCGCTTCCTTGCAATCCATCATACCGGCACCGGTTTTCGTTCTTAATTCTTTAACCATTGTTGAAGTGATTTCCAATTTCATATCCTCCTAAAATTCTATTCCTGCATATTCTTTTATCGTATTTCATTCGAAGCTATGGCTGATCTGTCGCTTCAGAAGTAGTATTTTCCATCTCGACGCTTTCTGGAATGTCCGCTTCAGTGTCTTTGGCTTCCACCGCATTTTCCTGTGTTTCTTTGTTGGATTCAGCGGCAAGTTTCTCTTCAAATCTTTTCTTGCCTTCTAAAACCGCGTCGGCAAATTTTGACGCAAACAGTTTGATGGCCCGGATCGCGTCATCGTTTCCCGGAATAATGTAGTCGATATCCGTTGGATCGCAATTGGTATCGACAATCGCAACCAGTGGAACTTTTAACTTCTTGGCTTCCTTGACCGTGATATGCTCACGGTTCGGATCAACAATAAAGACGGCAGCCGGCTGTGATTTCATGTTTTTAATGCCGCCAAGAACATTTTCCAGTTTGTCCATTTCCTTCTGCAGCTTGGTGATTTCTTTTTTCGGGAAAGCCTTGATCGAATCGTCGCCAAACATTTTATTGAGGCTGTTTAAGCGGTCGACGCTCTTTTTAACGGTGACAAAATTGGTCAGCATACCGCCCAGCCAGCGCTGATTGACATAGGGCATTCCGCAGCGCGACGCCTCTTCGCGAATGGCCTCCTGGGATTGTTTTTTCGTGCCGACAAAAAGTATTTCTTTGCCCTGACTGACCGTATCGACCACAAAGTTATAGGCCGTCTGAAAAAGACCGACGGTCTGCTGAAGGTCGATAATATAGATGTTGTTTCGCGCCCCGAAGATGTAGGGTTTCATCTTCGGATTCCATTTGTTGGTTTGATGTCCGAAATGGACGCCTGCCTCGAGTAAAAGTTTCATTGAAATTGCTGACATGGGTTTTCTCCTTTTTGTTTTTTTCCGCCACCCCCATCAACTTGGCCGGCACACTTAATTTCTAAGCAACATGCCGACAATCCGGAGATGTGTGAAATGTTTGCGGCAATTACCACAAATAATTAGTTTATACAAGTCATAATAACGGTTTGGACCATAAAATTCGTGCATCTTATGGTTTCCGGGTGTCAGGTGGAATAATCGGCGTTGATCTTTACATAATCATGAGAAAGATCGGACGTATAAACAGCATAAGACTTGTCTCCGCCGCCCAGGCTGATGCGAACTTCAATACTGCCGCCTTTAAAAACTTCCTTCAACTTTGAAATCGTAACAACGGCCGGGGTATCCTGCGAAAATACGTTGACATTTCCTATGGATAAACTGATTTTTTCTCTTTCCAGAGGAATTCCCGAAGCGCCGATTGCCGCAATGATTCTGCCCCAGTTGGGATCTTCGCCGAAAAAAGCGGTTTTGACAAGATTGGAATTGGCCACCGAATAGGCAACCCTTCTTGCATCTGACTTTGATTTTGCCCCTTCAACCACGACCGTGATAAATTTTGTTGCGCCCTCCCCGTCCTTCACCACAGCCTGCGAAAGTTCTGCCAAAACATCCGTAAGCATTTCCCGAAACCGCTGCAGGCGTGCCTGCGCCCGTTCCAGCGGATTGTTTGCGGCCAGACCGTTGGCAAGAATGATGGCTGTATCATTGGTGCTCATGCAACCATCAACACTGATGGAGTTAAATGTCGCGTCAATCACCTGGTGAAATACCGTATTGAGCGCCTTGGCATCCACCAGAGCATCGGTCATCACATAAGTGAGCAGAGTCGCCATGTTGGGTTCAATCATGCCGGCGCCTTTGGCAATCCCGCAGATGGTAATATCCCTGGCACCGACAATCCCTTTGCGGATAGATATTTTGGGGTATTTATCCGTGGTCATCATGGCCGCTTCGGCATCCTCTATACCAAACTCATTGAGCCCTTTGACCAGTTTGCCGATACCGGTTTCAATTTTTTTCACCGGCAGCCTTTTCCCGATGACACCCGTCGAACACACCAGAAGATGTTCTTCGGGAATTTTCAACTGTCTGGCTGCCGCCGCAGAAACAGCCAGCGCGTCCTGCATTCCTTCTTTACCGGTAGCTGCGTTGGCACAGCCGCTGTTGGTAATAATCGCCTGGGCTATTCCTCTTTTGAGCCTTTCGGCATCGATCAAAACGGGTGCGGCCTTGAAAATATTTTTTGTAAACATCGCGGCTGCCTTAGCAGGAACTGAAGAATAAATCAGTCCCAGATCCTTCTGGTCACCGCCTTTGATGCCCGCAGCAACTCCGTTTGCTAAAAAACCGGGCACGCTTACTTTATTGATGGTCGATTTTACCATTGCAGCAGCTCCTTGTGAGAAATCTTAAGCCCCGCAGCATTTCTTATACTTCTTGCCGCTACCGCAGGGACATGGATCATTCCGCCCAACCTTTGTTTCATGTCTGATGGTTTGGTTTGCCGGAGTGTCTTCACCACGACTCAATATATAATCCTGTTTCTGTTTCTGCCTGATTTCCTCGACTTCTTCTTCCCTCTGAATTCTGACCAGGCAGAGTTTTTCCAGGGTATCCATCTTTATGCGGCTGATCATTTCCATAAACATGGCATACCCTTCACGCTGATACTCTCTCATCGGGTCCTTCTGACCGTAGCCGCGCAGACCGATTCCTTCCCGCAGATGATCCATAGAGAGCAAGTGCTCTTTCCAGTGGGTATCAATGGCCTGCAGCATGATGACTTTCATGAGGTAATTCATCAGCTCAGGGCCGAATTCTTTTTCTTTTTCGCGCAAATATTTTTGCACATTCTCCATGATGAAACTTTGAATGGCGTCGACCGAAGTCATTCCCGGCCCCGTGCTGACATCCATCCTCAAATTAAATTGTTTGAAAATTGCGTCATTAAGGGATTTCAGGTTCCATTCCTGAGGATTGTTTTTTTCTCCCACAAATTCAGGCAAAAGATCCCCGGTAATTTCCTCAACCATTTCTTCAACATCAGACCATAAGTCCTCGCCACGCAATACTTTTTTACGTTGCTCATAAATGACTTTTCTCTGGTTGTTCATGACGTCGTCATAATCGAGCAGATGTTTTCGGATATCGAAGTTCTGTCCTTCAACTCTCTTTTGAGCATTTTCGATTGCCCTGGAGATGTATTTGTGTTCGATGGGCTGGCCTTCTTCAATGCCGATGGTCTCCATTACGGAAGATATCCTGTCCGCTCCGAAAACCCTGAGCAGGTCATCTTCCAGGGAAAGGTAAAAACGCGATGACCCCTTGTCCCCCTGACGGCCGGATCGTCCCCTCAACTGGTTATCAATCCGGCGGCTTTCATGCCTTTCCGTTCCCAGAATGTGGAGCCCTCCCATTTCAGCGACATTTTCTCCGAGCTTAATGTCCGTCCCGCGACCGGCCATGTTTGTAGAAATGGTGACCTGTCCGGGCTGTCCTGCCTGGGCGACAATTTCCGCTTCTTTCTCATGATTTTTTGCATTGAGCACGTGATGCTTTACCCCCGCCCGGGTGAGGTACTTGCTCAGCAGTTCGGACTTCTCTATGGAAATAGTGCCGATCAGAACAGGGCGCTTGGCTTTATTGAGGGCCTTTACTTCCTCAATGACAGCCTTGATTTTTTCTTCCTCCGTCTTGTAGATCAAGTCATTATTATCATCGCGGATCATCGGCATATTGGTCGGGATGACCAAAACTTCAAGGTTATAGATCTTCTTGAATTCCTCGGCTTCCGTATCGGCCGTCCCCGTCATTCCAGCCAGTTTTTTATACATTCTGAAATAATTCTGGAAGGTAATAGAGGCCAGGGTCTGATTTTCTCTCTCAATCTTGACTTTTTCCTTGGCCTCCAGCGCCTGATGCAGACCGTCGCTGTATCTCCTGCCGGGCATGACCCGTCCTGTGAATTCATCGACAATGATCACCTGTCCGTCCTTGACCAGATAGTCCACATCGCGTTTAAACAGCGTGTGGGCCTTCAGGGCCTGGTTCACATGATGGACAATTTCAATATTTCGTGGCTCATACAGGTTTTGGACATTTAAATATTTTTCAACACTGGACACGCCTTCTTCTGTCAGGACAACCGTCTTGCTTTTCTCTTCAATCGTATAATCTTTGTCTTTCTTTAAGCGCGGGATGATCTGGTTGATTTTATAATATTTGTCCGTTGATTCTTCCGAAGCGCCAGAAATGATCAGCGGTGTCCGTGCTTCATCAATCAGAATGCTGTCCACTTCATCAACAATCGCAAAGTTGAACTCCCGCTGGACATAATCTTCAAGATTGAATTTCATGTTATCCCGAAGATAGTCAAATCCGAATTCGTTATTCGTGCCGTAGGTAATGTCCGCTGCATAAGCAACACGACGTTCGTCATCATCCATGCCATGCACAATGACTCCGACCGTCAATCCCAGAAAATGATAGATCGGACTCATCCACTCCGCATCACGGCGCGCCAGATAATCATTGACGGTAACCACATGGCATCCCTTGCCTTCCAGTGCGTTCAGATACAGCGGCATTGTGGCAGCCAGCGTCTTGCCCTCACCGGTCTTCATTTCCGCTATTTTCCCCTCATGGAGGACAATGCCCCCGATCACCTGCACATCAAAGGGGCGCATCATTAACGTCCGGCGCGAGGCTTCCCTGGCCACAGCAAACGCCTCCGTCAAAATATCGTCTAGAGTTAACCCGCTTTGAAGTTTTTCCCTGAAATAGGCCGTTTTCGACTGAAGCTCGGCGTCACTGAGCCCAATCATTTCTTTTTCAAAATGATTCACTTCATCCAGCAGTACAGACAGTCTTTTGAGTTCCCTGTCATTCTTTGTTCCCACTATTTTTTTCAGGATTGCACCCAGCATTGGTCACCTTTTAAAAAAAAACCGGTATTGTAACCGGTGTATTTTAACACATTTGATCCCTTAATAAAAACCTCTATTTATCGGGAAAACAATTTACCCGGACAATAAAGCATTCCTTTAAACTCCCCCCGGATTGACAATTTTGGATATTAATTCAGATTGGTTGATTATTTCAAGTATTTTCTTGGATTGACCGGGACATTATTTACGAAAACGGCATAATGGAGATGCGGCCCCGTGCTGCGTCCGGTATTGCCGACATATCCGATCAGATCGCCCCTTTTGATACGGGTTCCCTGTTTTGCAGCGGGTTTTGTTAAGTGCAAGTAACTTGTGGAAAGACCGTAGCCGTGTTCGATCCTGATCATATTGCCTTCATCGGAACCTCGACCGACTTCGACAACAAGTCCATCTGCCGGGGCGACGATCTCTTTTCCCATTCC
>CAYMYR010000009.1:0-62201 GCA_964394715.1 uncultured Smithella sp.
GTACTGCGGCAGAGTTATTGCCTGCACGGATGACGGTTCAGCGGGAATGAAAACACTGGTGACGAAGGCATTCCAGAAGGACCTCAGGAAATATGACCCGGCCGATACCTCGATTTATGCCTGCGGCCCCCGACCGATGATTCGGGCACTGTCCGGCATACTTGATCCGGAATATTTCTGCCAGGTGTCACTGGAGGAAAAAATGGCCTGCGGTGTCGGCGCTTGCGTCGGCTGCGCTGTTGCCGTGAAGGATGAGCGCGGGCAGAAGACCTACAAACGGGTTTGTGCAGATGGACCGGTGTTTGAACTGAAGGACATTGTCTGGGAATAATCGTGAAGAACAAAAAAGGTAAAACAGAGGCGATGATGGCTGTGAAAATTGCCGGACTGAAAATGAAAAATCCGGTGATGACGGCTTCCGGGACATTCGGTTACGGTGAAGAGTATTCCGATTATGTCGACCTGAACCGCCTGGGCGGCATCGTTGTGAAAGGACTGTCATTAAAACCGCGACAGGGAAATCCGCCGCCGCGCATTATGGAAACGTCGGGAGGTATGCTCAATGCCGTGGGTTTGCAGAATGTCGGCGTCGATGTTTTTATTAACGAGAAACTTCCCTTTTTGCGCAAGTACGATGTGGCTGTCATTGCCAATATCTATGGAGAGAATTATCAGGAATACGCTCAGGTTGCCTCGAAACTGAGCCGGGTGGACGGGGTTCATGCCCTGGAGATCAATGTTTCCTGCCCGAATGTCAGGAAGGGAGGCTTGAGCTTTGGTTCAGATCCGAAAGCGGCAGCCCAGGTGACACGTCGTGTAAAGGCCGAGACACACCTGCCCGTGATTGTCAAACTCACCCCCAATGTTACGGATATTGCCTCCATCGCTTTAGCCGTGGAAAAAGCGGGCGCAGACGCGGTTTCGCTGATCAATACGATTACAGGAATGTCCATTGATCTCAAAACCAGGACGCCTCATCTGAAAAACATTACTGGTGGCCTTTCGGGTCCGGCCATAAAACCGGTTGCCCTGCGTATGGTCTGGCAGGTGGCACAGAAAGTGTCTATCCCGGTGATCGGCATCGGCGGCATCATGACGGCTGAAGACGCCCTGGAATATATGATTGCAGGGGCAAAAGCAGTGCAGATCGGCACCGCAAATTTTATCAACCCGTGTGCATCGGTCGAAATCATCGACGGGATCCGGCACTACCTGCACGAAAATAAAATAAAAAAGATTACAGATATTATGGGAACGCTGCAAACCTAGAAGATGAAAATGAAAACAGAGGAAATTGCAGAAGGGGTTTATTTAATTGGCGGTCCAAATGTCACCCGGCCAGAAGATGCGGCGGTTTACCTGGTCGATTTCGGCGATGAACTGGTCATGATTGATTCAGGGGCGGGGAACAGTTCGTCTCAACTTGACCGTAATATTGAAATGCTGGGTTTGAAACCGTCCAAACTCACCCAAATCATCTTAACGCACTGCCATATTGATCATATCGGTTCTGCAACTTATTTTCGTAAAAAATACAAGTCTGAAATCATCATTCATGAACTGGACGCGCGGGCTCTGGAAACCGGTGATTCAATGAAGACCGCGGCCAACTGGTACGGGACAACTTTCCCTCCCACCCGCGTAGATCGTAAGTTAAAAGGAGCGCACGAAATATTGATGTTCGGCAAAGAGGATCTGCACTGCCTCCATACTCCCGGACATACGCCGGGTTCCATTTCGGTCTATCTTGACAGGGCAGGCCAGAGGATTTTATTCGGGCAGGATATTCACGGCCCGTTTAACAGGGCTTTTGATTCTGACATCGCGGCCTGGAGAAAATCCATGAACGTTTTGCTCTTACTGGAGGCTGACATCCTTTGCGAGGGCCACTTCGGGATTTACCGTCCAAAAAACAATGTCAGGGATTATATCGAGCAGTATCTCGAAGAATATGATTAGATTCTGCGTGACAAAGCTTTGCCGGATTCTGCCTCCGCAGTTGGGCAGAAGAATCGAAATAACCAATTCTACGTATAAATCATCCTAATTTTATTCGACTTTTTCGCGACTCATGATTTCAAAGGTATCATATATGCTCGGCGGTGGGGTGTACAGTTTGTTGTCTGGTTTTCTTTCCAGTTTTAAGGACCCGGCCGGACATGTGGTCACACAAAGACCGCAGCCAATGCAGCGATTAGCATAAAATGTGATTTTGTCATCTTTCATCTTTAATGCACCCACAGTACAGCGGCTGGCGCAGACTCCGCACTGTGTGCAGCTGGATTCATCAAACACGCAGGCATAGTTACTTTTTACCGCCAGGGCCGGTGCCGGAAACAGCTTAAGCGAAATTAACATGCCGCAGCAGCACGAACAGCAGCAGCACATGGCCTCCACTTTCTGCGAATTCAGGATGTGGATCACCAGACCCTCAGCCTCGCTTTGCCTGAGGATGGACAAAGCCTCATCGGTGTTGATGTAGCGTGCCATGCCGTTTTCCACGTAATAATCAGCGAAGGTCTCAAACTGCAGACAAGTTTCCAGGGGATGGGAGCAGGTTTTCCCGTAAAGCCGGACAGCTTTGCGGCAGAAGCATTCGGCGACGGCAATGCGTGATTTCCTCTTGATGATGGCAAATGCGTCATCATAGGGGGCGATGGGATGGTCAGCAACGATTTCGGTATTAATGGGGATGGAGCGAAGGTGCGGTGTTTTCTGTCCGTGAAAAGTCGCGCCCAGGCCGTCAAGATAATACCGGGAGATATCCTTCAGCAATGGTTTATTCAAGTTATTTAACTGGAACTCATAAATACCTACGATAAAAGGAACCGGAAAATAGCAGATTGCATCGTCCTGTTTTACCCGGAAGATCAGTCCTTTTCTTGCCATTGCCTCAAGTCTCTGCGCCGTTTCCGCCACAACGGCGCCATGACGCGAGGCCAGCTGGTTTGCCGTTTCAGGCCCTGGACCCATCTTCAGGAATAATGCCGCATCTTCCTCGCTGAACAGATGCTGCAGGATTTTAATCTCAACCCCATCTTTCGTTGCGGGGTAACCGGTCGCCATGGTTTCAAGCCTGTCCCGTAAACATTCATAGATATCGCTCATGCCTTATATGTCCTTCTGTTGCCAGTTTTTATTTACCCGGAATATATCTACCACATATTGGATCAGAGTGCAGTCCTTTTGAAGCACTCAAGATATGTTTAATTTATCTATAGAGGCAACGTATTCTGCCTTTTTTCGCGAGCTGGTATCGAGATTTTCTTGACATACAGGACCTCGTTCCCTATAGTTCCCCTCAAAAAAAGGAATCAACCTGTATATTATGCAATTTTCAATCATGTCCTTGCCAGGTGGAATTTGAAAAGGGATTGAAGACCACGATGGATGCCCCGATTTATGGTTTGAGAAGACAGTTCGCTGAAATCAAATGATGAATGGAATCGTCAAAGCGTTTCTCTTATGATTATACTAAATTGTGATTTATGAAGGGTGGATATGGCCGAAAAGGGGAATGTTCTTAAAAAGTCAGTTGTCATTGTGCTCCTGGTTTTGTTAGCAGGTGGTCTTGTTTTTTATCTCTATATCAGCAAAGACAGGAATGCCGTTCCACAGGGTTTTGTGATGGGTAATGGCCGTCTTGAGGCAATCGAGGTGGATATTGCAGCAAAGCTTGCGGGGCGACTCGCGGAAGTCCTCGTGAAAGAGGGGGATTTCTGTGAGAAAAACCAGATCGTGGCTAAAATCGATACCACCACACTCCAGGCTCAGTTAAAACAGGCCGAAGCCGAGGTAAAACGGTCCATGCAGGCGCGTAAAACCGCCCTATCCATGCTTGAAGGGGTTCGCTCGAAGATGGATCTTGCAGGGAAAGAACTTGAGCGGTCCAATACTCTCTTTGCAAAGGGAATCTATACACAACAGGAACACGACCGTGTTCGGACAGCCAAGCAGACATATAATGCAGAATATGCAGCGGCCGCATCATCCGTTGTAGAGGCTGAAAATGCCATCGAGGCCAAAGTGGCCCTCGTAGAAATGTTGAAAGCCGAGATCAATGACTGCATGCTGAAAAGCCCTATCAAGGGACGAGTAATGTTCCGCCTCGCTGAGCCTGGCGAAGTTATGCCCAATGGAGGCAAGGTATTAACCATTATTGATCTCACAGACATTTACATGAATATTTATCTGCCGGAGCGGTATGCAGGCGGTATTCCTTTGGGTGGTGAAGCTAGGATTGTGCTCGACGCGATACCGGACAGGCAATTTGCTGCGCGGGTCGCCTATGTTTCTGAAAAGGCACAGTTCACACCAAAAGAGGTTGAGGCGACAGAGGAGCGCCAGATGCTCGTTTTCCGGGTGAAAATCAGACTTGAAGAATTTAATGATCCGAGATTGAAACCGGGCATGCCGGGAGTTTCATATATCCGGTTGAATCCATCCGCGAAATGGACGGAACTCTTTAAGTGAATGCTCGCATGAACGGCCATGATACCATCGCACACATCGAAGGAATAAAACACTGCTACGGTAAGAAGCTTGCCCTTGATTCCATTGACCTTCAAATACCCGCAGGATGTGAAGTCGGTTTCATCGGACCCGACGGTGTGGGCAAATCAACTCTGCTCGGACTCATCGCAGGACAGAAAAAAATACAGACGGGCGACATTCATATCCTTGGCAGTTCCATGCGTTCAGGGACCCACCGTCACGATGTCTGCTCGAATATCGCCTATATCCCCCAGGGGCTCGGCCAGAATCTCTATGCTACGCTTTCAGTCTATGAGAATGTTGATTTTTTCGGACGTCTCTTTGGGTACAATCGCGACGAAAGAAACGAACGAATCAAGCGGCTTTTGAAAGCCACAAACCTTGAGGCCTTTTCAAGCCGCCCTGCAGGCCAGCTTTCAGGGGGCATGAAGCAGAAACTGGGCTTATGCTGCGCACTGATTCACGACCCGGATGTGCTCATTATGGATGAACCCACTACCGGTGTCGACCCTCTTTCACGTCGTCAGTTCTGGGAGCTTATCAAAGGTATGAGAGCCCACCATGCAGGGATGAGCATCATCGTTGCAACTGCCTATATGGAAGAGGCTGAACACCTCGATTGGCTCGTCATGATGGAGGGTGGACGGGTCCTTGCTACAGGAACACCTGCACAGCTGAAGAAGCAAACAGGCAAAACGACGATTGAAGACGCATACATTGCCATGTTGCCGGAAGAAATGCGCTATGGACACAGGGTCTTTTCAACGCCGCCCAGGATCGCATCGGATGACGGTTCTGCAATTGAGGCAAAACACCTTACCAAAAAATTTGGTGACTTTACTGCAGTCGATGATGTCTCCTTCACCATACCCAGGGGGGAAATTTTTGGTTTTGTCGGATCGAACGGCTGCGGCAAAACCACCACGATGAAAATGCTCACCGGGCTTTTGCATCCGACGCACGGTCAGGCTACCATCTTTGGACGTTCTGTAGAAACCGGGAGCGTTGGGCTAAAAAAGCGCATCGGCTACATGTCACAGAACTTTTCGCTGTACGGGGAGCTGACCGTACGGCAGAACCTGAATATGCATGCGCATCTCTTTGATTTACCGAAAGAGGATGTTCCTTCTAGGGTAAAGGAAATGGCTGAGAAGTTCGGCCTGAATGATGTCATGGACGATGAAACAGAGAGTCTTTCCCTGGGCATTCGTCAGCGCCTCTCACTGGCTGTTGCCGCAATTCACAGACCGGAGATCCTGATTCTGGACGAACCGACGTCAGGTGTTGATCCTGTGGCCAGAGACCATTTCTGGGACCTGCTCATCAATCTCTCCAGAGGGGATGGTGTAACCATTTTTGTGACCACCCATTACATGAATGAGGCAAGCCGCTGCGACAGGGTTGCTCTCATGAGCATGGGCCGTGTCCTTGCATGCGATGCACCGAAAGAGCTTATCCGCATGCGCAACTCCTCCACACTCGAAGAGGCTTTTATCGCCTATATCAAGGATGATATTGCCGAAAGTAAAACCAACGGGATGGATGATGAAAAACAAACCATCCCCTTCATGATGAAACCGGATCGAGTAAAAAAACATGGGCGCTACTTTAATGTTCACCGACTGGCAGCTCTGGCCCGGAGGGAAGCCATCGAATTGTTCCGGGATCCGATCAGGCTAATTACTTCTTTCATCATTTCGCCCTTCCTCCTCATCGTCTTCGGTTTTGGAATATCTACAGATATCGAAAACATCAAATACAGCGTTCTGGATAATGACCAGAAAATGTTGAGTCGTGATTACCTGAATAATTTTTCCGGTTCGCGCTACTTCAGCCAGCAGAAGCCGATACGTTCCCAGTTCGAGATAGACAAAGGTTTTCAGAGTGGCAAGTTCAACATGGTCATCGAGATTCCCCCGAATTTCGAAAAAGACATGAAAAGGGGACAGAGGCCTTCCGTAGGTTTCTGGATAGACGGCACCATGCCGTTTCGGGCCGAGACTAACAAGAACTATGCGGAAGCTGTGCATCAGACCTACCTGATAAGCCTCGCCGATCGTTCACCCGTGCGTATGGAGTCTTCTTCCACCCATGTGCAACCCCGGTACTGGTATAACCCTATGCTAAGGAGCAAATATTCCATTGTACCCGGTCTGCTTGCCGTCGTGCTCATGCTTGTTCCCGCCATGCTCACGGCCATCGGGGTAGTCAGGGAAAAGGAGCTGGGTTCTATCACCAACTTCTATTCAAGTCCCATGACCAGACTTGAATTCCTCTGGGGAAAGCAGGTTCCCTACATCGTGATTACATTAATAACGTTCATCATCCTTCTTGTCGTAATTAAATTCCTGTTTCATATTCCGTTCAGGGGCAGCTTTTCAGCCCTGATTGTCGGGACAGTGCTCTATATCATTACCAGCACCGGCATTGGTCTTCTTATCTCGACCTTTACCCGGACGCAGATCGCTTCTCTTGTGGCCGCCTTTGCCCTGACTCTGGTGCCTTCTTTCGAATTCTCAGGGCTCATTTCACCTGCTTCCTCCCTGGTAGGAGGCGCCGAGGTTTTTTCACGGATCTTCCCTGCAAGATACTTCGTAAATATCAGTGTAGGTACATTTACCAAGGCAATCGGTTTCCCTGAGCTAGCATGGAACTTTGTCTTTCTTCTTGTTGCCTATATCACGATTCAAACTTTAACGGTCTTGCTATTGAAAAAACAGGAAATCTAGAATGATGAGAAAACTGCGGCATATTTACCGGCTAGGCTTGAAGGAACTTATCAGCTTTCTTCATGACTATGTTCTTATCATACTGGTCATCTATTGCTTCACGGTCATGGTCATCGTTCCATCCAAAGGTACGGGCCTGCAGGTGCGAAACTCCTCAGTAGCCTATGTTGATGAAGACCAGTCCCCGATATCCAGAAGAATCATCAATTCGATCCAGATGCCCTTTTTCCAGAAACCCCGAGAGATTACCTATCACGACATCAACCAGGTCCTGGACAGGGCAGAATACATCTTTGTTCTCCACATACCATCAGGCTTTCAGAAAGACCTGCTTTCAGGAAAAAATCCTGATATCAGAATCGACGTCGATGCCACGGCCATAGGCCATGCAAAGCTCGGAACGACATATTTAACCCGAATGATCAACCAGGAGATTGAGGCATTTATGCCAGGCATTCGAAAGGCTGCTGATCTTCCCATGCAGGTGAACATCCGTGTCATGTATAATCCAAACCGTGAAAACTCCTGGTTCATGAGCATGGTATTCCTTACCCACATGATCACCCTGCTTGCCATCATCCTTCCAGCCGCCGCACTTGTAAAAGAAAAGGAGCGCGGCACGGTGGAGCATCTGCTGGTCATGCCCCTTGTGCCTGTGGAAATAATACTTGCCAAGGTATGGGCCAACAGTTTTATCGTGGCTATGGGTGCGATGTTTTCGCTTTTCTTTGCGGTGAAGTGGATCATAGGGTCACCAATCCACGGGTCCACGACCCTGTTTTTTTTCGGCACCGTTGTTTTCCTCTACGCGACAACAGCACTGGGTGTTTTTCTTGCTACAATTGCCAAGAATCAGCCCCAGGCGGGGCTACTGAGCATGCCCATTATCGTGCCCATTGCCATTCTGGATGGAGGAACCACACCGCTCGAATCCATGCCCAGGTTCCTCCAGATCATCATGAAGTTTGCCCCTACAACACACTATTCGGAATTATGCTCCCGCGTGCTTTTCAGGGATGCAGGAATTGGCGACGTCTGGGTGCAGTTCCTTGCGATTGCGGCGATTGGAACTGTGTTGTTTGCAGGCGCGATGATTCGTTTCCGTGCGACATTCCGGTAATTGTTTTCGCTCAGCCTTTTCTGTGGATTCGATTTCAATAGCCTGTTGCCCAAACGATATCCCTTTGAGCGGCCATTGAAAGCGTTTTGTTTCATAAATTAAAGCAAAGCGAAAGATCAGTAATGGCAACTGTCTGAGCCGCAGGCGAGTTTTGTCATTACCTTTCGCAAGCTTTAGATTTATTCAAAACGCTTTCAGGCAAGTGAAAAGGATATTTGGGTAACAAATCGTCAAAGTGAAACCCTTCTATGATCTTTGTTTATTTTTATATTTCAATATCTTAAAGATAATATATTCAGCATTACATAAGATTTTTATACAAAAAACTGAAAGAATTCAGAGCATTCTCGTGTCGGGGTTAAGACAACTTTTTCATTCAAACCTGTATCAGGCTCAAATTATTGTCGATTTATTTTACATACAACATTTTTGCAGAAATCATTATAACATTTAGCATCTGTTATAATATTTGAAATTACTGCCAATGTTGAAGGTCAATAAATGTCGGATAATTTAACAAACACCAAATTATTAAATAAATAACAGATCTATTTTTTTAAAAATTAAAAAATATCTTTAAGATATGTAAAACATTGTTAATCAAAGCAAAGCGGCGATTATTTCGTATCTTCAATTCCTCTAATATTTTCATGGAATGATTTATGCTTTCATAATGATGCGCGAGATATAATCGACTACAGCTGTACGAAGGCGAAAACAATGAAAAAGTTCTCTATTTGTTCGATTCTCGTTATGTTTTTTGTGTTTGTGGCACTCCCAATGTCCGTTTTGGCCATGACGGCGATTGAAGACAACGAGCTGGCCGAAATAACGGGTCAGGCCGGTGTCAGCATCAACGTTGATGTTACAGCCAACCTATCCATCGGCACGATCGCATGGGGCGATTCCGACGGTTTCACGGGTTATTCCAATGCAGGTTATGTAGGCATTGAAGGTCTTGATCTGACCATTCACTTTTCCGGCCGTCATGATGGCCCTTTCGCTACCACCGGACCATCCGCTGTCGGTTACATGGGGAACAAACCCATCACGATTGATGTTGGTTCAGATACACTCGGTTGGACAACTCAGGTGAGAATTGGTCTGCCCACCTCACATCTGACCGTCAGCGAACTGCAGACAAACATTTTCATATCCGGTGTTACCGCAGGTGCTCCCACCTCAACAACGTCTCAACAGTTAGGCGCGATTTACATGAACGGCATTGAAATTCTCCTGGGTGAGTCCTCATCGCCTGCTATTGCGTCATCGTATAATGCGGGTTATATGACAATCGGCGCCGCAGGCTCAGGGAACAGGGGCGTCAACTTCGGATTTGATGTCAATATTGATTCAATCAATATTGACACGATTTCGTATGGGAACACCACCAGTATTCTTACCGGTTCGTTCGGTACCGCCGCAACAGGCGGTTACATGGGCGTGACCAACCTGAACATCGGACACATGAACATTGATGGCGGTTTTAATATCGGTATCGGAACACTGAATACCGACGCGATCAACAATGGACACGGCCAGGGGACCATTACCCAGGTAAATATTCTTATTCATCATAACACCACCGTTACGATACCCAGCGCTATCACAGGGACCGTTGTGTTGGCACAGGACCAGGAATTGACTACGGGGGCAGAGGAACTGGGCAATTTCTATATTGGCAGTCTTACTGCGCGCGTAGTAAACAATGTGGGGTCCTTATCCACGCCGTCCATCATTCAGATTTGGGCCCATTAAGAGTTTTCGTAGGTTGCGTGGTTGAATAGTCAAATCATTGCAAGACTGTCCGCCAAAGCCATGCCTTCAAGTGTCGGGCATAGGCGATTGTTTTTCAATATCACCAGTTGATGATCGATCAATGCTCCGATGATTCTTTTCTTTACGGCAAGCAGGTCAAGACCATAGAGCTTCTTGAAGGATTCCAGATTAACCCCGTCCGCTGTGCGCATACCCAAAAACAGACTCTCCATTGCCAGTGCTTCATTTGAAAGTTTTTCAGACCCGGCCACCGGTTTTTTGCCGCTTCCAATATCTTTTAAATAGGTTTTTACATTCGCTTTGTTCCACCAGCGCCTGTTGCCGGAAAAAGAGTGTGCGGCGGGACCCAAACCCAAGTAAGGCTGGTGATTCCAGTATTTTTTGTTGTGCCTCGATTCAAACTTTCGGGTGCGGGCAAAATTGGACACTTCGTAATGAATATAGCCCGCTTCGGTCAGTATTTTTGAAGTGGTGATGAAAAAATCCAGTGCTTCTTTTTCCGATGGCAGGTCCAGGCCTTCCTGCTTGTATTGTTTGTATAAAGGCGTTTTCTGATCCAGAGAAAGCTGATAGCATGAAAGATGCTCAGGTGAAAATGAAAGGGCCTTTTTCAGAGTTTGCCGCCAGGTTTTTACATTCTGGCCATGTACCGCGTAAATCAGATCAAACCCGAGATTCTGAAATCCTGCATGTCGGGCGGTTTCAATGGATCCTATTGCCTGTTTTGCGGTATGACGTCTTCCAAGAAATTTTAACAGAGAATCGTCAAAAGATTGAACGCCGATGTTGAGCCGGTTGATTCCCAGCCCGCGCAGAGACTGGAAATATTCCAGTGAAACATCGCCTGGATTGACTTCCATGGTGATCTCAGCACGTGGCCTGATATCAAAATTTTTGTGCACCGTATCGAGAAGGGTTATTGCCTGCCCGGTGGTCAGAAGGGAAGGGGTGCCGCCGCCAAAATACAAACTATCAAAGTAGGGGAAAATATCTTTGTAAAAAGCCATTTCCTGCACAATGGCTTTGACAAACGCATCAATCAGATCAACTGATGTGATGGAGTAGAAGCTGCAATACCGGCACTTGCTCAAACAAAACGGAACATGAATGTAAAGCCCTGCCATTTTCGTATGCATATGTTATTCTGAAGCTAATCGCTATCCGATTTCAGGACCGCTAAAAACGCGCTCTGCGGAATGCTTACAGAGCCGATCATCTTCATTCTCTTCTTGCCTGCCTTCTGTTTCTCCAGGAGTTTCCTTTTGCGGGTAATGTCGCCGCCATAGCATTTGGCGGTGACGTCTTTGCGGAAGGCGCTGATGGTGCTTCGTGCAATGATTTCTCCGCCGATCGCGCCCTGAATCGCAATTTTAAACATCTGACGGGGGATTTCATCCTTGAGGCGGTCGCAGGCGATAAGGGCCCTTGCACGTGCTCTCTCCCTGTGTACGATCTGTGAGAGAGCATCCACTTTTTCGCCGTTGACGAGAATATCCATCAGGACCAGATTGCTTTCCCGGTAATCAATGATATCATAATCAAAAGAACCATAGCCCTGGGTGACGGACTTGAACCGGTCGTAGAAGTCAAAGATCACTTCCGCAAGTGGCATTTCATAGGAGAGTTCAACGCGTCCGGGGCCGGTATAATTCATATTGGAATTCACACCGCGTTTTTCCATGCATAGTTTCATCACCGATCCCAGGTAACGTTCCGGGAGCATCATTGCCGCGCGGATGTATGGCTCTTCTCCCTTGTCGATTTCCGCAGGATCGGGATAATGGGTGGGATTATCCACGTAGATGACTTCACCGTCTTTCAGTGTGAAACGGTAGCGCACGCTGGGAACGGAAAGGATAATTGATAACCCGAACTCACGCTCCAGACGTTCCTGCACGATATCCAGATGAAGCAGACCCAAAAAGCCGCAGCGGAAACCCTGCCCGAGAGCGGCGGATGAATCTTTTTCGTAGATGAATGACGCGTCGTTGAGCTTGTATTTTTCCAGTGAATCGGCCAGGTCCTGATAATCGTCAGAGGCAATGGGATAAATGGATGCAAAAACAACGGGCTTGACTTCTTTAAAACCCGGCAGAGGTTGCTGGCATGGTTTGTTCTGAAGGGTAATGGTGTCGCCTGTTCGCACATCCGCAACCGTTTTGACGCCGGCGATGATGTAGCCGACGTCGCCCGATGAAAGACTGTTCAGCTTGACGCGTGTCAGCTGAAAATATCCCACTTCTTCCACTTTGTATGTGGCGCCGTTGCTCATGAACCTGATGATGTCGCCGGCTTTTACGCTGCCTTCAAAGACGCGGCAATGAATGATAGTTCCCCGGAAGGAATCGTATTTGGCATCAAAAATCAATGCGGCCAGCGGATTGGAGATATCGCCCCGGGGAGGCGGAATCCTTTGGACAACGGCTTCCATTACTTCTTCGATTCCGGTGCCTTCCTTGGCGGAACATTTGATATGGGTGTCCGGATCCAGTCCGAGTTCAGAGTCAATTTCTTCCAGAACCCGCTCAATGTCGGCGGATGGCAAATCAATTTTATTAATGACAGGAATGATTTCCAGGTTGTGTTCCATCGCAAGATAAAGATTGGCCAGTGTCTGCGCCTGAACCCCCTGGGCTGCGTCGATCAGCAGGAGGACACCTTCGCAGGACGCCAGTGACCGGGACACCTCGTAAGAAAAATCCACATGACCCGGCGTATCAATCAAGTTCAGCATGTATTCATTTCCATCTTTGGCGCGATAGGGCAGAGAAATGGCATTGCTTTTGATGGTAATGCCCCGTTCACGCTCGATATCCATGTTGTCCAGCATCTGGTCCTGAAAATTTCTTTCATTGCAGACGCCGGTGAACTGGATCAGCCGGTCCGCCAGTGTGGACTTGCCGTGATCGATGTGGGCGATTATGCTGAAATTTCTGATATTTTTCATAAGACTGTTAAAAAAAGCCCTCCACGAGATCTGGGGGGCTTTTGTCCAAAAATCTATCCTGGCGAATTTAACCCAGTTTCTTCATCAGGTCTTCTGAAACTTCCTTCACGCCTGCGCGGCCGTCAACGATGATGACTTTGGTTCTTTCTTTGTAGTAGTTTACGGCGGCCAGCGTTCCGGTCTTGGTGTCATAGTAAATGCCATGGCGTTTGTCGATGGCGGCACTGTCCTGATCGTCGGCGCGGGTGGATAATTCCTCGCAGCCGCACACGCGACAAACCGGTTTGCCGTCTTTTTCCGCCGGCTTGATTGCATCGATATAAATATTGTTTGGGTGGTTATTGTCTGTTTTGCACAGCCTGCGGCCCATGATGCGTTTCTTGGCTGTTTCGCGATCCAGGTCAATCTCGATGACGATGTCGAGTTTGATGTTTTCTTTCTGGAGGGCTGTCCAGAGTGCTTCAGCCTGTGCGAGGTTACGGGGGAAGCCATCAAGCAGCCAACCGTTTTTGGCGTCATCTTCTTTCAGGCGATCGAGGATCATGGGAATGGTAATATCATCCGGGACGAGTTCGCCTCGGTCAATAAAGGCTTTTGCTTTTTCACCCAGCGGGGTTTTTTTCGAGATATTTTGACGGAAAATAACACCGGTTTCAATGTGGGGAACTCCGTATTTTTTCTGCACGATTGCGCCTTGTGTACCTTTTCCGCTGCCGTTGGGACCAAAGATTAAAATGTTCACTGTGTCATGCTCCTTTCGTAAAAAATGTTAAACTTGTTGCCTTATAATGTATTGTTTCATTTTTCGCAATGATAAAGATTGACCGGCAGTTTTATGATAAAAATCCGTTTTTTATGGACATTTCACTTTGGGGTATTTGGCTTTGCTTCTGTTTTATTATCCGTTTTTACAGGTTTGCCTGTACGCAATTCTGTTATTGCGTTCTGGATGGATGATGCCTTCGGTGATTCACCGGGAAAATATTCAAGTGCTTTTTGGAAATGGAAAAGGGCGCTGTCTTCTTTTTGCTTTTTTTTGAAATGTAAACCAAAATAATAATGCGAATCACCCTGCTGATTCAGACGGCCGTAAGACATGGCAAGATGATAGTCGATATCCACATCATCGGTTGACCTGTCCTGCAGCTTCAGAAAGCAATTCAGGGCGCTTTGAAAATCACCCGTCGCGTAATGGGCCTTACCGAGAGCCAGCGTGACCTGATCGTCTTCGGGGTTCACTCTGGAGGCTTCAAGCAGATGAAGACGGGCAAGTCCGACGTTCCCTGTTTTTAAGCTGATCATTCCGATGCTCTTAAGAATATCCCCGTCGAGGGGGGCGATGGAAAGCGCCCTGTTCAAATGTTCTACAGCTGCCCGGGTATGGCCAAGCTGTTCTTCCGTCATGGCCAGGGCGTATAGCAGATCAATGTTGCGCGGATCCTTTTGTAGGGCTTGAGTCAGCGTCTTACGGCGGTTGACAAGGCCATTTCCGTCCAGAACAATGAGAGATTGCATTCTGACAAATTTCCCGACGATATCACGGGCTCCCCCACCCCGGTAATGGGTTTGAAGAAGGCTGTCCAGATAAAAAATACGGTCGTCTGTTCCCGGATGCGTAAACAGATAGGAAGGGATCGATTTTGATATGAACTCATACTGCTTCATGATCTTGAGAAATTCAATCATGGCGGCAGGGTAGTAGCCGGACTTTACGAGATATTCTATCCCCAGACGGTCGGCCTCTTCCTCGTGTTCTCTTCGGTATTTTAGGCTTATTGAAGCTGCGCCGGCAATGGAGAATGTGGCAATGGCCGCTGTGGCTTCTCCTCCGCCTCCAAGTAAGGCAGCTGCGATAACCGCAGCCATCATGGCAAGATTGAGTTTCTTCGATTTTTCAATGATGCTGGCGACATGCCGGGCATTTGCATGAGCGATTTCATGAGCGATCACACCGGCCAGTTGCGCCTCATTGTTTACAACGCTGATCAAACCCTTATTAATATAAATATACCCGCCGGGTGTCGCAAATGCGTTGATGGCCGAGCTGTTAAAAATCGAAAAGGTAAAATCAAAAGGCGCCTTTTCGCTGCGCTGAAGAACATGGTTGCCTATTTTGCTGATATAAGCTTCAAGCCTTTTATCATGGAGCAAAAAGTTGTTCTTTTCGAGCTTGTCGTAGATTTCCTTGCCGAGTTTTTTTTCGTCGGCAATGGTAAAGGCAGACCAGGCGCTCTGGGTTGTCACAATAACAACCAATAGAACCAGGATAAAAGAAAAACATTGCTTTTGAACAATTTTACACATAATTGTTGGCATCATCCTATTTTAAAGGTCTAGATATACTACCTGCTTTGGCATAATTAGGCAAGTTCTGCTTGCCGGTTGTCGCAGGCACCGGGAAAGGAGATTGCAGATCAGAATGAAACCAGTGATTACCATTGATGGACCTGCCGGGGCCGGTAAAAGCACCGTCAGTAAGGCACTTGCCGCAAGACTGCAATTCATTTACCTTGACACGGGAGCATTGTACCGCGCGCTTGCCTATAAGGCGCTCAAATGTAAGGTTGATGTGAACGATCCTGATGAACTCGGGCAGTTGTGCTCAAATACCGATGTCGTCCTGAAAAACATCAATGGCGCGATGACGGTTTTTGTCGATGGAGAAGATGTCGGAGATAAAATCCGGACGGAAGAAGTTGGACTGGCTGCTTCCAGCTTATCTGCGTTTCCTGTGGTGAGGGAAAAATTACTTCATCTTCAGAGAGAAGCAGGCGCCCGTGGCGGTATCGTGGCGGAAGGAAGGGACATGGGATCGGTTGTTTTTCCGGATGCCGATATCAAGATTTTCCTGGATGCCAGTGCCGGTGAGAGAATCCGAAGGCGTCATAAAGAACTTGTTGAGAAAAACAGGCCGGCGGATCTTTCCGACATATCCAGGGATATGCAGGCCAGAGACCATCAGGATTCACAAAGGAAAATCGCGCCTCTGGTGGCGGCTCCCGGTGCAGTGATCATTGATTCCACTTCTCTGAATGTTCCGCAGGTCGTCGAAAAAATTCTCGAGCATATGTCCGGTATTCATGATTGAAGACAGTGCAATAAACGAAATACAGTGTTTTTTTGATTTATCTTGCTATTTCATTTTCTGTATGTTAGGCACACAAGATTAAAAGTCTTATTAAATTTAGGGGGTATCAGGTTAATGGTTAACAATAACAACACAAACTTATCCAACGAAAAGGAGGTTAAGACCGACTCTTCAATTTCCGGCTCTCATCCGTTGTCAAACCAGTCAAGGGAAGAAGATATGGGGTTCAAGGAACTTTACGAACAGAGTCTTAATCAGTTGCAGTATGGGGACATTGCCCGGGGCAAAGTGGTTCAGATAACGGCGGACACTGTCATGGTGGATGTGGGGTGGAAAACGGAAGGTTTTATCCCGATCAAGGAACTGAAAGACGCAGAGGGGAACCTTACTGTGTCCGAAGGTGATGATATAGAGGTATTTATTGACAAGCGTGATTCCGAGGGGAATCTTGTTCTTTCTCGTGAAAAAGCGGCCAAACTGAAAGTCTGGGACGACATTAAACATGTAAGCGAAAATAATCTTACAATCAAAGGGACCGTGGTAGAGAAAGTGAAGGGCGGTTTATCCGTTGACATTGGCATCATTGCATTTCTTCCCGGATCGCAGATAGACGTCCGTCCGATAAAAGACCTGGAACAGTTTATCGGTCAGACAATGGAGTTTCAGATCCTGAAATATGATCGTAAACGTAATAACGTGGTGTTATCCAGACGATCCATTGTGGCCACGGAAAGAGAGAGCGAAAAGAGAGAAACGCTGAACAATATTGTCGAAGGAAATATTGTAGAAGGCATCATCAAGAATATTACGGATTATGGGATTTTTATCGATCTCGGCGGTATTGACGGTCTGCTCCATGTGACCGACATTTCCTGGGGCAGAATAGCCAAACCCTCGGAAATATTCCACAAGGGAGATAAAATTAATGTCAAGGTGCTTTCATTTGACCGCGAAAAAGAAAGAGTATCCCTGGGATTGAAGCAGCTTCATGATAACCCATGGGAGCATATTTCGGAAAGATATCCGGTAGGTGCTCTGGTACAGGGAAAAGTCGTCAACCTGACGGACTATGGCGTTTTTATCGAACTGGAACCGGGCGTTGAGGGACTGGTGCATATATCTGAAATGTACTGGACACGGGAAATCAAGCATCCGTCCAAAGTGATGAACGTGGGTGATACGGTCAACGTTGTGGTGCTGGAGGTCAATCCGGAGGCAAAGAGAGTATCTTTGAGTCTGAAACAGACCACAGCCAATCCATGGGAAAAACTCAAGGAAAAGTATCCGGTCGGCACCATTGTAAAAGGTCTTGTTCGCAACATTACAAATTTCGGGGTGTTCGTCGGAATAGAAGACGGGATCGACGGTCTCGTGCATGTGTCGGATATTTCCTGGAAGCACCGTGTTACACATCCATCCGAATATTTTAAAAAAGGGCAGGAAGTCGAAGCAGTTGTATTGAACATTGACGTGGACAACGAGAAATTCTCTCTGGGGATCAAGCAGATAGAAAAGAACCCGTGGGAAGAGTTGCCAAAAAAATACGCGCCGGGAAGTGTGGTGACCGGAAAGATCACCAACTTTACAGACTTTGGAATTTTTGTGGAAATCGAAGACGGCATTGAAGGCCTGGTACATATTTCAGAGATCAGTCAGAAGAGGGTAAAATCATCCGCAGAACTTTACAATGTGGGAGATGTTGTGTCAGCCGTTGTGAAAAGCATCGATGTCAAAACAAAGAAAATCCGTTTAAGCATCAAGGAAATGGAAGCACCGGCACCGTCTCCGGCTTCAAATCATCAGTATCTCAACAATCGGGAAAATATTGGTTCGAATCTCGGGCAGGCACTGGCTGATGTAAAAATCGGCAACCAGACCAAGGAATAAGAGGAATGAGAAAACATCCGGTCATGTCAGGGTTGGTTTTACTGATTGCCCTTGGTTTTGTTTTTTATTTAATTTTTTACAAAGCGGGTGTGCAGACTGGAAGCGCCGGCACGAAAAGATTTTCCATAAATGACAAAATTGGTGTTTTGCCGATAGAGGGCCTGATTACCGATTCATTTAAAATCAATCAGAATATTGATGAATTTGCAAAAGACAGTTCCATTGTGGCCGTTGTTGTCCGGATCGATTCGCCCGGAGGCAGTGTCGGCGCGGCCCAGGAAATCTATGACGCAATCATTGAACTCAAGAAAAAGAAAAAAGTTGTTGTGTCTATGGGGTCGATTGCCGCTTCGGGAGGATTGCTGATTGCCTGTGCGGGTGACAAAATTGTGGCCAACCCGGGAACCATTACAGGCAGTATTTCTGCGATTATGCAATTTGCCAATCTTGAAGAACTCATGAAAAAAGTGGGTGTGAAATCATCGGTTGTAAAAAGCGGACCATACAAGGACATCGGCTCACCGATGAGGGAGATGACTCCCGAAGAGCAGGTGATCGTCCAGGAACTGGTTGATGATATATACAATCAGTTTATCGATGTCATCGTCCACAATCGGAAGCTGACCCGCGAGCAGGTTGTTGCAATAGCGGACGGACGTGTTTTTTCAGGCCGTAAGGCCAAGGAGTACGGTCTGGTGGATCAATTGGGAAATATGGATGCGGCGGCGAAGCTTGCCAGTGTTTTGGCCGGCAAAGACGGCCAGTACGAACTGGTGTTTCCCAAGAAAACAGGTCGGGGTATTTTTGATTTGATGTTTGAAAGTGCGGCAAATTCGCTCAATCAAGCACTCCGAGAAAAGTCCGAATTCACCAGAGCTGGTGTCAGTTATCTGTATCAACCATAGTCTCCGGACGGCAGGGTTTATGACCAAAAATGAACTGATCAAAAAGACTCAGGAAAAATTTAAAACCTATTCACAAAAAGATATCGCTTTGGCAGTGCAGACCATTCTCGATTCCATGGCAGGCGCATTGAAAAGAAACGAAAGAATTGAGGTCAGAGGATTCGGAATATTTGTCATGCGCAAAAGAAAACCCAGAATTGGACGCAATCCGAAGTCAGGTGCAGCAGTTCCCCTAGGTGACCGGAAGGTCCCTTTTTTTAAAACAGGAAAAGATCTTCGATTGAAAGTTGATCAGAAAAGATGACTTATAAAAATATTATCCTTGATAAGAAAAGATCATACGCTGTTATCAGATTTAACCGTGCGCATGAAATGAACGCTCTTTGCAAGGAAATGAGGCTGGAATTTAATGACGCCCTGCTGGATGTGGAAAATGACCAGCAGATGAATGCTTTATTAATTACCGGAGGAGAATATGTCTTTTCCGCCGGAATGGATATCAAGGAAATGGCATCCCTTTCGAATGTGGAGATTGATGACTACTTTGAATCGATGAAGAGATATCTGAAAAAGATTTATTCGTATCCCAAGCCGGTGATTGCCGCAGTTGGCGGAATCGCTTTGGGTGGGGGATTCAATATCGTGACGGTTTGTGATCTGATCGTTGCATCTGAAAGCGCTATTTTCTGCCACCCGGAGCTGAAATTCGGGTTAAGTCCTCTTTTCTATCCTTTAAGTCAGATTGTCGGTGTTAATAAAGCAAAGGAAATTGTCATGCTGGGTGAGCCAATCGGCGCGAATGAAGCAGAAAGAATTGGCCTTGTGAATAAAGTGGCGCCTCCTGAAAGATTCATGAGGGAGGCTGAAAAAATAGCGGAAATATTATCTTCAAGATCCGTCAAGGCCCTTGAAGAACTGAAAAATATTTGCTCCGTCGTTCCGAGGATGGATAAAATTGCCGCTTTGGATTTGGAGATGTCCATCAACGGGATGCTATTTGCCCGTGATGAGCGCAAAATCCACATGAACGAAGTGCTGTTTTTGGAAAAATTGAAAAAGAAAAAACAAAATTAAATTCCCTTTACAAGATCAAAGCCCGACATTCAAATTCAAAAAACTTCCCCCTGCCAAAGATGCGCGGTCATGTTATGTCATGACCGTGTTGCATAAAATATTTAAAAGCAGCCAATTGTTACTGTGACGCTCAATTTCTTCTGTCGAACAAAAGATTTTTTGAAAAATGAGAAAGTTTAGAGGTTGTCCCAGTCGTTTCCGGGGGCAGCAAAATCTTTCAGCTGGTCTCTTCGTTTTTTATGCTGGAGCTTTTTAAGGGCTTTGGCTTCGATCTGGCGAATTCGCTCCCGGGTAACACCCATCATATCACCGACTTCTTCGAGAGTGAAGGGTCCGTAGTTACAGGCAACCCATGTGCAGTTCAGAAACGCTTCGTTTTTCAGACGCCACTCACAGGTTGTGTCGGTGCATATTTCTGTTATTAAAACACCCTTTTTCTTGCAAATATAAGTGTTAATCATCCAGTGATCCCTTCGCTGTATAAAATTTGGAGGTAACTTATTGTCCCTTGTATGTTTTGTCAATCATTAAGGTAAAATTATTTTTGCAATAAAGATAGATGAATGGACACCGTGAATCGTAAATGCATTAAAATACGAAAACGGGTTTTCTATTAAAAAAATACTTTATCCGGTGCACGTCTTTCGGGTACATATTGATGGGGAATGTTATCGTCGTTCCAGTCTTTTGAAACATAGAGATTACAGAAACAGCTGCCGTATTCTTTCACATCTTCACTCCTGTATGCACAGGGGCATATAATATCGCGGTCTTTTTCCCGGTCTCCTGAAGCCAGGCGACAGGGACAGGATGAATAACCGTAGCGTTCTTTATTCACAAGAAGGTCCTGAAGGATGGAAAGAACCCATTTCTTGTCTTTGTTGAAAAAGTAACCCTTTGGTTCCTGAGCTTTTTTCAAAAGATCATACAGCTCTTCCGCCGTCATGAAAGTCCCAGAGCCTCCCGGATGTCCTTTTCTTTGAAACCGACAATAATTTTTTCACCTATGATAATGGTTGGGAAAGACCGTTGCGGGTTAAATTGAATGACTTCATCCAAGGCAGCTTCCCTGTCCGCACCCTGAAGCAAATCAACATCGGTTGCGTCAAAAATGATTTGATTTTCATTCAGGAATTTTTTTGCCGCTTTGCAATGGCTACATGTACTCAATGTATAAATTTTTACCTTTGTTGCCATCTTGTGTCCTCCATAAATTCTGTTTTTTATATCTTTATTCTAATGAGAATGTCAAGCGGATAGTAGCGAGTTTAAAGGTAAAGATTTATTGACAAGAGGGACCAATTCATATATCAACAAAACCTCATTTAAGGAAAGAAAAATACTTTATGAAACATAATAGTATTATTGCCTGCGAAGGTTTCCCCTTTATCATCATTTCCCTGGTTCTCACGATCCTTGCAGCGTTTTTCGGCATTCTTTGGCTGACCGTCATTCTGGCCCTGATCACGGTTTTTATTATCTGTTTCTTCCGCAATCCTGAAAGACATTTTCAGGACGAAAATAAATTAGTAATATGCCCGGCTGACGGCAAAGTCATTAAAATTGAAGAGGTTGAGGTTCAGGGAACCATATCCGGAAGGTTTAAAAAAATCAGTATATTCATGAATGTATTTAATGTTCATGTGAATCGTGCACCCTATGGGGGAAAGATCGAGAAAATATGCTACCATCAGGGTAAATTCCTGTCTGCAAATCTGGACAAGGCATCGGCGGAAAACGAACGTAATGAGGTCATGATACGCACCGACGACGGTCGCGTGATCTGGACGGTTCAGATTGCCGGCCTGATTGCAAGGAGAATCGTCTGCTGGACAACTGAAGGGGCCTCGATCAGCAAAGGTGAACGATTCGGTCTGATCCGCTTTGGATCCCGCGTAGAAGTATTTTTACCTTCCGATTCCAGGATTGTTGCGAAACCGGGTACCCAGGTTCGGGCGGGACAAACACCTCTTGGATACCTCTCATGAATGAAGAACAGCGGCAGCTCAGAAAAGCACGGCTAAAAAAAGGCATCTATGTCTTGCCGAACCTTTTGACAACAGCCAGTCTATTTGCAGGATTTTATTCAATCATTGCCTCGGTACAGGAAAAATTTTATATCGCGGCCGTAGCTATTCTGGTCTCGGTCGTTTTTGACAGTCTGGATGGCCGGGTTGCAAGAATGACCAACAGCACAAGCAAATTCGGAGCCGAATATGACTCTCTTTCCGACCTGATCGCGTTCGGCATGGCGCCTGCGTTAATGGCCTATATCTGGGCGATGTCCTTTTACGGGAAACTGGGCTGGATGGCAGGTTTCCTGTTTGTTCTCTGTGGAGCGCTTCGTCTTGCCCGATACAACATACAGATCGGTCTCATCGAAAGCAGGGTTTTCAATGGTCTTCCCATACCGGCGGCTGCCGGTGTTATTGCCACCACGGTTATTTTTTTAGATGATCTTGGGATTGATTACGGCACTTTTCACAGTCCTTTTATTATGGTTCTCGTGTTTGCCCTGTCTGTTTTAATGGTCAGCAATGTGAAATATTACAGCGGAAAGGACATGAAACTTTTTTCCCGCATGCGGTTTGTGGTCTTTCTGTTGCTTGTCGGCATTTTGTTGATCATTATTTATAAACCGGAAGTGATGTTTTTTGTCATTTTTGTTGGATATGCCGTATCCGGTCCTATCTGGTGGCTGTTAAAATTCATTCAGAAGATGCGACACAAGGATGTAAAACCAGGTGATGTTTCCAGCAGCTAGGAAACGTAACAACTGAATTGGTCAAAATCCAACGAGATATTATGAGAATTTCCGGAGGTGAGGCAAAAGGAAGAACATTGAAGTTTCCTTCGGGGTCAACACAAAGACCGACAACGGATTTTTTGAGGGAAACACTTTTCAATCTTTTGGGATCACCGGAAGATCTGGTTTTTCTGGACTTATATGCAGGTTCCGGCTCCGTTGGATTAGAAGCGGCGAGCCGTAAAGCAAAACAGGTTGTTTTTGTTGAAAAAAATAGGGATTTGATCGGTGTGATCCGTAAGAATGTCTCCTTGTGCGGTTACGAGGATCGATGCATGATCATTCATGCTGACGTTCAAACGGCTTTGCGGGATCTTTACAGAAAGAGAAACGGTTTTGATGTGATTTTTGCCGATCCTCCCTATAATAAAGGGTTTATCGGAGAAACACTTCAGCTGCTTGCGCAATATCCTGTCTTTGGGGAAAACGGTTTCGTTGTGCTGCAGCATTCCATAAAAGAACAACCGGTCCTTTCAACGGAATGGTTCATAACGGATCAGAGAAAGTATGGAGATAATTTATTGACTTTGTTAAGGATGGGCGGTGCATGAACACAGAGAAATTTGACAATAAAATTGCGATTTATCCGGGCTCGTTTGATCCGATTACCAACGGTCATGTGGATATCATCAAAAGAGGGATTCGAATTTTTGATGAAATCATTGTGCTTGTCGCGAATAATTTAAGCAAGACGGCCCTGTTTACGGTAGAGGAGCGTTGTCAGTTCATCCGGGAAGTTTTCCATGATTATCCGGGGATTCGCGTTGACAGTCATGATGGATTGTTGATTGATTATCTCAAAAGTTCAGGGGGCAGCACTATTTTAAGGGGTATGCGGGCTCTTTCCGATTTTGAATACGAATTCCAGATGGCCCTGATGAACCGCCGTCAGACAAAAAAAGTAGAAACCGTTTTTCTTATGAGTGGTTTCAGGTGGTTTTATACCAGTTCCAAGCTGATCAAGGAAGTCGCCAGTTTGGGAGGGTCGGTCAGAGGACTGGTTCCGGAAAATGTGCACCAGAAATTATTAGAAAAATACAACATCAATGCTAACGGGAGGTAAGTCTGTGAAGCTGGCGGGAAGAGTTGCAAAGGTGAAGCCATCGGAGACCCTGGCCATAACGGCGAAAGCAAACGCCCTGAGGGCAGAGGGAAGAGACGTCATCGGTTTCGGTGCCGGTGAACCGGATTTTGACACACCGGACCATATCAAGGAAGCGGCCATCAAGGCCATACAGGCCGGTTTTACAAAATACACACCGGTCGGTGGAACGGATGAATTGAAAGATGCCATCATTCAGAAACTGGCTGTTGACAATCATCTGGAATACAAGCGATCGCAGATTGTCGTTTCGTGCGGTGCAAAGCATACGTTGTACAATCTGGCGCAGGTGCTCATTGAAGAAGGGGACGAAGTGATTATTCCTGCCCCTTACTGGGTTTCGTACCCTGATATTGTTGTGCTTGCCGGTGGAACACCGGTCATTGTAAATACATCGGAAAAAGAAAGCTTCAAGATGCGGCCCGAGCAATTAAAGGCCGCAATAACCGGCCGTACTAAAGCAGTTGTTCTGAATGGTCCGTCCAATCCGACAGGTGCAGGTTATTCGCCGGATGACCTCAAAGCGCTTGCGGTCGTTTTGGCGGATACAGACATTTTCATCATTTCAGACGATATTTATGAAAAAATAATTTATACAGACTATCCCTTTGCGAATATGGCGACTGTTGACGAGCGCCTGAAAGACAGAACCATTGTGGTTAACGGCGTTTCCAAAGCCTATGCCATGACCGGTTGGCGTATCGGTTATGCGGCGGGGCCACAGGAAATCATCGGGGCCATGGGAAAAATTCAGGGTCAGAGCACCTCTAACCCGACGTCCATCGCTCAAAAAGCATCCGTCGCGGCTCTCAACGGCGATCAAAGCGTTGTTCAAATGATGGTCCGGGAATTCAAGAAAAGAAGAGATTACATCGTAGAAGCGCTTAATGACATTCAGGGTGTATCCTGTCTGATGCCTGAAGGCGCGTTTTATGTGTTTCCCAATGTTTCCTCAACCTACGGCAGTTCCTTCGCGGGCAGGAAAATAACAACTTCAACCGATTTTATTGAATATCTGCTGGATGAAGCGAATGTAGCCACTGTGCCGGGAGCAGCTTTCGGAAGCGATCATCATATCCGCTTGTCTTACGCCACTTCAATGAAAAATATCGAAGAAGGTGTCAGGAGAATGAAGAACGCTGTAGCAAAACTTGTTTAAAAAGCCGTGGAAGGAAGGAAGAAATGGGAGGTATTTTCGGCGTAATCACACAGGATAGTTGTGTTCAGACGCTTTTTTACGGAACGGATTATCATTCACACCTTGGGACCGAGCACGGCGGGATGGCGGTCTTTGGCCCTAAAGGATTTTATAACACTATTCATGGCATATCCCAGGCGCAGTTCAAGTCCCGGTTTGTAGACGATTACAAAAAAATGGAAGGGTATGCAGGAATCGGCGCCATTGATGACGAATCCCCTCAGCCGCTGATTTTCCGTTCCAAGTTTGGTATTTATGCAGTGGTTGCCACTGGGCTTATCACCAACAAGAATAAACTGGTCGGAGAACTGCTCAATGAAGGGGCTTCTTTTACGGAGATGGCCGGGGGAGGTGTCAATAACGCGGAAATTGTCGCTTCCCTGATTAACCGGGGCGACAACATCGTCGAAGGCATCGCGTCCATGCGCGGCATCATTGAAGGATCGATCTGTGTGCTTGTGCTGACTCCTGAAGGCATTTACGCTGCCCGGGACAAGGTCGGTCGTTTCCCCCTTGCGTTGGGCCAGAGCAAGGATCCGGACAGAAAATCATATGTGGTTGCGACAGAAGCCAGTTCTTTCGAAAACCTCGGTTATGAACTGAAAAGATTTCTGGGGCCGGGAGAAATTGCCCTGCTTTCTTCCGAGGGAATCAAGCAGCTTAAGCCTGAAGGAATCGAGAAAAAGATCTGTTCATTCTTGTGGATTTATACGGGATCACCCTCATCCATATATGACGGTATCAGCGTAGAACGTACCCGGGAACGATGCGGAATCTATTTGGCCAAGCGGGATAACGTTGAAGCGGATTTTGTCGCCGGGGTTCCCGATTCCGGCGTTGGTCACGCTATCGGTTATGCAATGGAATCCGGTATCCCATACCGGCGGCCCCTGGTAAAGTACACTCCCGGATATGGACGAAGTTATACTCCTCCCACTCAGGAAATCCGTGATCTGGTTGCCACCATGAAGCTCAGTGCTGTCCGGGAAGTCATTAATGGCAGCCGGATGATTATTTGCGATGATTCTATTGTGCGCGGTACGCAGTTAAAAAATCTGACGGTGAAAAAATTATGGGACAATGGCGCAAAGGAAATTCACATCCGTCCTGCCTGCCCCCCGCTGATGTTTCCATGCATCTATGCATCATCCACCCGTTCAACGACTGAGCTTGCCTGCCGTAAAGCGATGCGTGCACTGGAAGGAAAGGATATCGAAGACCCCTCGGAGTACCTTGATCCCGGATCATCGAAACATGCAAATATGATTGACTGGATTCGTCGTGATTTAAATGTGACATCTCTGAAATACATGACCATAGAAGACATGATTGCGGCAATAGGTCTGCCTGAAGAACAGTTGTGTCTGCATTGCTGGCTGGGAAAATAAAAAAAACCCGGTTTCGTTTCAAGCACAAAAGCGGCTGTCAACGGTGATGTTCATAACGGACCATCTGCGACTGCCGCTTTTTTGATTTTTGCAAAATCAGTATCACAGGGACATAAATTTGCCATTGCCCGGGACGTTTACAAGTGTTATAAATTTGCAAGGGATAAAGAGAGAAAGCCTATGCCTGGCAAACAGGTTTTTAAAAAAAGACGAAAAGCAAGAGTCGTTCAAGTCGGATCAGTCAAAATCGGAGGAGACGCACCCATTATTGTTCAATCCATGACCAATACGGATACCCGCGACATTGAGGCAACCGTCAGGCAGGTTCATGAATTGCAGGAAGCAGGCTGTGAAATCATCAGGGTGGCCGTTTTGGATGAGGAAGCCGTTGAGGCGATACCGGCGATAAAAAAACGCATACAGATCCCTCTGATTGCCGATATTCATTTCCACTACCAGCTGGCGCTGAGGGCCATCAAAAACGGTGCAGACGGTATCCGGATCAACCCCGGAAATATTGCCCCGGACAAAATCGCAGAAATTGTAAGATTGTCCAAAGAGCGTCAGACGGTCATTCGCATCGGTGTCAATGCGGGTTCCCTGCAGAAGGATCTGATCGAAGAATATGGCGGAGTGAACGCGGATGCTATGTATGCCAGCGCTTTGCGGAATATTGAAATATTTGAGGACATGGGGTTTGAATTCATCAAACTTTCGCTCAAGTCATCCGATGTGCCGATGATGATCGAGGCTTACCGGATGATAGCTGGCAAAACCGATTATCCCCTGCACCTGGGCGTCACGGAAGCGGGAACGCTCGTTGATGCGGCCATCAAATCGGCCCTGGGCATTGGTACGCTCCTGTATGAAGGCATTGGAGATACCATTCGCGTTTCGGTAACAGGAAATCCTGTGCTGGAAATCCCCGTTGCATACAGTATTTTGCGGGCCCTGAAAATTCGTAAAATTGGTCCGGAAATCATCGCCTGTCCCACTTGTGGAAGATGCCAGATCAATCTTCCGGAGCTGGTTGAAGCCATTGAAAAAGCGCTTGCTGGAAGAAAAGAGTACATCAAAGTGGCGCTGATGGGATGTGTGGTGAACGGTCCCGGTGAAGCTGCAGATGCTGATATTGGTATTGCCGGAGGTCGTGGATTCGGCATGATGTTTAAAAAAGGCGTCGCCTACAAAAAAGTCGAAGAAAAGGATTTTGTCCCGGTGTTTCTCGAAGAGATAAAATCCCTGGATAATAAAAAATAAGGAGGGACAATGCGTTACTCGGAAATACACCTGCCCACAGGAAGGGAAATTCCTTCCGATGCAGAGGTTGTCAGCAATCAGCTCATGATTCGGGCGGGAATGATTCGGAAACTTACCAGCGGCATCTATTCCTATCTACCGCTGGGATACCGCGTGATTCGGAAAGTGGAACAGATCATCCGTGAAGAAATGAACAAGGCCGGAGCCCAGGAGGTTCATCTTCCAATGGTACAACCCGCTGAACTCTGGCAGGAGTCAGGGCGCTGGACTTTCTACGGAAAGGAACTTTTGCGCTTTCGCGACCGCAATAACCGTGATTATTGTCTGGGGCCGACTCACGAAGAGGTCATTACGGACCTGGTGCGCCATGATATCAAAACCTATAGGCAGCTTCCATGCAATCTGTATCAGATCCAGACGAAATTTCGTGATGAAGTGCGCCCGCGTTTCGGGGTGATGCGCTGCCGGGAATTCGGCATGAAAGACGCTTACAGTTTTGACGCGGATGAAGCGGGAGCGGAAAAGAGTTATGAAAAAATGTTTACCGCCTACAATAATATTTTCCGCCGCTGCGGTTTGAAGTTCCGTCCCGTTGAGGCGGATTCCGGCAGCATCGGGGGAAGCTTTTCGCACGAGTTTATGGTCATGGCCGACTCAGGCGAAGATGCCATTGTTTTTTGTGAAAAATGCAACTACGCGGCCAATCTGGAAAAGGCGGAAATCGCGAAGCCCGTCACAGACAATCCTCAGCACAAAGAACAGCTGGCAATGGAAAGCGTTGAAACGCCGGATGTGCGAACGATTGATGAGGTCAGCGCTTTCCTCAATGTGTTACCCGAACAGATTGTCAAGACCCTGATTTTCAATGCGGACGGCAAGCCCTGTGCGGTACTGATCCGCGGGGATCATGAGGTCAATGAAATCAAGGTCAAAAATTATCTGGGTGCCGCGGAGCTTGAGCTGGCTGATGATGAAATGATTATGAAGGCGACCGGAGCGCCGCGGGGTTTTGCGGGCGCTGTCGGCATCAAGACCAGAGTGATTGCCGATTATTCCATTATGAATCTTGTGAATATGGTTACCGGAGCCAACGAAGAGAATTATCATCTGAAAAATGTGAATATTGGACGTGATTTTCAGGTGGACTCTTTTGCCGATCTGCGTGTTTCCCAACCCGGAGACGCCTGTCCGCGCTGCGGCGGAGTCATTAAGTTTGTCCGGGGAATTGAAGTCGGTCATGTTTTCAAACTGGGAACTAAATACAGCAAAGCCATGAAGGCCGTCTATCTGGACCGCGACGGAAAGGAAAAAACCATGATTATGGGCTGCTACGGTATCGGGATTGGTAGGACCGTGGCTGCCTGCATTGAACAGAACTTCGATTCCAACGGCATTATCTGGCCGATGCCGCTTGCTCCTTTTCCCGTGATTGTGACCCCCGTCAATATCAAAGAGTCCGACGTCATGAAAGCCTCGGAAGATATTTACAGTGAATTGCTGGACTGCGGCGTAGAATCCATCATTGATGACCGGGATGAACGCGCGGGAGTGAAGTTCAAAGACGCTGATCTGATCGGCATTCCTCTGCGTATTGTTGTGGGATCAAAGAACCTGGCGCAGGGCAGGGTTGAATTGAAAATCCGCCGATCCGGCGAGAGCAGTCTTTATGAGACCGGGAAGATTGTTGATGAAGTCAGGAAAATCATTGCTGCGGAAATGAATACGGCAAATGAGGCGCTGTGAGGATAACCGGTAATTTTCATGCTGAGAATCAATGACATTCTTGATAAAGCGCAAACCTATCTGACGGCTGAAGAGCTGGAAATGATTCAGAAGGCTTATATTTATTCTGCCACGGTGCACCAGGGACAGGTCCGTTTGAGCGGTGAGCCTTATCTCACGCACCCCATGGAAGTGGCCGGTATTCTGGTCGACATGAAGCTGGATTCTGCAACGATCATCAGCGGACTCCTGCATGACACCATTGAGGATACCCTGACCACGAAGGAACAAATTGAGCGGGAATTTGGCAAGGATGTATCTTTCCTGGTGAGCGGGCTTACCAAACTGAGCCGTATTTCATTCGGTTCCCAGGAAGAAAGACAGGCGGAAAATTTCCGTAAAATGATTCTGGCCATGTCATCGGATATTCGCATCCTGATGGTCAGGCTGGCTGACCGTATTCATAACATGAGGACCCTTCAGTATCAGAAGCCGGACAGGCGGGTTTATATTGCGAGGGAGACCATGGACGTCTACGCGCCGCTGGCCAACCGGTTAGGCATCAACTGGATGAAGATGGAGCTGGAAGATCTTGCGTTTCAGTACCTATCGCCTGACGCCTACAACGAAATAAAAACCAGGGTGGCCAAATCCAATGAGTCGAGATATCTCTACACCGAAGAAGTAAAAAACATCATTTTTCAGGAGCTGGTCAAAGTATCGATTCAGGGTGAAGTTGAGGGAAGGGCGAAGCACCTTTACGGCATCTACAGAAAAATGCATGAACAGCATATCGACTTCGATGAGGTTTATGACGTCATCGCTTTCCGCATAATCCTCGATTCGGACAAGGAAAAAACATGCTACGAAGCACTCAGCATTGTTCATGCTTTATGGAAGCCGATCCCCGGCCGGTTTAAGGATTACATTGCCATGCCCAAGCCCAATAACTATCAATCCCTGCACACGGCCGTAATTGGTCCGCACGGAGAAAAGGTTGAAATCCAGATCAGGACGAGGGCCATGCATGAATGGGCGGAAAAAGGGATTGCTGCTCACTGGCGCTACAAGGAAGGGCGGGCATTTCAGGATGATGAAGATACACAGATCAAGAAGCTGCGCGAGGCACTGGAAATACAGCAGGATATCAAGAATCCCAAAGAGTTCATGTCCAATCTGAAAATGGCGCTGTTTCCGGAAGATGTGTATGTTTTTACACCTCATGGCGATGTAAAAACCTTTCCCAAAGGTGCAACACCCATCGATTTTGCCTACAGCATCCATACCGATGTCGGGAATCAGTGCATCGGCGCAAAAGTAAACCGCAACATCGTACCTCTGCGTTATCAACTGCAAAACGGGGATCAGATAGAAATTATCACCCAATCCGGGCATCATCCCAGCAAAGACTGGCTGAAATTTGTGGTAACCTCCCGTGCGATTTCCAAGATCCGCAACTGGATCAACCTGGAAGAAAAAAACAGTTCCCAGGCACTCGGCAGAGACCTGCTGGACAAAGAATTTAAGAGAAACAACCTGAAATTTTCATCTTATGTCAAATCGGACGAAATGAAGAAAATTTTGACAGAGCATTCGCTGCCAACGCTCGACGAGTTGATTTCACAGGTTGGTTACGGCCGCATTTCCCCCAGACAAATCGTCAACTCCTTTTTGGTGTCTGTGGAAGCCCCCAAGGGAAGTGAAAAACTTCCCGAAAAAACAAGAAAAAAAACAGAGACGCCTTCGCTGGGCATCAGTCTTACCGGTATTGATGACGTGATGGTCAAGTTTGCCAAATGCTGTAATCCGATCCCCGGTGATGAAATTTCAGGCTATATTTCACGAGGACGGGGAATTACGGTTCACACACAGAATTGTCCGCACCTAAAAAAACTGGATATCGAGAGGATTGTTGACGTCAACTGGGATCTTCGTCAGAAGCATGCTTATCCCGTGCATATCAAAGTTGTATGCAATGACCGCAAGGGGGTTTTGACAGAAGTCAGCTCCGTGATCTCCTCGTTTGACATCAATATCAGCTATGCCCAGGTGGAAACAATAGACATGATTGCCAACTGCATTTTTATCATTGACGTTTATGATCTGCAGCAGCTCAATTCCATTTTTTCCGCCATCCGCCAGTTGAAAGTTGTCCGATCCATTGAAAGGATCCGAAAAGCCTGAAGGCAGTTGAAATCAATTTGGATGTTGACAAACCAATACACTCTGCTATAAGCAGGCGCAATTTGAGCAGGGCCATATAACAGGAGAATTTGAAAAGATGATGTTGGGTAGATGTAAAAGATATACAGTGATCTTATTTTCAGTCCTTATGATGTGTTTCCCGATGGCATTACTTCATGCACAAACGGCAAAGCATGTTGTGGTCATTGATCCCGCGCACGGCGGGGATGACATGGGGGTTGTAGGCGTTGATAAAGTTGCCGAGAAGGACTTGACCCTTGCCATTGCCCGGGAGCTGAAAAAGGAACTGGCCAAAAACGCAGATCTGGAGGTGGTTTTAACCCGTGATTCGGACAAAACCATGACGGTGGCCGAACGCCAAAAATATATTCAAAAAGCACAGCCTGCACTGGTGTTAACATTGCACATCAACGCAGGTTTTGGCAGGACCTCATCGGGATTTGAAATGTATTATCCGGGCTTTCAGGAGAAAAACGAAATCCAGAAAAAGAAAACAAGAAAAAGCGACGGCGGAGATGAAAACATATATTTAAATGATACCGTCAGGTTGTCACGACTGGTGCAAAAAAATCTTGATAGTTTGTTTCCAAGGAAAGGGAGGGGGCTCAGGGAGGCTCATGTGCCGCTGGCCGAAAACCTTGAACTGCCCGTGCTGGCGGTTGAACTGGGCTTTGCCACAAATCCTGAAGATAACAAGAAGCTGGCATCCGGCAAGACTCAAAAAGACATCGCCAGGGCGCTGGCAAAAAGTATAAAATCCTTCTTTTAGGAGAGATGTGTTTAAGAGAAATCAGGATCGAAAATTTGATGAACTGCGGCCTGTGCGCATGGTTAACCATTATTTGCACAATGTGCCGGGTTCCGTAATGGTTGAGTTCGGCAATACGAAAGTGTTATGCGCAGCCTCACTGGAAGAGAAAACGGCGGCTTTTCTGAAAAATACAGGTAAGGGCTGGCTCACCGCCGAGTATTCCATGCTGCCCATGTCTACGCAGACCCGTTCATCGAGGGAATCCGTACGGGGCAAGCAGGGGGGCAGAACCCATGAAATACAGAGACTAATCGGGAGATCGCTTAGGGCTGTAACGGATTTAACCGCATTCGGTGAAAGGACCATCTATATCGACTGTGATGTTATTCAGGCGGACGGCGGAACCCGTACAGCTTCAATTACCGGAGCCTTTGTGGCGCTTGTCGATCTATTTAAACACATGGTGGAGCAGGGATTGATCAGCGAAATTCCCGTAAGGGATTTTGTTTCAGCAGTCAGCGTCGGAATTGTTCAAGATCAAGTATTGCTGGACCTGGAGTATGAGGAAGATTCTCAGGCTGACGTGGATATGAATTTTGTTATGACAGGTGCCGGTTTATTCATCGAAGTTCAGGGAACGGCTGAACATATGCCATTTCGCCTTGAACAGATGAACCGGATGACTGCACTTGCGACAGATGGTATCGCGCGGATCATTGCTTTGCAAAAGCAGGTCGTGGGTGAAATCCGTTCATGAAAATTGTCTTTGCAACAAAAAATGAAGGAAAAGTAAGAGAAATCAAGGAAATGCTTGATTCCATGGATGTGGAATTGATGTCTTTGAACCATTTTGAATCATTGCCGGAAATTGTCGAGGATGGTAAAACTTATCTGGAAAATGCTCTTAAAAAAGCTAAAATCATATCAGAATTCACCGGTGAGACTGTCCTGGCGGATGATTCCGGTCTGGAGGTTGATGCTCTGGGTGGTGAGCCCGGTATTTATTCCGCGCGTTATGCTGGAGAGGGTGCGACAGACGATGAGAATAATGCCAGACTGCTGGACAAATTAAAAAGAGTATCTCCCAATGAAAGAACAGCGTCTTTTTGTTGCGCATTGGTACTGTATGAAAAGGGTGGTAATCATCATTCTTTTGAAGCTCGCTGGCAGGGTAGAATCATTGATGTGAGCCGGGGCGAGAACGGTTTTGGATACGACCCGATTTTTCTCTGTCCTGCTTTCAATAAAACAGCAGCGGAACTTCCCCCGGAAATAAAAAACAAGGTAAGCCATCGGGGACAGGCATTTGCGAAATTGAAAGAATATTTGATTCTTCAGAATAATGAAATGATCGGGGCGTAGCGCAGCCTGGTAGCGCGCTTGCTTTGGGAGCAAGATGTCGCAGGTTCAAATCCTGCCGCCCCGACCAATAATATAAAAAGAGAACATGAGCAGAAGAAAACAATAAGAAAAGAGGGAAGTTCATCAGACGATAGCAGTTTCCCCTTAAAAAGAGGCGCAGGACAGAGTTAAAGTAATATATTGTATAAATGAGGTTAAGTATATGAAATATAGAATAATAATTTTTTATATATTCTGTTTTTTCATGATCCTGTCTTTTTCGCTCTTCTCTTTTACAGGCAACTCCGTTGCAGAGGAAGAAGAACTGAATGAAAGAGTGAAGAATTGCATCAGTTGCTGCAATGCAAAGACTCAAGCCTGTTTTAACATCAATCCGGACAGAAGATTATGTGCCGTTGAATTGGAAGCCTGTGTCGCCACCTGCAAGTCGGAAGGAGAGTCTCCTTCTGAATGGAGTGATTGCTGGTCACAATCTGAGCCCTAATGTCCAAAACCGGAGAAAACCTTTGAATCGTGATATTGCGATTGACTATTTACGAAGCAGTGTTACCGTACTGGTTGTTGCTCATCACGCCGCTCTTGCCTACACAACCTTCAGTCATTATGATCCTGACCATTACATGCGATCCACTGCACCGGTTGTTGATTCGGTCCGCTGGATGCCTCTTGACCTGATTATATCCTGGAACGACATGTTTTTCATGGCCCTGATGTTCCTGATATCCGGGCTGTTCGTAGCGCCGTCGATTATGCGGAAAGGCGCCGGCCTGTTTCTGTCTGATCGCGTAAAACGCCTGGGAATTCCTTATGTAATTGCTGTTACGCTGCTGGCTCCATTGGCTTATTACCCTTCCTGGCTATCGAGTAATGCAGTCGATCAGGGTGGTTTTTTACGTGGTTTTTTCGCTCCATACGTCTGGACCGGGGGACCGGCCTGGTACCTCTGGCTTTTGCTTGCTTTCTGTATCCCTGTGGCCTTCACTTGTCAGATGATTCCCAATCTGATGAAGAAATTATCCTGGACAGCCTCATCCGCCAGAAATCTTGTTGTGGTTTTCCTGGCAGTCAGCCTGCTGACGACAATTCCCGTTCGCCTGATCGTTCCGCCTGAACAATGGATTGTTCTGGTAGGGCCGCTGAACGTTCAGGCGTGGAGACTCCTGTTTTATTTTTCCTGGTTTCTGATGGGCGTTTTTCTCGGAGCAGGAGACCTGGGGAAATCTTTGTCACGTGATCATCTCAAATATTGGCCGATTTGGATTATTGCGGGAAGTTTGGCCTTTGCGGGGCATGGAGTAATACTGGTAAAAGGGACTTTCTTGCCAGGTGTGCCTTCATGGATCAAGAGTACCATTCTGGCGGCCCTGTATTCAATCAGCTGTACATTCATCAGTCTTGCCGCACTGGGGTTTGCCCGATCTTTTTTCAAAAAGGCCCACTACCTGGCCGATAGTCTGACCGGCAACGCATACGGCATTTATATTTTTCATTATGTTTTTGTGACCTGGACACAGTACTATCTGCTCACTGGGCCAATACCGGCAGTCTTCAAATTTCTGATTACGTTTCTTACCGCACTGACGGCAAGCTGGCTGCTTACGGCCCTGCTTCGCAGAACCATAGCAGGGAAGGTCCTTTAAACAACGTTTTTGGAGTTCAATAATGTCAATGATAAAAAAAAGCTTAATATTGGTTATGTGTTTTCTGCTGATTCCGGCCGTGATCTTTTCCGGTGAACGGCCGATGCCTCCTCTGGCCGTGAAAGCGGCAATGCTGGTGGACATGAATACAGGAAGAATTCTATTTCAGCAAAATTCAGAACGGGTCATTCAGCCCGCATCTTTGTCGAAAATCATGTCGCTTTATTTGATTGCAGAAGACATCGAAAACGGAAAAGCTGATTATACCGACCTGGTTACCGTCAGTGAACAGGCGGTTCATACAAACGGATCTAAAATCCTGTTTGAACCGGGGGAACAATGCGAAGTGTTGGACCTGATCAAGGGGATGGCCATTTACTCTTCCAATGATGCCGCGCTGGCTCTGGCCGAGCATTTTGGCGGAAGTGTCGAGAAGTTTGTCCGGCGCATGAATGCCAAAGCCAGGGAAATGGGGATGAAACACACTCACTTTGTAAATCCTCACGGACTGCCGGATACTCAACAGACGACAACGGTCAGGGACATCTACATCCTTTCACGGAATTATCTGAATCGTTTCCCCAGCCTGCGGCAGATTCATTCCATCGAGATCTTTGTCTTCCACGATGCGGTGCTGCGCAATCGCAACGATCTCCTGATGAGTTATCCCGGTGTGGACGGACTGAAGACGGGATATGTGAAAGCCGCCGGGTGTCATCTTGTTGCAACCGCCTCGCGCGGCGATATGAGATTAATGGCCATTGTTTTGGGGGCAAAAAACGCCCGAATCCGTGCGCAGGAGATCACAAAGATGCTGGATTACGGCTTTGACCTGGTAGCAGAGAAAAGCAGGGGTCATCAATCCGGTGGCTGACACTCCCTTGTTTTCAGGGCAAATCGTTTGTCAGAAACTTTTCGTATCGTTCATAAAAACCATCGGCGGATCCCTGCGGTATGCAGATCCGGTGAAATCCGGGGGGCAGCTGATATTGCTTGATTTCAGGATTTAAATCTTTAATGACTTTAAAATAAGTATTGGCGGCCCGTGCGATAATGTAAAGGGGTACATTGCGGGAAGTCGATAGTTCCACGGTATCAAAAGGTTTTTCCAGGTAGTAATCTTCTTTGGACAGAACATAACCGAATTTATCCGGATTGGACATGATGATTTTTGCGGCAAGAATCCTAAAAACGTATCTGCTGGTTTCACTGTTCAGATATAGTTTGTAATAATCATCCACACGCTGCATCGTCATTTCCGATCTCAGACCGTTTTCGCCCATATTATAAGCAGCTGCCGCGAGGGTCCAGGAAGCAAACATGGAATAAAGGTTTCTAAGGTATTTTGCAGCCGCAGGTGTTGATTTGTAAATATTTCTTCTTTCATCGATGTCGTTGCCGACAATCAGCCCGTATCTTGTGCCGGTGCTAGGGATAAACTGCCAGGGTCCCGAAGCCCCCTTGTGAGAAAACGCCAGCGGCTTCAATGAACTCTCCGCGATGGTGATATATTTCAGATCATCCGGCAAACCGTTTTCTTTAAGTACCCGTTCGATTACAGGGAAGTATCGTTTGGCTCTTTTGAGCCAGAGAATGAGATCATCGCTATTATCCAGTGAAATCAGCATTTCTCTTTCCAGACGCTCTCTGACATCCGGATCGTCAAGCGGAACCGGTTCACCGCAGAAGTCAAGTGGTCCGGAGATCCTGATGGCTTCAATGATTGTCTGCCCGTGCGACATCTTTTCCGAAGCATAAGCGGTATGGGTGTATGCCGCGCTCGTAATGCTCAATAAACAGATCGTAAGATGAAGCACCGTGTAAAAAATTTTTTTCAAAATCGAAACTCCATGGGAAACAGCCCTTTTATTCATGGCTGCAGGGATTCTTTTAAGCAAATCAATACATTTCTGGCGTGACGAATCATGCATATCCACATGATAAACGCTGGGAAACCAGTCCTCGATGACGGAGCTTGCGCTTGCAGCCATTAGAGAAAAATACTTACGAATTCCGAAGCGGACACCTGATTTTTATTCTTAATCGTTCTTTTTCCTTCCGCGTCATTGGTTATTGTACATTGTTTGTAGAGTGTACAGTTTCCCTTCGCGTCCGGAGAGAATCCCCTGCACACACGCAATACATCGGGGGATATTTCATCAATTAAAACGATTTTTCCGCTTCCGGATTTCAACCTGCCTAATTCGAATTTGCCGTCGATGACATGGAGGTTCTTGGAGGTGAATTCCTGCGAAACGATTTCGGCAATGTCCTTCACAAGCTCGACACTCTGTTGGATTTCGTCTTTAGTGAGTGCACCCGTTTCTTCAAGGGCTTCGAGCGTAATCAGGGTGTCGATGTCCCCCTTTGTCCATGCCTCCACCACCCTGTGCAGATTCTTGCAGGGAGTTACGAAAGGATACCTTCTCCAGAAGCTTCCGGTGGCATTGTTCCTCCAGGTGAATTCAAGATTCGCAAGCGGCGATGATCCGGGAAACTCCGGCGCTTCCACCTGCATGCTCAACGGAACGGCTGGCTCCACGATCATCTCATTGTCGCGGATGGTGTCGATGTAGTGCGTTGGTATTCCTTTTTCTTTGAGAAGACGGAAGAAATGGGTGGCAAATCTGCATGCGATGGCCCCTTTACCGGGGATTTCCCCTACGACAACATCATACCCGGGATCAAAAATGGGTTTGCCGTTTTCAATATAGCCGGTTGCTCTGTCCGTGAAGACAAAACGATATTTACCGGCATAGGCTCCTTCTGTTATGTTAAAAACATCTTTTGATTTGCCTTTGTAAACAAGATTTTTTTCCGTCATTTGAGTTTTCTCCTTAACAACCTGAAATAAGTCACAGATCCGAGTCTGATAATTCAAAACAGGGTTTCCCATGGAAGATGAAAACGCCTGCCGAGGCGTTATTGTAAATAATGGTGAAACCGATACACGATTTTTTAGCTAAAATCTACAAATAATTGACCTCAGCGACAGTGTATCCATGCCTGTGCTGTTCTGAATAATCATGGTCATGCTGTAATCGTCATCCAGTCTTTCGATGGATAGGCGCTGCCCCGGTTTTGCTGAAGAATTTCGCATTTTACCTTGACACTGTGCAAGGAAATTCCTATAGTTCGGCGCGAATAGAATCTTTCATCGCATGGTTTGTGATGGCGGAGGTAAGAACGATGATCAATTCAGGGAAAAACCGGGAACACTGGGCAAACCGAGCAGGCTTTATTCTTGCTGCCGCGGGTTCGGCAATCGGTCTCGGAAATATCTGGCGGTTTCCCTACATGACAGGCGAGCACGGCGGTGCGGCTTTCATGCTGATCTACCTGATGGCCGTCCTGCTTCTAGGTTACCCTTTAATTATGAATGAAATGGTTTTGGGACGTGCTGCCCAGCGTGATCCCGTCGGTGTCTTTAAAGTTCTTGCCCCGAACACTCCCTGGTGGCTGGTTGGCGCTCTTGGGGTGTTTACCGGATTTGTTATTCTTTCCTATTATGCTGTGGTTGCCGGTTGGTCTCTTGCATATATTTACAAGGTTGTTATAGCCGCAAATACCCCGGGAATTGATCATGCCAGTATTTTTAAGAACCATATCAGCGGCATATGGGAACCCATCATCTGGCAAGCTGTGTTTATGATCATGACGGTAGGCATTATCGCTGCTGGTGTGGTCAATGGCATTCAGCGCTGGTCCACAATTCTGATGCCTATTCTCTTCGTGCTTCTGATTATTTTAATTGTCAGGTCTGTCACGCTGCCCGGTGCAAGCGAAGGGCTTGCTTACTACCTGAATCCGGATTTTTCTAAAGTAACGGGTCGAACCCTGCTTGCCGCCCTTGCTCAGGCTTTCTTTTCGCTGAGCCTCGGAATGGGTGCCATTATGACTTATGGAAGCTATCTGAATGATAAAGACGAAATCCCAGGCAATGCGGCGTGGGTGGCAGGGCTTGATACAGGCGTGGCCCTGCTGGCCGGTTTTGCTTTATTTCCGGCCATATTTGCGCTCGGTTTTGAGCCCGGCGCTGGTCCCGGGCTGGCATTTATTACCCTGCCCGCCGTCTTTGCGCAAATGCCCTTGGGCAGTGTTTTCGGGGTTGCTTTTTTCATTCTTCTGGCCATTGCCGCCCTGACTTCCGCCATATCCCTTCTGGAAGTGGTGACGGCCTGGCTGATCGATGAAAAGGGCTGGTCCCGAAGGAAAGCCGCCACTTGTATGGGGCTGATCATTTTTATTGTCGGACTGCCTGCGACCCTGGGATACAGTGTCCTCAAAGACTTCACCTTTCCCGGTTTGAATACAGATTTGCTCGATACTTACGACTGGTTTTCCAACAGCATTTTTCTGCCCGTAGGAGGATTCTTTATGGCGGTTTTCACAGGATACGCATGGGGAATCAAACATGCGATTCATGAAGCAAATAAAGGCCATAAAGCCATTACAGTCGGGAAATGGTGGGCACTGCTTATCCGATACGTTATTCCTGTGATGATATTCTTTATTCTGACGGTCGGTCTCTACGACACCTTCTTCAAGTGAACCATAGCCAAGGATTAAGCAAGTAGAGAATTGCATCTGTAAACATATCCGTTCGCGGATATCTTTAAAGTGGTTAATATGAAAAAAGATTATTTCTTTTTGAAAGAAGATATCGCACAAATAAAACGAATGGGGCTTTCAAGGTCTGATGTGGAAAGGCACCTGGCCATGTATTCCCTAGGACCGCACTATTTGCATCTGGACAGGCCATGTACGTTGGGTGACGGGATTCGTCCCGTGTCTCCCTTGCAAAGAAAAAAACTGATTCAATATTATGACGCTACAGCCCATCGATGCAACATATTGAAATTTGTACCGGCGTCCGGGGCTGCCAGCCGCATGTTTGCAGACTGGTTTACAGCGGCTCAAAAGGGCAGTTTTGGCAGTGATGCGCTGGATCGTTCTTTTTTCAACGATTTAAACAAAATGCCTTTCATTTCCATCCTTCAAAAAGACAGGTCGGCGCATCAGAGCATCAGGCAAAAGAATGTCGGGGCTGTTCTTGATCACATTCTTTTCCGAAAAGGACTTCATTTTGGCTGGCTGCCCAAGGCGCTCATCCCTTTCCATGCGTATCGCAATGGTGAAGTTAGAACAGCGTTTGAAGAACATCTCATGGAAGCCGCGGGCTATGCTGCAGGGATTAGAGGATTGTGCCGCTTGCATTTTACGGTTTCGTCGGAGCATGTCCGGGATGTCAGAGCCTTGATGAAGCGGCTGCTTCCCCTTTACGAAAAATGCTGTCAGGTAAGATTCAAAGTGGATTTGTCTGTACAGTCTCCCTCCACGAATATCCTGGCGGCTGATGGAAAAAATCTGCCTTTCCGAGACGATAATGGTCGCCTGGTGTTCAGGCCGGGCGGTCACGGCGCGCTCCTCCAGAATCTTCAGAACCTGGAGGCGGAACTGATCTTTGTTAAAAATATAGACAATATTGTTCCGGATTCCCTCCAGAAAAAAATCCTGCCATACAAAAAAATACTGGGAGGACTCGCCCTGCAATTGCAGAAATCTGCTTTTACGATGATTCGGCAACTGAAAAAAAAGGGGATTGGGGCAGATGAGCTAGATGCCATAGCGAATTTCTGCCGAAATGAGCTGAACAGGAGTTTTTCAAAAGATTTTCTGAAACTTTCCCCGCAGGAAAAACGGCGGGAGCTTTTGTGGCATTTAGACCGTCCGATGCGCATTTGCGGCATGGTTCGAAATGAAGGGGAGCCTGGAGGCGCGCCTTTCTGGGTCAGGGAGGAAGACGGATCGCAAACCCTCCAGATTGTCGAATCAGCTCATGTCAATCAAAATCTTCCTTCGCAAAAAAATATCTGGTCGCAGGCTTCTTATTTCAATCCGGTTGATATGGTCTGCTGCACGAAGAATCATCGTGGTATAAAATTTAATCTGGCTGATTATGTCAATCGGGATGCCTATTTAATCGTCACTAAAACAGAAAAAGGCAGGCGTCTCAAGGCCCAGGAATTGCCGGGACTGTGGAACGGGGGAATGGCATACTGGAATACCGTGTTTGTGGAGCTCCCTCTGATTGTTTTTAATCCTGTCAAAACGGTTTATGATCTGTTGCGGCCGCAGCACAGAGGAGGCAGATCCATTTAAATGATTCGACATTCCGGATCGCCTTCGGGAGTGGCTTTTGCCTTCAAAATGAAGGATTGATTATGATGCCGGCAGATAACATCGGCTTCCGTGTCTGACGGAGCATCCGAGTAGCGGACGCAAAGCGCTGCGGCTTTGGCCATGGCCGCTTCACAGCCGTAGGGAACCAACACGAACGGTCCGGGATAATCGATCATATTGCAGACCAGATCATCATCCATTGCAAGTATCCGCAAATATTCATTGTCCGAATGGTTCCTCCCGACAATAATTTTACCGGTGTCACGATAGCGAAAATGCCGTCCGTATTTTAATAATTCGTAATCCCGAATGTTCCGGTCTTCCTGATGATCCATCAGGTCGCGCAGGCGTCGGGAAAATATCGGATCCGTAAGCAGGCAGCCGCCCGCAGGGGGCGGATAATGCTTTATTCCGAATGATTCCGCAAGGCGCATCTGTTCTTTGCGTCCACGCCCCGAAATGGCCATGAGCTTTGCCCGATCAATCTTTCCTTCACGTTCAGGAGTGATGGGATCAAGCAACCGGGCAGACAGCGGACGCAAGATGTAATCGGCGTAGCCCGAGTTCTTTGCGACGATATAAAGAGACTGTTTGGTCTGCGACATGGGCCGTTGACCCAGAACTTCACCCGTTACGAGAAAGTCAGCGCCGGTTTCCTCCATTTTTTTGCCCGCGATGGCCAGCATCAGGGTGTGACAGTCAATGCAGGGGTTCATGTTTTTGCCGTAGCCGTATCGCGGCGATTTGAGCATCTGGAGATGTTCTGCCGTGATGTCCAAAACGATGAGGGGCAGGGCAATTTGAGTAGCTGCCTCCCGGGCCTTGGATGCCCCGAAAAAAGGAGTGGTGAAGGCCAGGCCGGTAACATCGATATTCTGTTTTTGCACCAGCACGGCAGCCAGGATGCTGTCCAGGCCGCCGGAAAAAAGGGCTATAGCTTTCAATGTCATCTATAAACCTGTCATCCAAAGGAAAAGCGCCGCAGATCCTTTCCCGCAGCGCTTATTCATGATTGAGCGATTCACGCAGGTTTCAATACTGGATGATTCCTGCCGACCATGTTTCCTGCATTAAGCCACGAAGGTCATCATTGAAATCGAAATTCACAAGGTATATTTCCTTATCGGTTTTAATCCTGGTAGCGCGAAAACCCAGGGTATAAGGCGGCTGATTTTTCTCGAGGCCGGAGAAATTGAAATTGCCCGTGGTAAAGTTTATGTTCAAACCTCGTAAAATCTTTTCCATGTTTTTGGCCGGTTCATCACGGTCAGAAACAAAAATGAGCTGGTTGCCCGACTTTTGCAGCATGTTGACAAATTCCGGCGATACATTCCGCGAGAAAATCAGGTATTTTTTTCCACCATACGTCGCGGCGACGTCGGCCTTGAGGGATAAGTTATATCCTTCATGTTTGATATCGAAAACCTTTACATCGACGTCCTTTTCTGCCGGAATATTGAGTGACGCCAGCAGCGCATGGGAAAAATCCCTGACGGAAGATCTTGGTAAAAGAGTTTTCGGAGGAAGGGAATAAATTTCCTCCGGCTTTTCAGCAAGACCTTTTCCGGAAGATATTTCCGTGAGAATCAGGGAGTGCCCGGCAGCATATTTTACTAGTGACCTTGGCAGCAGGGGACTGTTTGTGTCAACAAAACGCAAAGCCTGAATTCTCGATGGGAATGTTGTTGCCTTTCTGGAGGATATGATCCAATCAACCACAACGTTCAGGGAAGGGCGCGATCCCACGGAAACGGGTTTCTGTGATTTTACCATCTCGTAGTTTCTGGTGTTGCTGAAAATTTTCTTCAAAGTTGTGATGACATCGTCTCTATCATCTACCCGGATCAAGTGAAAATTGCTCCAGTATCCACGGATTATTTTTCTCAGGTGATCGATGGAGCGGTTTCCCGTATCAAGAAATATTGTTTGATTGTCAATTTCAACGACTGGAATAACTGAACAATCAATGGTGATCTGTTCCGTTCCGGAGACAGGCAGATAATAATTCCCGGCAGTCGTCATGGTGCCATTCATTTGCGTGATCACGTGTTTGACAACCTGCATGCGGGCCGGTCGCGGTAGAACAACGGTGTCTTTCTGTGCAACCCTTTCCACTTCTTTTACTTCCAGATTTTCCGGCTCAGTCAACGCCTCTGGTATGCCCCCGGACTTTGTCAGCATCTGTCCTTCAGGCAGGCGGACGATCTGCCCGATATAAATCCGGTTGACATCCCGAATTTCCGGGTTGAGCGATTTGATCAGCAGAAGGGTTTTTTGTGTCTGCGAACCTGCCTTGATGCGAAGGTCACGTTGGATAATGCGGATAAGGGTGTCGCCTTTTTTGACTCTGTAGGTTTGTGAGTCGGTAGAAGGGATTTTTTTGCCTGCCGCCTTTAAATCACTTTTTGTGGGCAACAGGATTTTCTGCCCCACATATAATTTATTGAAATCGGTGATGTTGGGGTTGATATCCCTGGTCGTTTTGTAATAATTGGAGATGTTTTTTCTGGTAACGCCCGGCAGATTGTTGATGATTTCTGAAAAAACATCGCCTTCCTGAACCGTGTATACATGGGCAGGTTTTTTGGACACGGCTGTTTTTCTGAATGTAAGCTGGGCTGTGTCCTCTTTTTGAGCCAAAGCCTGCGAGCAGAGCAGTGTATTTGCAAGAATGAAAAAAATAATGGTCCAGCATCGGGTCTTTCTCATTTTCTGTCGCCCCCAAAAGTCAGAAAATTAAAGATCATTGTAATTATTACTTTAACTATTTAAAAAAGTCAATTTTAATCCCGCGTTTGCCAGGCGGGCATGAATCCTTCGTAGCTTGCAAAGAGATGGTTGATTCGGGAAGAACAAATCAGGACGAACAACATCCCTTGAAGATGTGTCAACGGATGAAACCGGGAAATAATGCTCAGACGACTTTTTTCATCGCTGCAATGGCAACTTCAATCTGGTCATCATCCGGTTCCCTGGTGGTGATTTTTTGCAAAGCAAGCCCCGGCCAGCTCAAAACCTGCACCAGTTTGAATCGGCTGAACTTTCCTGTAAAACGGATCGCTTCATAAGAAATACCCGCAATGACAGGCATCAGCAGGATTTTATAGATGACCCGATGCAAAAAATCGGGACGTCCCAGCAGAGAAAATACCAGAATGGAGACAATCATGACAAAAAGAATAAAGCTGGTACCGCAGCGGGGATGGCGCGTGGAATAGTTCCTGACGTTTTCAACGGTCAGATCCTGCCCGTCTTCCCAGGCAAAGACCGTCTTATGCTCCGCGCCGTGGTACATATAAACACGGCGCATGTCCGACATGAGCAGCGTGGCGGTCAGGAAAGATAGAAACAGGCCAAGGCGGACGCAACCTTCCAAGATATTTAGAAGGATCAGGCTGTCAATAAAAGTTTTTATTTTAGTGAAGAAGAAGGCCGGCACGACGACAAAGAAAAAGATGGCCACGGTCAGGCTGATCAATAAGGAGACATACAATTCCCACCCCTGAGGCTTCTGTTCTTCTTCCGACAGGGCAACCTCGGCTGAAAACATCAGGCATTTGATGCCAAGGACCATCATTTCAAATAAAGAAATCGTGCCCCGTACAAGAGGCCAGCCCAGGACTTTATAGCGTTTGGTCAACGGAATGTATTCGCGTTCCTGAAATACAATTTCCTTGTCCGGACGTCTGACTGCGGCGGCGATTTTATTGCCGTGGCGCATCATGACTCCTTCAAGAATGGCCTGTCCTCCGGCGATGTCTTCTGGTTTTGGTTTACAGCCCATGGGATTCCTGTTCCGTTCTTTCGATCTGTTTTGGTTGCGTTTCCTTATAGTATTTAACGGGGTCTGTCAATTTCTCATTTATCCTGTTGTCTTATGAAAAAATTATTCCGGATCAAATAGAGCAGATATGAAATTGTTTGTTGCATGTTTGAAGGTGCATGATATAATCTCCAGTCAATGATCTTAATATGTTATGGAGGATGCAAAATGGCGACTATGGATTCATCCGCCGCATTTATCAAGGAGTATCAGGAGAGATTTGAAAAGAAGTTGAAGGAAAATGAAATCGCGCTTCTGGAACACTGGAAAAGTCAAATCGACAAAATCGAAAATTCCAGACCGGACAGCATTGCATCTTTATTGCTGCAAATCCGTAAAATGTCGGAAATGATGGGCAACCGGATTAAGGTTTTGAAAAAGGGATAAGATGGACAGTATTGCTGATTTTTTATTCGAAATGGGAATGCTCTGCAAGACGCCCCGAAGCGGTTATCAGTTTCTCGGAAGCGGCAGGGAGTCGGTGGCGGAGCATGTTTTACGGACAGTTTACACGGGATATGCCCTGTGCAAACTCAATCCGTCTCTGAACGAACTGCGCGTTTTGAAAATGTGTGTCCTTCACGATTTGCCGGAAGCAAGGACGGGTGATATGAACTACGTCAACAAAAAATATGTCCGGGTTGATGAGGCTAAGGCCGTCAGGGAATTGACGGAAAATCTTTCTTTCGGAGACGATATCCGGCAGGCAATTGACGAGTTCAATGCCAAGGAAACCCCGGAATCCCGGATTGCACGGGATGCCGACCAGATTGCCCTGATCCTGCAGCTCAAGGAATACGGCGACCTGGGCAATAAATATTCCGAAGAATGGATCGAGTACGCTCTTCAGAGGCTTTGCACCGAGGAAGGCAAAAAACTGGCTGCGTGCATCATTCAAACGGATTCCTCCCGCTGGTGGTTCAAAGAAAAGAACGACTGGTGGATCAACGGAAGCAACCGATAACGTTTCATCACATTTTTGGAAGGGAGATCCAATGGTAAGAAAAACGGTTCTTTTGAGTGTAATTTTATTTTTCGTTGCCCATTTTCTATCCTGTGCAAATCATTTTGGTTCGCCGGAAATCACCAAACCGGATGAGCACAAAAAAAATTATGAAGCCAAGGAAAAATATATTCTCAAGAGTATCGCTGCCGTTTTAAAAGAAAAAGAAATCGGCACTAATATTATGATTGACTGGAAAAACCACAGGGTTGATTCGGATTATGTTGAAGTGGACGACTGGAGAACCAAAACCAGTGCCCGTGTCCGGCGGCTCAACTGGAAGGAATGCGAGGTGACGCTGATTGTTACCACGGAGAAAAAAACATCAGGCGGATGGGAATTGCGACGGTTGTTGACGAAAAAAGAGTATGATAATTTCTTTCATTTCATCGAACTGAAGATTTACGAAGAAATGGCAAAGGGTGAATAGTCTGCAAATGTCGAAAGGAGAGAATATGGAAACCAGGAAGAAAGTATCGTCATTGCTGGAAGAATTTAAGAATTTTGCACTGAAGGGGAATGTGATCGATCTGGCGATTGCCGTTGTCATCGGCGCGGCATTCGGTAAAATTATTGATTCCCTGGTAAAAAATATTATCATGCCGCTGATTAGCCTTATCATGCCGGGCGAGCAGGGATATGTAGCCTGGAAATGGGTTATTAACAGCAAGGAAATCCCTTATGGCCTTTTCCTTGGAGAAATCGTTAATTTTCTCATTATCGCTCTTGCCCTGTATGTTTTCATTGTCAAATTTCTCGGAATGGTCATGAAAAGCAAGCAGGAAGAACCACCGCCTGAACCGACAAAAGAACAGGAACTGCTGATGGAAATTCGGGATTTGCTCAAAAACAAATAGATGATACCCCGGTCCGCAAGTTGGTAAAGAAACTTTCCTAGCATGAATAAAGACAGCCAATATGTGCTATCCAGACGTTTACAGTCAGGTTTGGCCATTGTATTAAATCGTCCGGAGGCGATCAATAGTTTAACCGAAGCAATGATCGACAGGATTGATGCCCTGCTGGATCGAGCGGCGACTGATGAGCAGTGCCGGTTCGTGCTGTTTTATGCAACTGGCTCCAAAGGGTTTTGCGCAGGCGGAGATGTGAAAGAACTTGCCCGTCTGGCCCATCTGAAGCAATATGATAAAGTCGATTCTTTTTTTCAGAAGGAATACGATCTTGATTTGAAAATCCATCTTTTTTCCAAACCCGTGATTGTCATTGCCGACGGCATCACGATGGGCGGTGGATTAGGAATTGCAGCCGGTGCTGATATCAGAATTGCCACGGACAGAACAAGAATGGCCATGCCGGAAACACGGATCGGCTTTTTCCCGGATGTCGGTTCAACTGGCTGGATGTTCACACGCTGTCCAAAAGGCTATCCGGAATACCTGGGTCTGACCGGTTATGATATGCAGGGCCTGGAATGTGTGCGTTTGGGCTTTGCCACGCATTTCATTTTATACGATCATCTCACGGGGCTGCTGGATAATCTGGAAAACATCAGACTGATAGACTCTCAAGACAGGCAGGCGACAGGGAAAGCATTGCTTGATAAGCTATCAGGCATGCTTGATTTTCATGTTCCCGACCGTTTGACCATGGATGCGTGGGTAAAGAAATATTTTTCGGGCAAAACCGATATCAGGAAGATTCTGGCGTCTTTATCAAAATGCAGCGATCAGGAAGAGCGCTGTAACGAAGTATTTGCCAGCATAGCAGAACGCTCACCGACAGCTTTGGTCCTGACGTTAAGATTGCTGCGCTACAATGAAGGCCGTTTGCTTACAGACGTGTTTGCGACTGAATTGAAAGCCGCGAAATACATGTCAAGACATCCCGATTACCTCGAGGGCATTCGGGCGCGGCTGATTGACCGCGATAACCAACCACGCTGGCGGCCGGATCAGATCGAGCTGGTGGATCCGTCGGGCTTCATTGCCTGAAGCAGACGGTGTTCCTGGAAATAATCAGGCTCTCTATAAGACGAAAGGGCTGCCCAAGAGCCGACGTTATTTCTTGTGATTACGGAAAAAACCCATCAGGAATTCAGTGTCCTTGGGGGATAAATCGAATTTAAAAACGGATTTTTCAATCAGCATATGCAGCGGCTGATTGGTGTTATCTTCTAAATTGGCGGAAATCCATTTAATTGCTTTCTGAATATTTTCACCTTCCGGCATTACGGTTGCCATAATTTTGAATCCTCCTCGTAAAAAATATCATACCTGAAAGAGATCTTTAATTAAATCATTTCTAAAATTGTATACTACAATATGCTTTAAAAATTAACTAAATTTTGCATAAATTTGACATTATTACTTTCATTATTAACTTTAGCACGCAGTTCAGATTTTATAAAAAGAGGGAAAAACGATGAAAAAATCTCTTGGTGCTTCAGCACTGATTTATCCTGCTCCCGTCTGGGTAATCGGAACGTACGATAAAAATGGAAAAGCCGATGCAGCAACCGTTGCCTGGGGTGGAATTTGCAGTTCAAAACCGCCTGCTGCTGCCATTTCGTTGAGAAAATCCAGGTATACATATGATAACATTATGGAACGGAAGGCGTTTACCATAAACGTGCCGAAATCCGAACAGGCGGTAATTGCCGACTACTGCGGAATGGTTTCCGGCAGAAATACCGATAAATTCGCCGCAGCCGGGATAACAGCCGTGAGAAGCGACATCGTGGATGCTCCATGCATTAAGGAATTCCCGATGGTTATTGAATGCAGGTTGATCGGACAGACTGAGATTGGCGTTCATGTGCACTTGATCGGCGAAATACTGGATGTAAAGGTTGATGAATCCATGCTGGGCAAGGACGGCTTGCCGGATATTCTAAAAATCTCACCGGTCATTTATGCTCCGGAAAATCAGGCATATTACGGGGTTGGAAAATATCTTGGAAATGCTTTTTCCATGGGTAAGGTTTTAAAATAAGGGTTGATAACTTCTCAAGAATATATCATGAATTAATAAACAAAAAGGAAAGGAGATGAACGATGGCAAAATCAATTAAAGGGACAAAAACAGAAAAGAATCTGCTGGCTTCCTTTGCCGGTGAGGCGCAGGCAAGAAATCGATACACTTTTTTCGCAAGCGCTGCAAAAAAAGAGGGATATGAACAGATTTCCAGATTCTTTCTTGAGACAGCGGACAACGAAAAAGAACACGCAAAAGTGTTTTTCAAGTATCTTGAAGGGGGTGAAGTCGAAATTACTGCTTCCTATCCCGCCGGCGTCATTGGAGATACAAAAAGTAATCTGGAAGCAGCTGCGGCCGGTGAGAATATGGAATGGACTATCCTTTATGCCGACGCCGCTAAAGTTGCCAAAGAAGAAGGATTCCCGGAAATTGCACGTTCGTTCGAACAGATTGCCAGAGTTGAAATGTTTCATGAAGAAAGATACCGCAGGCTTGCCGCAAATATTGCCAATGGTGAGGTTTTCAAGAAGAAAGCCGTCACGAAATGGCATTGCATTAACTGCGGGTATGTATTTGAAGGAGACGAAGCACCGAAAGAATGTCCGGCCTGCAAGCATCCACAGGCGTTTTATGAAGTCCTGGCCGAAAATTACTAACAGATCTGATAATGTCAGCCTGGTTTCCAGACAGCCCGTGAAGGTTTACGCGGGCTGTTTTTTTATTCTTTGAGGCTATGGCTCTCGGATGTAAATGTCAGAAGGTGTTCTTGCCCTCCAGAGCTTGTTGTGCTTGACAGTGAAATAAAAATACCCTAGATTGGCGCAGTTTTTTCCAAGAGGAGTCGTTTGTTTATGTCAACAAAAAAACAACGCAGGTCTGATAATTTCAAAGACCGGCAGAAAAAGAAATCAACCCGGATTGTTTATTTAGTGGCAATTATCGGTGGAGTCGTCCTGTTACTGGTTATTTTTTTTATTATCCTGTTTGACGCATTATTTCCGCCCGTTGATATGGAGGCCTTAAAGAAGAAGAAAAAAATAGTCGCTGAAATATATTTTTCAGATCAGCAGGAACGCTTTCTCGTTGCTGAGAAACGTTATATATTCGAGGAAGATGATCCCGCACAGCAGGCCAGGGAAGTGGTCAAAGCCCTGCTGGAAGGTTCCAAAACCGGTCATGTAAACACTTTCCCGGCCAATGTTGTGCTTCGGGATATTAAACTGGATAAAGACGGTCTGGCGCAGGTAAATTTCGGCGCCAGTCTGATCAAATCCCATCCTGGCGGTTCCGCAGCGGAAATGGCCACGATTTATTCATTGACGAATACCTTAACCGCAAATATTCCGGACATCAAAGCCGTGAAAATTCTGGTGGAGGGCAAGTCACTGCCTTCCATCAAAGGTCATATTACCACCGATCGCACATTCAGGCCGGATCCCGACTTGTATGTTCCGGTCAAGGAAGAGAAGAACTGATATCTTTATGGCGCCGAAATCAAAAATATCAAGAACACGAAATATCGGCATCGTCGCTCATATAGATGCGGGCAAGACAACCGTAAGCGAAAGGATCCTATATTACACCGGCAAGTCCTATAAAATGGGCGAAGTCCATGACGGTGAAGCAGTCATGGACTGGATGCCCCAGGAGCAGGAAAGGGGCATTACGATCACATCGGCGGTGACCACATGTAACTGGAAGAATTCCGAAATACATATCATCGATACGCCCGGACACGTTGACTTTACCATTGAAGTGGAGCGATGTCTGCGTGTACTTGACGGCACGATCGTTGTTTTCTGCGCGGTGAGCGGTGTTGAACCACAATCCGAAACCGTCTGGCACCAGGCGGACAAATACCGTATCCCCAAGGTTGCTTTTGTCAACAAAATGGACCGTATCGGTTCTGATTTTTCCCATGTTGTCAATATGATGAGCGCTCGTTTCAGATCAACACCCGTGCCGATTCAGCTTCCCGTAGGACGTGAAGACACCTTTCGCGGCGTGATTGATCTAATCAACCTCAAAATGATGATATGGGACGATTATACACAGGGAGTGGAATATACAACCAGTGAAATTCCCGGGGAGTATGCCGAATCAGCAGCACATGAACGCGAGAAAATGATAGAAGTCCTTGCGGATTGTGATGATAGCATTGCGGAACTTTACCTGGCCGGCGAGGAGCCATCCGCCAATCAGATCATTGCCGCGCTGCGGAAGGCAACGATAGACCTGAAAGTAGTTCCGGTCCTATGCGGAACGGCCCTGCGTAATAAGGGCCTTCAGCCACTTCTGGATGCGGTTGTCCATTATCTTCCCTCGCCGGAAGATATTCCACCCGTCAAAGGAATCAACCCCAAAACAAAACAGGAGGAGATTCGAAGCAGTTCCGATAAGGAACCTCTGGCGGCGCTGGCCTTCAAAATCATGCTCGATGAAGGACGAAAACTGACTTATCTGCGTATTTACTCCGGCCAGATTTCTTCAGGCGATGAAGTGTACAACGTGATAAAAAAGAAGAAGGAAAAAATTGCCAGACTTTTGCGTATGCACGCCAACAAACGCGAAAGAATCGATAAGGCCTCCGCAGGAGAACTGGTCGCGGTTCTCGGATTGAAAGAGACGACGACAGGAGATACGCTCTGTGATGAAGAGCATCCGATTATGCTGGAACAAATGGAATTTTACGAACCCGTAATCAGTCAGGCCATCGAAGCCAAAACTCCTGCAGACCAGGAAAAACTTACCCATGCGCTGAGCAAGCTGACGGATGAAGATCCTACACTGAGGGTCAAGTATGAAGACGAAACCGCACAGACCGTCATATCCGGCATGGGAGAACTGCATCTGGAGATTATTGTAGACAGATTGAGTCGTGAATTCAATGCCCGTGTCAATGTCGGAAGGCCCAGGGTTGTTTATCGCGAAACGATACAAAAACATATCGAAGTCGAAGGCGTTTTTGAAAAGGAACTGGGGGAAAAGAAGCATTTTGGCAAAGTCTGCATCGAACTTTCGCCCCGGAAGAGGGGTGCCGGCAACGAAATTATTAATCATATCTCTGAAGAAGTGATTCCTGCTGAATATCATAATGCCATAGAGGAAGGAATCCGCGAAGCCATGATGAGTGGTGTTCTGAACAGTTATCCGGTCATTGATGTCGGTGTCAAATTAACCGGCGGGGCCTACCGTGAAGGCGAATCTTCCGCGCAGGGTTATAAAATTGCTGCTGCTACTGCGTTTCGGGACGGATGTTTAATGGCCGACCCCGTTATGCTGGAGCCGATCATGATGGTGGATATTATCACCCCCGGCGAATTTATGGGAGATGTCATCGGCGATATCAATGCCCGACGTGGAGAAATTCAGGCCGTAAATCCCAAAGGGCCGGTTGCTGAAATCAAGGCCAAGGTGCCGCTTAAAGCCATGTTTGGCTACTCAACTGATCTGCGGTCCGCAACCCAGGGGCGCGCCGTTTTTACGATGATTTTTGCGGAGTATAATAAAGCATAGAGCCTGGAGATATTCCAGCGTCTCATCCCTGATATGTGACAGGAGGGGCGATTGAGAACAGGCAGACGAAAAACCATCCTTGATCTGACAAAAACAATGGATTCACTATTTGTTCCGTTTTCAAACGGACGATATACTGATCCACCTCTTGAAATTTCACAATGGAGCACAATTCAAAACGAAGGTTTTCGTGTTTTCGGCCTGTCTATGGGAACGCAGAGCGGCACGCACATCGATGCGCCTTCGCATTTTCTGGATGATGGAGCATGTCTGGAGGCATTGTCTCCCGATGAATTTATCGGGACTTACTTTTTGCTGAAACTGAAGGGCAAAGTGACATTAGCTGATATCACCGGATTGCTCAAACCATACAAGGGTGAGAGTATCCTATTTTTGAAAACGCCTTTGAATCAGTGTGCGGAAATATCCCTTGAAGCATTGCAAAAGATTCTATCACTGCCTCCGGTCCTGCTGGCGCTATCTGGAGAAGTTACATTAGAAAATTCTGATCCTTTCACGTTTTACCGCATCATCGCAAAGGCGCAGAAATTTATTGTGGAAGATCTGGATCAAGAGAAAACAGATGATCTTCCCGATACAGGCGAGTTATTTGTTTTTCCATTGAGGTTAATTGGTGTTGCCGGATCACCATGCAGGGTGCTTGCCCGTATTGCAGAAGTCACAAAACCCGGCAAGAAGCTTAAAAAAAACAATGGTTCGAAATAAAGTCAGATCAGGAAGGGCAAAAATGAAGACGAAAATCAGACAAAACCGCGATCTCCAGGCTTTGGAGAATGATTTCACATCAACATTTATTCATGAACTTATGCCTGGTATCCTGCATAATTTCGCCAACCCGTTAAACACCATCATGGGACGTTCCAAGCTTTTACAGCGGCGTCTTAACAACATTTTAAATAAAATGCATGACACATATCCCTCGGCCACAGAAACGTTGAAGGAGGAATGGGAGCGTATTCAAAACGATGTCATTTCCATGAATAAGGAATGTGAATCATTTTATGAATTGTTCAGGGATGTATCAGGAAAGTTCTATGCACTGACGTGCCAGGAGAAAGACAGAATCAATCTTGTTCAATTACTGGAGGAGGAAACGCGTTTTGCAAATTTCTATCTTGAATTCAAACATCACATCAATAAAAAAATTCAACTGGACAGGGAAACGGTCGGTTTTAAAGGTAGCAGGAACGAGCTTTCCCTCGTGTTCTGGCGGTTACTCCGTTTTGCCATGACCAGAGCCCTGGAAAGTGAAGAAAAAGAATTTTTCCTGGAGACGGAGGAAGATAAAAAAAACATTGTCATATTCATAAAATATTCAGGCAAGGCCATGCCCGGGGAAACAATCAAAATCTTGAATCAGTATTCGCAGGATGTGAATATCAAAGAACGATCAGTGAAGATGGAAAAAGGGGTTTTGCATGCAATCAGGGTCTTGAAAACATATTCGGCTTCAGTACGGTTTTCCACACAGGATCACTTGAACATCATTTCCGTCGCTGTCCCGGTTTCCGAATAGATGGATATTGATGGGAACAATCACCTGGTTAAAAAACCGGTGGATCAGAGACGAACATTTAAGGGGCACAATGCATTTGGAATAACAAATGCGATTGTGCCCCTTAATAATGAGAAGTTCGATGAATAAAGGATAATTTTTATTCAGCTTTTTTCACGGCTTTCTTTGCACCTTTTTTGGGAGCTTTTTTCGTAGCTTTTTTGACGGGTTTTTTCTCGGCTTTCACTTCTGCTGCCGGTTCCGCTTTTGTTTCAGGTGCTTTCTCAACTTTTGTCTCAGCTGCTTTTTCAGCTTTTTTCTCAACTTTAGCTGCGGCCCTTGTGCCTGTGAAATCACCGTTGCCCTGACCGGCGAAATCAATTGTGCCTTTCATGGTGTTGCCGGCATAGGTCCCCGTGTAAACGATCCATTGTCCGCTCTGGGGAATTTTCATGTTGAAACTGTTGCCATCGACGCTGCCTTTGACAGGGGCTTCACCAAAGGTGCCTTTATAATGTCCCGTTAATTTTTTACCGTCCTGCTTCAATTTGAATTCAGGAGTACCGGAACCCATTGGAGATGTGACTTTTAAATTCCATGTGCCGTCTAAATCACCGGCCTGTACAAACGATGCGCCCATAACAAGACCAAGAACAACCAGGAATGCAATAACAAAATTAATTTTTCTCATAAACCCCTCCTTTTTTTTGATTATTTTACTGCTAATGGGAAGCAATTGTCAAGGATTGTATGTAGATAATTTTTGAGTTATTTGACACCCATGTCACCGGAAAATGTCAGTGCTTGTCTTTTTTAAGATAGGGTATTTTTATGTTTGAAGATTCTGTTCACGCATCCAGTCTTTCAGGGCCTCAGTGGCTTTTCTGGTATATTCAAAATGTTTCTCCTTTTTTTTCATTCGTTTCGCTGACAGCTTCTCAAGAATACCAAAATTGATATTCATGGGCTGAAAGTTTTGACTCGATTCGACTGAGGTGATATAGCGTACAAGCGCGCCAATGGCTGTAGAAGCGGGAGGGGGATAAATCGCTTTCTGTTCAAGAATTGATGCGGTGCATAATCCCGCCAAAAGTCCCATAGCAGTGGATTCCAGGTAGCCTTCCACGCCCGTAATTTGCCCCGCAAAAAAAATGTTCGGGTTGGTTTTGAGCTGCAGGGACGGTGCAAGAAGGGAAGGGGAATGGATGTATGTGTTACGGTGAATGCTTCCAAGCCTTGCAAATTCAGCATTTTCGAGGCCGGGAATATGACGGAAAATTCGTTTCTGCTCAGGCCAGGTCAGCCTTGTTTGAAATCCAACCATATTATACAGTGTGCCGGCAGAATTTTCCCGGCGCAGTTGAACGACAGCATAAGGCAGGGTGCCCGTATGCGGATCGATTAATCCAACGGGTTTCATCGGCCCGAAAGCCAGGGTATTATAGCCACGGGCGGCCAAAACTTCTATGGGCAGACAGCCTTCAAAATGCTTCATTTCTTCAAAGTGTCTTGCCGGAACCTTTGCTCCGGCCAGCAATTCGTGAATGAAAGTTTCATAGTCATTTTCTGTTAGCGGGCAGTTCAGGTAATCCGGGGTTCCCTTGCCGTAGCGAGACGCCACATATACTTTTTCCATATTGATGGAATCGGCATTGACGATAGGAGCGATCGCGTCGTAGAAATATAAATAGGAACCACCCAGTATTTCTGAAATGGCCCGGGCAAAACGATCAGAGGTTAACGGGCCAGTAGCGATAATCGTGATGGCATCCCGGGGGATCTCCGTGACTTCCTGCCGGATCAATTTGAAATTTTTTTGCTGCAACAGTTTGTCCTGCACAGTTCGGGCAAATTCAGTGCGGTCCACGGCCAGTGCGCTTCCTGCAGCAACGGCTGTCTGATCAGCGGCGGACATAATGAGGGAATCAAGATTCCGCAGTTCCTGTTTAAGCATGCCCGGGGCGCTGTCGGCATTGTTGGATTTCAAAGAATTACTGCAGACCAGTTCTGCCAGGTATTCCATTTTATGGGCAGGCGAAAAGCGTTGAGGCTTCATCTCGAAAAGTTGAACCGCATAACCGCGCCGCAAGAGCTGCCAGGCTGCCTCACAACCGGCAAGTCCTCCGCCTATGATATTGACTGCTGATTTCATAACGGATGATACCTTAATTTCCGGAACTAAAAAGGCATATCACCATGGGACGGGATGAATTCGGAACATTTCAGCAATCCCTCCAGGCTATCGCAACAGATTATACCGGTGGTTCCGCTGGTTTATTCCTGGGGATTTTCCTGATGTTTTTGCATGCGGGGTAACCGGTGCATCCCAGAAACTGGCCGAAGCGACCACGCTTGATCGCCATCGGTTTGCCGCAAACATCGCAGACTTCATCGGTTACAGGAGCTTCCTGCACATATGCCTTGCCATCCTTGCCGATCTTTTTGATGTTTTTGCATTCGGGATAGCCACTGCATCCCAGGAACTGGCCGAAGCGGCCTCGTTTTACAACCATAGGCTTACCGCATAATTCACAAACCTCGTCGGTTTTTGGCTCTTCCTGGGCGACAATTTCACCGTTTTCATTCTTTGTCGCGTTCATCGTGTTTTTGCATTCCGGATAACCTGAACAGGCAAGGAACTGGCCGAAACGACCTTCTTTGATCTGCATGGGTTTGCCGCATTTAGTGCATTTTATATCCGTTGTTTTAACTTCCACGTGTTTTACCTTGCCGTTTTCATCATGGGTGAAGTTCATGGTATTTTTACAATCCGGGTAGTTGGAGCAGCAAAGGAACCGTCCGTTTTTCCCCCATTTAATTACCATGGGCGAATTGCATTTTTCACAAATCAGGTCCGTTGGTGTTTCTTCTGTCTTGACGTTGCGCATTTCACTTTTTGCTTTATCCAGTTCACCGGAAAACAGTGTATGAAAATCCTGCAGAGTCTTAACCCGCTTGTTTGCTCCGCTTTCAATGGAGTCCAGTTTGTTTTCCATATCCGCTGTAAAGGCCAGATCCAGAACGGTCGGGAAATTTTGGACTAAAAGCTCGGTAACGACTTTTCCAAGTTCCGTCGGGATAAATTTTCCTTTTTCCAGGTGAACATACTCCCGGTCCTGAATGGTCGAGAGAATGGTGGCGTAAGTGCTGGGACGGCCAATACCGTTTTCTTCCAGCTCGCGCACAAGCGACGCTTCCGAAAAACGGGGGGGTGGCTGGGTGAATTTCTGCTGCGTGTCAAGCTTCAGGAGTTTTAATTCCTCCCTTTCCTTGAGTTGAGGAAGCAGTTTGTCCGAGCCGTTTCCATTTTCATCTTCTTTCTCTTCCCTGCTTTCCGTGTAGACCTTGGTGAAACCGGGGAACTTCAGAACCTGGCCCTGTGCACGGAATGTGCAATTGGCGCCCGCGATGTCAATGGTGGTCTGATCGAAGACGGCCGGATTCATCTGGCTGGCCACAAAACGGTTCCAGATCAGCTGGTAGAGTTTGAACTGGTCGGGCGTCAGATACTCTTTGATATCCTGCGGCTTGTAGGTCATCATCGAAGGTCGGATGGCTTCATGCGCATCCTGCGTTTTTTGCGCGTTTTTATATACATGCGGCTTGTGGGGGAGATAATCGGAAGAATAATTTTCCCTGATATAGTCGCGTACGGCATGCAGCGCTTCATCGGCGATGCGGTAGGAGTCTGTTCTCATATAAGTGATGAGACCGACGGAACCTTCTTTTCCCAGTTCAATGCCTTCGTATAATTTTTGAGCAACTGTCATGGTTTTTTTTGCCGAAAACCTGAGCCAGCGGGAGGCTTCCTGCTGCAGTTTGCTTGTGGTGAAAGGAGGCAAAGCTGAACGTTTGACTTCTTTTTTCTCTATTTTTTCAATCAAAAAAGATGCTTTTTTGATCTCGGCGGCCAGCTTTGCAGATTGTTCACCGCTGGTGACTTTTGCCTTTTTGCCGTCAATTTTGATCAGTTTCGCCTCAAAGGGGGGCGGTTCACTGCCTTCAAACTGTGCCATCAGATTCCAGTATTCATCCGGCACAAATTTGTTGATTTCGTCTTCTCTTTCACAGATGATGCGCACGGCGACGGACTGCACGCGGCCTGCGCTCAGGCCTCTTTTAACTTTATCCCACAGGACGGGACTGATCTGGTAGCCGACCAGCCGGTCGAGAATGCGGCGCGTCTGCTGCGCCTCATACTTATCAAAATCGAGTTGAAGAGGATGGTTGATGGCTTCCAGAACGGTGTTTTTTGTTAAATCATTAAAGAGAACCCGATAGATATTTTTATTTTTTTTTGCGCCAATCACATCTGCAATGTGCCAGGCAATCGCTTCCCCCTCACGGTCGGGGTCAGGGGCCAGATAAATATTCTCAGCGATTTTTGCCGCTTTTTTCAATTCGTCGATCGTTTTCTTTTTGCTGTCAATCACATGATAGGTGGGCTCAAAATCTTTTTCAAGATCAATACCCAGCGTTTTCTTCGGTAAATCTTTGATATGTCCCATGGAAGCGACAACATTGAAATCCTTGCCGAGGAATTTTTTTATGGTTTTTACTTTTGTGGGAGATTCCACAACAATTAATGAACTTGACATAACCGCTCCTTTGTAATTCGTCGCCCCTATAGACGGAAGAATTCATTTTGTAAAGAAATTATTTTTTCAGCGAAAAATATTTTCCCGGATGTTGTTCAATAATCCCTTTTAATTCCAATGTGATCAGTATGCTGAGAACTTCAGCGGGAGGCAGGCCCGTTGCAGCAATAATTTCATCCGCATGAATTCTTCTTTGTGACAATGTTTTTACGATTTCCATGCAGGCGGGGGGGAGGGGTTCATGGTTTTTCCCCTTCTCTTTTGATGTAAAAGGTTCGGAAAACATCTCCTCCTGCCTTTGTATGGGCTGTACGGACGGTCTTTTCATTTGAGGAAGAACATCTTCCAGGATATCATCGATTGAATCGATGAGTTTGGCTCCCTGTTTAATCAGGCTGTTGGTGCCACGGGAATGCGCGGAATCGATCGTGCCGGGAATTGCGAATACATCGCGTCCCTGTTCGATGGCCAGTGAAGCCGTGATCAGAGAACCGCTTTTTACCCCCGCTTCAACAACCACAACACCGTAGGATATGCCGCTGATGATGCGGTTGCGCTCGGGAAAATGATAAGGAACGGGCTGCGTGCCGGGTGGATATTCCGTAATGACCGCTCCGTTTTGGGCAATGGCATTAAATAATTTTTTGTTTTCCTGCGGATAAATTACGTCCAGACCGCTGCCCAGAACTGCTATGGTGTTTCCCCGGACGGCTAGCGCGCTGCGATGGGCACAGGAATCAATACCACGAGCCATACCGCTGACAACGGTGACGCCTCGCAATGCCAGTTCCCTGCTTATTTTGTCTGTTGTAAAACGGCCATAGGCAGAGGCGTTTCTTGAGCCGACAATCGCAACGGGAATCATGTCTTCGATCAAATGGCCTAAAACAAACAAAAAAGCGGGCCGGTCATAAATATTTTGAAGGTTAGCAGGATAGCGTTCATCAAGCCATGTGATGATGTCGGCCCCCATTTTATCAAGTAAATCCATCTGCAGGAGAATATGATCCCAATTTTTAAATGCTGAAATAGCCAGTGCACTGTTTTTGTTTATTCCCGGTATTTTCAACAGTTCATCAACCGCAGCCGAAAAAACATTAGCCGGAGAACGGAAATGTTTCAGAATCGGTTGAAAAGAGGCATTGCCGATTCCATTGATGGACTTCAGAGCCATCCAATATTTTAAATCTTCATGAATCATCGGATAATAATTTGAAAGGGGGTTATATCAGCTCCCGAAAATTACAGGGATCAAAATTGGGACGAACGATACATCTTCTGCATTTGTTCTGTCAAGTATTTTAAAAACATTGCTAAAAATTTATCTTTGCGCTAGTAATTTTTTATAAATTGTCTGAGGGTGCTATGCTTAATAAAATAACTTTTTTTATGGCAACATTGGTATTTACGGGCATCTGTTGTTTTTGTCACGCCTTTGCCATGAACGGTTCAGACTATAGGTCTGGCAAGCTCATTTTAACTGAAAAACTCAATGAGGAACAGCGTCCTGTCCTCCGGATTACGCCGAGGGAACTGGATCTGGGGTCTGTCAAATCGGGAGAAACGGTTTTTGGGGAATTTCATTTAAATAATGTTGCTCCCGGAGCCCTGGATTGGTCTGTGTCCTGTCCGGATGACTGGGAAGGCGCAGGCGACCGTGTAATCAATGGTGTGACATCAGAGGCCGGAGACAATCTTCACGTGGAATTATCCATCGCAGAGAATATCGGAGGGCTTTTTACCTCCAAGGCTCAAATTTCAAATTATCGGGCTGTGATGAAAATGGAAAGTGCCGGGCAGGAACTCATCTGCCACAAAGACGTCAAATCAGGAGCATTTCGAAACTCTCTCCGGCTGACCTCATCAGGAGGTAAAAGAACAGTCTTTGTGAATTTTGGAATTCACATGTTGCAGGATAATCCGCTCATCAGCTTAAATCCGCAGCGTTTGGATTTTGGAATGCATTTGCCAGGGAAAATCATATCAAAAAAAATTGAACTGACCAATAAAGGCAAAGAAATTTTACGATGGTCCGTTGTGCTTCCCAAAACCATGTCTGTTTCATATCTGAAGGAGTTGTCCAATGGTAGATTCTTCTCTTTTCACAATGATGGACTTCCTGAAAAGGGTCAGTATTTCATACCTGAGCATTTAAAAGATTCCATGGAATTGCTTGGTGAGTGGATATCGAATAATGGATATCCCTCAAGCAAGGGAATCTCCGGTTCCATTAAATTCCGGTTTCACGGAACCGGATGCAGCATTTTTATGAAGTCCCATATAGAAAACAGCAGTTGCTCAATCTATCTGGATGATATCCTGCTGAGACTTCCGGATATGTCATCCGGTCCCGGGGATAAGAAAGAATTAGTGATTGCCGAAGGTTTGCGAAACGGTCATCATTCTATTACCGTTGTGAGCAAGGATGCCGGCCTGGAATTGGAGGGCGTCAAGATATTCGGCAAAGAAATCTTGCAGGGTCCAAGGGGTTGGATCACTGTCTATCCAAGTTCAGGTAAAACCTTGAGCGAAACAGATTATGTAAATGTTCAGTTAAATACGACGAATGTGACGCCGGGTTCCTATGCCGATCAAATCATTTTTAAATCTAATTCCGGAGAAGAAAAAGCAACCATTTTTATCGATGTGCTTCCCGATGCGACGCATAAAAACATGGACGTTTATTTATACTCAAAAGATCTTGACTACGTATTCACTTTAAATACTCATGTTGAAGTGACCGAACTGATAAAAAACGGATATGTGAAGGAGGGAATAGCATTTCGGCTTTTTCCTCCCGAAACACCGGGAACGGCAAGTTTTTACCGTTGGTATAATCCTGTCTTGAAGGACCATTATTACCACTATGACCGGTCGGGTGGCGGGAAGAGTCTTAACGGTTATTTCTTTGAATGTTCGATTGGAAATATTGCCACATCCAGAATGAAAGGCACGAGAGAATTGTATCGCTGGGTCAATCCGTCAACAGGCAGGCACTATTATTCCACCGACTCCCGGGCTGCAACCGGCGTCAGAAAAGGGTATCGTTTTGACGGAATTGCAGGATATGTCAAGTAATATAGATGTTGATATCATTAGAACTTGACAAAAACAGGAAGAGGGGATATTAGGCTACTTCTTTTTTGGTGCAGGATTAATAATGCGCCT
>CAYMYR010000010.1:0-61146 GCA_964394715.1 uncultured Smithella sp.
ATCCCGCAGAATAAACATGATTTCGAATGGTAATTTTTTATTCTGACAATTTCCCACTACTGAGACGTTGTAATCATTACCAAGACGCAGATTAATTGGACACTGGCCACGGTCTATAAAGACAAGTATCCGTTCGGATACATCAAGCGATCATCCCGTTATTTGATCTGAAGCAATTTCATCCTGATCTTGTTGGATAATGAATACCAGCCCTGAACGCTGTTTTCCAGCCGGTAATAGTGGAGAATATACGCGGCCGTCAGGGCCAGAAGCAGTGCTGTGAGAACAATACAGGGAACAGTGAAATGAATCATGGTAAACCCGAAGGTCAGCAGGAAGAAGAGACAGACAAACAACATGGTAATAAGATGCGCCAGCCGTTCGTGCTGTATCCAGGAGATCTGCTTGTCGTGATAGGCCAGCAGCTCGAGAAGTTTATCCGGCTCCTGATGTGATTCCAGGGAATCCAATACATAACGTTCATGCTGTTTGATGTAGTCAATCATAATATAAGAATCCTTCCATATTTTATTTATGAAACTACGCTTTATTGCCTGTGCGGGCAGCCGGATCCTGCCTGTAAAATGTTTTCAAAACCCGGTAGAGTTCCGGTGCCGATTTGATCATCTGAGCCGGTTTGCAGAAAAATTGCTCAGTCGCAACGGCGAAAAATTCCGCCTCGTCTGTCGCGCCGTATTCATCGAGGAATGTCCGTCTCCCTTTTTCAACATCCTGAATCAGCCTTAAATATTCACGTGAACAGGTTTTGACCCAGTCCCGGTATTCTTCGCGGTCGCGCAGCCGCGGTGTGCCGTCTGCTGCGCCGTCCTGCATGTCCAGTTTATGGGCAAACTCATGGTAAACCACATTGGATCCTGCTTTGCTGTGACGGCCCTGATCCAATACAGTGTCCCAGGCCAGGATGACCGGTCCCTGCCGGAAGGCCTGGCCGGAGATGGGGAGCTCCGGTTGAAGAGGTTCGAGGACGGTTTCGAAAAAACCCGGCTTCCTTTCAGGCAACATCATTTCGGAAGGATAAACCAGGATGGTTTCAACATTGTCGAAGTAATTGTGAGGAAGGTTCAGAATCAGCAGGCACGCCTGGGCTGATATTGTCACACGGATTTCGTCGGTGAGCTCCAGTCCGCCGCAACCTTCCCAGGACTTTTCGGCCATAAATATCTGGATCAGCCTTTGCAGGCGCATTTGTTCATCGTCGCCAAGCATTGAATAATGAACCATGTTGCGGCGGATTATAGCTTCCCATTCGGAAGGAAAAGGCTCTTCCATGATCTTGAGGCGTCTTTGTTTTGAGAACCAGTCAAACATCTCAGCATCCATCCATCCGGAGTATATTAAAATATGTAACATAAAAATAATCCAATGTAAAAAAAGCATTTTCCCGGGCTTTTTCTTGACATCGCACGATAAACGTCTTTAAATGTCATAAAAAATTACAGATCAGATACAGTGGGGAGGCTGTGTTGATTCCAAAGAGATTTCGAAACGGTTTTTATCTGCTGATTGCCGTTTGTATGACGCTGATCGTTGCCTGTCCATTGTCTGTCGGGCTTCCAAAACTGGAGAGGGATGATGTCGTTCTGGCTTTTGGCGACAGCATTACGTTTGGAACGGGGGCTGCGCCGCATGAGAGCTATCCGGCGGTTCTGGAGAAGATCATCGGGAGAAGGGTGGTCAATGCCGGTGTGCCGGGAGAAGTCACTTCGGAGGGTCTGGCACGTCTTCCAAAAGTGCTGGAACGGGAAAAACCTGCATTGGTGATTATCTGCCTGGGAGGAAACGATCTCTTGCGTGGCATGAACAAAAAACAGGCTGCCGATAATATTCGTGAAATGATTCGCCTGACCGTTCAATATGGCGCTGCGGTTATATTGATTGGAACACCGGCACTGGGTTTATCTGTTTCACCCGAACCTTTTTATCGTGAGATAGCCATGGAAATGAACGTATCACTGGAAGAAAATATACTGTCGGATATTCTTTCTGATAACGCTTTGAAGGCGGATTTAATTCATCCCAATGCCGCCGGATACCGACGTCTGGCCAAAGCTGTCGCGGATCTCATGAAAAAAAACGGGGCGATTGAATAAGCTCTGCGATACCCGTCAGGATTTACCCGGAGGAAAATGTACTCGCTGCTTGCCGATGCGATTGTAGTTTTTCATTTTTTATTTATCGTCTTTGTTGTCACAGGCGGCCTGCTGGTTTTGCGCAGGCCCCGCCTGGCTTGGATCCATTTGCCGGCGGTTGCCTGGGGAGCTGGCATCGAGTTTGCGGGAGGGATTTGTCCGCTGACACCACTGGAAAACTATTTGCGGCGGCTGGGTGGCGAAAGCACATACAGCGGCGACTTTGTCATGCAATACCTTCTGCCAGTGATCTATCCTGAAAACCTCACTGTTACAACACAGTATATTCTTGGTGCCCTGGTTATCGTGATTAACCTGATCATCTATGGCATGGTGATTCGCAGGCTATACCGCCGATGATTCCCGAATACAGGGCGATTCATTAAAAAGGGCGGGAGCGTTTTTTAGGCGCTGCGAGTTGCGGATTAAGAGTTGAATAAGCGTGGCTAAAACTTATATTTCAAGACCACATCTTTCCCCTTATAAAACGATTCTTTCTCCCGCCTTTGAAAAATTTTAAACCGTATTTTCGAAAACATTGATTTAAAGATTGAATGCAGTCATTAATTCTGTTAACTTTAATTGATAATACCATTGGAGAACGTCACAAACTTTTTGTTTGTTAAAAGTTAAAGAGTTTTTTATGAAGAAGTATGTCCTTGTCATCATTCTTCTCATTTTTATCTGTAATCACTATGGTTGCGCACTTATCAAATTGAGTAAAGACGTTCAGATTTCAAAAGATTCCTGTCTGCTTTTTGGTGAAATTGTAAGCCGGTCTTCTCTGAAAAAACCCATTATTGTTGTTGCATACAGCAACACCGACGGAAATGTAAAGATAGCCGATTACGCGGTTTTATCAGGACCCGGGCAATATGAAATGATTGTCCAGGAAGGAACCTATGAGATCTTTGCCTTTGAAGACAAGAACGAATCTTTTTCCTATGATCGGGGTGAATGGGCAGGTTATTACGGAAAACCCGGTAAAGTGAAAACTCAGATGGGCGGCGTTATCTATGGGCTGGACATCATCCTGACTTCTGAGTTCAGTCAACCGGTTTCATCTTTTTCCACTATGCTGATGGATTTTTCCGGTGGTAAAAGAAAACCACCAACATCGGCTGGCGCTCTTATGAATCTGAATGCCCCCGTCTTTTCAGCCGAAAACGGACTGGAGGGTTTTTGGGAACCTCTGGAATATTTCAAGCGAAACGGTTGTAATATTTCTTTTCTGGAACCCTACGACCCTAAAAAAATTCCAATTCTTTTCGTTCACGGTGCGGCGGGATCTCCGCAGGACTGGCAATATTTTATTCAACATATGGATCGTTCGCGCTATCAGCCCTGGATCTTTTATTATCCGTCCGGCGCCCGGTTGGACACCGTATCTTTTCTCCTGCAGTCGAAGCTCTATGAACTATACAGGAAATATGAGTTTGAAGCCTTATATGTTGTCGCACACAGCATGGGGGGGCTGGTATCCCGTGCTGTTCTTATTGAAAATAACGCTTTTATCGAGTCCATAAAACTTTTTGTTTCCATCTCCACCCCCTGGGGAGGAGAACGGCGGGCGAAAACAGGCGTGGAAAAGTCCCCTGCGGTCATTCCCAGTTGGAAAGACATGGATCCGGACAGTGAATTTCTCAAGCGGATATTTACAAAAAAAATCGACCCGTCTATCCGATACTACTTGTTTTTCAGCCATAAGGGGGGAGGCAGCCTGTTTAGGGAAAACAATGACAACACCGTTACTCTGGAAAGTATGCTGTGTTCAGGGGCACAAGCCGATGCCCTGAAAGTTATCGGTTTGAATGAGGACCATATTAGCATTCTTTCCAGCCCGGAAATGATGGGGCATTTCAATGCAATCCTGGCAAGCACGGAAGCAAATAAGGATAAAACATATATCCGATCCAAAGGATACCTGCACATTAAACATGCTTTTGATCCACCGAACACAAAAATACCTTCCCAGATGTCCCTGATATTGATCCCGACAGGAACGGATGAAAAGGAAAAACAACACAAAATAAATCCCTTTCAACCCGAACAGGAAACGGGAGCCATAGTTCCGAAAGAATATGCTGTCAGCCTTTGCGCCCTGGGCTTCAAAACCGAACCGGATCACATCACACTGGACATCAAAGCCGGACAAATTACGGATGCCGGATTTATTTTAAAGCCGCAGGGGATGATTGCAAATTTCATTTATGCCACAACGTCTGCAGATGACAGGTTTTGGGGCTTTTATAAAGAATTGCCGAAAAATATAAAAATTAATGCGATCCGGCTATCGGGAGGGGGAATCTTGCGGACACTCACACCCAATGACAGGATGTCTGACCGGGAGGTGCTGTTTAGCTTCCTGTCGTCACGCGATTATGCAGTTAAGAACGGTTTTGCGTTTTTTGATTTACCGGAAGGAAACTATGATTTGACCATTGAAGCCGAAGGATGCGAAACTTTTTCTACGCGGATTAAATCCACACCGGGAGAATTTATTCCTCCCGCGCCTTACCGTCTAATTTTGAAATAATTTAATAATATGCCAATGAAACTCCAATCCCGATACTGAAGTGTATAACCTGAAGGTCACTGCGTCGGGATGGGTAAGTTGAACAATGCCGACGCAAGTCAGAGGATATCATGCCCCGCAGTTTGCGACGGAAAAAGTTTCCAAAGCTTGCTTTAGGGTTCATACCCGTGATTTGTCGCAATGATCAATGGAAAACCTGTAATGAAAAAAATAAAGAAAGCCGCAAAGACATAAAGCAATTGCGGCTTTCTTGGCTGAGGTAAGAAGCAGGGGCCTGTTTGCCCCCGCTCTGAACAAATGTTTTCTAAACCAGCATATATGACGCTTCGGGGATTTCCATGACGGAGTTATCGCCTTCCTTAATGACCCGTAAAAACAATCCTACATTGGGCAGCAGGTTGTGGGCGAAAAATTTTGCCGATGCCACTTTGCCCGCATAGTAGGGATATTCAAAGTGCTCCTTGCCGATTTCGTCAATTTTCTTCTGGGCGATGAGAGCATGCTCCAGCAGCAGTTTTGCTCCGTAAATATAGCCCGTGGCATGGAGAATTCGTGTAGCGTAAAAACCGATCATGCCGAATTTGCCCTGGCCCAGGTAGCCTGCCATGGTGGCCTGGATTTCCTTGTACTGCGCAAGCGCCTCGGCAAGCAGCGACACTTCCGCGGCCAGTTCTTTATTGTCTTTGTTGTCCGCTGCGAATTTTTCCAGTTCTGCGAACCATGAACCGAACACCTGCCCTCCGGCCATCATCCACTTACGGCCGATGAGATCCATGGACTGAATAAAGTTGGTGCCTTCCCAGATGGGGTAAATCCGGCAGTCGCGGAGCTGCTGTGCGATGGGATATTCTTCGGAGAAGCCGTAACCGCCGTAGCACTGCATGGCCTCTGAAATGCTCAAAAACGCCAGGTCAGAGCACCAGGCTTTGACAATCGGGATGTTGACTTCCACAAACGCCTTGGCGCGCTTGCGTTCATTTTCATCTTTGGTGTTTTCCATAACGTCCATGCAATAGTAGGACATGGCGATCATGGCGCGGCTGGCTTCGGTGATGGATTTCTGATACATGAGCATGCGGCGTACGTCTTCGTGGTTAATAATGGGCACTCTTCCGGCCTTGGGGTTGGTGAGCTGACGCCCCTGGATTCGTCCTGCGGCATACAGCGCCGCATTATTGTAGGAAACGGTTGCGGCCGCCAGTGCCGCCAGTCCAGTGACGGTGCGTTCTTCATTCATCATCTGGAACATCTGGGCCATGCCCGCGCCCTTGCCGTCCGCGGGCGGGTCACCCAGCAGATAGCCGCGGCACTTGCCTTCTTCCCCAAAGTTGATGATGCTGGTTGCCGATCCGCAAAGACCCATCTTGTGTTCCACACCGCCGCAGTTGACATCATTGAACTCACCTTTTTCGCCTTCGGGAGTGTGCCAGTATTTGGGAACGACAAACAGGGAGATGCCTTTCGTGCCCGGAACGCAGCCTTCGATGCGGGCAAGTGTCAGGTGGACAATATTTTCCGTGATGTCCTGATCACCGCCGGTGATGAAGCACTTCGTGCCGACGATTTTGTAAACACCCGGTTCATCGGTAGGCGTGGCCTTGGTGATGATGTCACCCACGTCCGAGCCGCTGTTGGGTTCAGTGAGGTCCATGGTTCCCGCCCACTGGCCGGAAAACATCTTTGGAAGGAAAATATTTTTCACTTTTTCATTGCCGAAGTCGCGAATCAGGCCTGATGCGCCGGTGGTTGCCATGACGTAGGGGCCGGATGCTGCGTTGGCGGCAGCCAGGTATTCATTGGTGCAGCCCATGAGGCACAGCGGCAGCGAGCTGGGATCGGAATGATCGGCGTTGCTTGACCCCAGACCGTTTTCCTGAACAGTCCAGTAAGGCTTCTTGAATGATTCGGGTGTGGTGACCTTGCCGTTTTTATAGACGGCATGCTGCTTGTCGCCGTCTTCATTGGTAGGGGCAACGACTTCCTTTGCGATTTTCATTGCGTTTTCCAGAATAGAATCGACGTCGTCCAGGGAATACCCTCCTTCAAATCGTCCCTGACCGAAGACTTTGGACATGTCGAGCCACTCTTTTAAAATAAACTTGTGCTCGCGGGTCGAGTAAACAAAATTTGCTGCCATGATGTATTTCTCCTTCCTTGTTCCTGTTGAATACAGATTTTTAATGGCGGCATTATAGGCAAGGGATGACCATAAGTCAATACAATAGAAACATGAAAGATGTTGATAAGATAGGCATTATCTGGTAGCTTACAGTCATGCAAACTTCATTTCGTTTCAATGACATTGTGCTTGTTTTTGTGGTGATTGCTTCCATGGCTGCCGCCGTCATTTATCCTGACTTCGGTTCCAGGTTTCAGATGTTTCCCGTTTATTGCCTCATGATTAATTTTTTTCTGAGTTATCTGTCCATTGATCTGGCCGATGTGTGGAAGGCGCTCAAAGGTCACAGCGGACAAATTCTGGCGTTCACGGTAATGAAACTGGCGGTTTTGCCGGTTATCATGTACTTTATTTTTTATTTGACTGCTCCCGATTACGCGCTTTCAGCCCTTCTTCTTACAGGTGTATCTGCAGGTGTGGTCTCTCCCATGATTTCAAACATGGTTCGCGGCAACAGTTCGCTGGTGCTGGTGGTGGTTGTGATCACTTCGGCACTGGTTCCCTTCACGCTTCCGGCACTCATCAAGGCTGTTGCCTCAAAAGAGTTGGTAATTTCCTTTCTTCCCATGCTCAAGATGCTGGCTACTGTGATTTTTATCCCGATTGCCATCGTTGAATTGATCCGCTACCTGCTGCCCAGACTCGTTTCCCCGATTTTAAAAGTTCAGTTTCCATTATCGCTTTCGATGTTTGCCCTGATCAATCTGGGTGTGTTTTATCGTTATGCGCCTTTTTTCAGAAAAGAACCTTCCGTGATTGTCATGGCGGTGGTGGTTGTTTTCGTGCTTGCGGCTGTTTACTGTGCGGTGGGCATCTTTTTTTTCCGGAAGGGATCGCTGGAAAATCAACTGGCCGGCGCAGTAATGTTGGGGAATATCAACAATGTTCTGGTCATTGTCTTTTCTTCAAAATTTTTTGGTCCCGTTGAACCGCTGGTGGCTGCCATGTATATGATTCCTTTTTTTGTCATCGTGATTCCGCTTCGATACTACCGCCATCGGAAAAGCAGAATGGTATGATTTGATTGAAAACAGTCGACATTCTTTTCTTGATTTTCAGAATAAATAAATATTAAATATTTCTTATGATGGATGTTATACAAAACAGCTATATCCGGATCACTCTTAGTTCTGTCGCTGTTTACTTTTTTATCATTCTGGCCATTCGCCTGTTCGGTAAAAAAGAACTGGCGCAGCTTTCCGTTTATGATCTGGTATTTATCCTATTGATCAGTAATGCTGTACAAAACGCAATGGTCGGTCCCGACTCGACGCTTTCAGGCGGTCTCGTCGCTGCTGGTTCTTTATTTGTTGTCAATTACCTTCTTAAACAGCTGCAATTTCGATTTCCTGGTTTCGGAAAGGCCATCCAGGGCGATGCGATTATGCTGGTATTTGAGGGAAAAATATTATCTTCAAATTTGAACAAAACAGAGATCACGGAAGATGAACTGATGGAAGTAGTTCGGGAGCATGGTGTTGTTTCAATCTCAGATGTGGACCTGGCTGTTCTGGAAGTTGATGGAAATATCAGTGTTATCTCCTCTGATACCCGTAAGAAAACGACCAAGCGAAGAAAAGCTCATAAAGTCATTGCTAAACAGCAATAGTAAAACTTTTGCGAACGAGGAAATTGCCAGTTTTTCAAACGGGTAATTTGTGTAAGAGACACATCTGTTCATGCATAGTTTCTCAGTCCCTTTTTGATAAAGAGGGAGTGAGGGGGATCTCTCGGTGAAGGATCTTGCGAGGAATAAATATGATCATCTTTAGAATATTTTCCGATTACATCTGACCCTTCTGCTATATCGGCAAGGGCATTGTCGATCAGTTGAAAAAAGAATACTGCATTGAGGATACATGGGTAAGTTACGAGCTGCATCCGGAAATACCGCCTCAGGGTGAATTGCTTTCCGAAAGATTCAAGGGACGCAACCTTTCTTCGTTTTATGAGCAATTGCAGGCGCGTGGCAGAGAAGTGGGTGTAATATTCAACAGCCACACACTTCTTTCCAATTCCCGATTGGCACTGATGGCTTCTGAATATGCGCGTGATATGAACAAACATGATTCTTTTCATGGGAACATGTTTTATGCATATTTTACAGAAGGTCTGGATATTGGCAATCCCGATGTGATTGCCTCTGTTTCCGTAAAAAGCGGACTTGATGCCAAAGAGATGCTGACCACGGTAAACGATGGACGTTATGCGACACGACTGGATGACTCTGGGAGGGAAGGGCGGTTAATTGGTTTAACGGGTATCCCCTTGTTTATTATCAACAACCAATATAAAATCGTCGGTGCACAGCCTATAGAGGTCTTCCGGAATCTACTTGATAAAATTAAATGAAATCGTCAAAATGTACGATATGTGATGTTATTATTCACAGGGAAAAGAAATAATAATAATGATGATGATGATTGGAGGTTGCCATGCTGAAAAAAACATTGTTCGTCACGGCCGTATTGTTTTGTTTTGTTTCCGTTTCCCTTGCCGCGGACCTGACGCCGGTTAAATTGCCCGCGCCGGATACAAGGGGCGGAAAGCCGCTGATGCAGTGCCTGAACGACCGCAAGTCGGACCGTTCAATCGGTACAAAGAAACTGCCTGTGCAAATCCTTTCCAATCTGCTCTGGGCAGCCTGCGGCATCAATCGCCCGCAAAGCGGCAACCGTACGGCTCCATCGGCTCACAACTGGCAGGAAATCGACGTTTATGTCGCACTGGAAGAAGGGATTTATCTGTATAATCCTAAAACACATACCCTTGAACCCGTGGTAAAAAGTGATTTGCGCAAACACACGGCGCGGTTACCCCAGCCGTCGCGCAGCTCCATTGTCGGAGCTCCGCTTCAGCTGATCTATGTGACCGATTATGAAAAAATGCGACCCGGCCTCGGCGACGAAGACAGGAAATTTTACTCCGCCACAGATACAGCGTTCATTGGCCAAAATGTTTATCTGTATTGCGCGTCCGAAGGACTGTCCTCTATTATCCGGTCCTTCTTTGATGCAAATTCTCTGAAAAAAGAAATGAAACTCAGGGACACACAGAAAATTATTCTGGTGCAGGCGGTTGGTTATCCACAATAAACGCATACACACAGGAGGCAAAACATGAAGAATTTTTCTTTTTATAACCCGACGAAAATTCTTTTTGGCAAGGGCAGGATTCAGGATATTGCCGGAGAAATTCCTAAAGAGGCAAAAATTCTTTTGACCTACGGCGGAGGAAGTATCAAACGTAACGGAATCTTCGATGAGGTGACGGAAGCTCTTCCTGGTTATCACATCATGGAATTCGGGGGTATCGAACCCAATCCGTCCTATGAGACGCTGATGAAGTGTGTGGAGGTTGTACGCAAAAACAGCATTGACTTTCTGCTGGCCGTGGGCGGCGGTTCTGTAATCGACGGTACAAAGTTCATTGCCGCTGCCGCTCTGCATGAGGGAGAGTCCTGGGACATCGTCAAAACCTATGGCAAAGTGATCAAAGGGGCTTTGCCATTCGGAACGGTGCTCACCCTTCCTGCCACGGGTTCGGAGATGAACAACGGCGCCGTGATCACCCATAGGGCGTCCAGGACAAAACTTCCCTTTATGCACCCGTTGCTGTATCCCAGATTTTCCATTCTGGATCCCACCAAGACCTACACCCTGCCGCCTGAACAAATCGCAAACGGGGTGGTCGATACGTTTGTCCATGTCATTGAACAATACCTCACCTATCCGGCAAATGGCAAAGTGCAGGATCGCTTTGCCGAGGGTCTGCTGCTGACGCTGATTGAAGAAGGACCAAAAGCGCTCGCGCAGCCGACGGATTATGATGTTCGCGCCAATCTGATGTGGTGCGCCACACTGGGGCTCAACGGGCTCATTGGTGTCGGGGTTCCCCAGGACTGGGCAACGCATATGGTTGGACATGAGATTACGGCGCTCAAGGAGTTGGACCATGGCAAGACCCTGGCAGTGGTTTTGCCTGCAATGCTGGATATTCGCAGGAAGGATAAGAAAGAAAAGCTCCTGCAGTATGCCGGGCGCGTGTGGGGCCTCAAAACAGGGAATGAGGATGAGCGCATCGACGCGGCCATCCTCAAAACGCGTGAATTTTTCCAAAGCATGGGCGTGCCGACCCGTCTCTGTGACTACAATATCGCCGCAGATATCATACCGGTTGTCATCGAGCAGTTAAAAACACACCGTATGATCCAGCTGGGGGAGAAGATGGATGTGACACCGGAACTCGTTGAATCCGTCCTGAAAAAATGTTTATAAAAGTTTCACATGATCAAGCGGTGGAGAATGAATGATGGATAAAAATTCTGTTGTGCTGATTTCGGGCTGTTCTTCGGGAATCGGGCTTTCACTGGCCCGCGAGTTTTCATCGCGCGGATGCAGGGTTTATGCCACGGCCCGAAAACCGGAGGTTATCGAACATCTGAAAAACGAAAGGATCAATACCCTGGCGCTGGACGTAACGGATCAGCAATCCATCGACGACTGCGTGTCGGCCGTTCTCAATAAAGAAGGCAGGATTGACGTGCTGGTCAATAACGCCGGTTATGCTCTGATCGGGCCGATGATAGATTTGTCCATCGACGATCTGAGGCATGAGTTTGAAACCAATGTGATTGGTCTGGTTGCGCTGACCAATGCAGTCGCTCCTCAAATGATTGAACGAAAATCCGGCCTGATTGTCAATATCGCGAGTGTTTCCGGCGTCTGCGCCACACCGTTTGCGGGCGCTTATTGCGCGACAAAAGCCGCAGTCAACCTGCTTTCCGTTTCCATGCGCATTGAGCTTGCGCCTTTCGGCATTTCCGTTGTCACCGTGCAGCCTGGGGCGATCAAATCCAAATTTGGAGAGGCAGCCTCCAACAGCATCAAACTTCGGGAAGATTCTGTCTATGCGCCGGTGGCCGGATACATTCAGGAGCGGGCCGTATCTTCACAGAAGAATCCGACGACAGCAGAGGAATTTTCACAAAAGCTTGTCGATGCACTTTTTCTCAAAAACATTCCCAAGATCATTCGTCTGGGCAGGCAATCGACCCAGCTGCCGCTGGTTGCTGCATTGCCGGCTGACCAGTTCGACCACTTGATGAGCAAAACGTTTGGTTTGCACAAGCTTGCAGGAAAATAAAACAGAAAGGATGGGGCTATGCAATTTACTTTTGCCCACAATAATTTCAATGTTCTGAATCTCGAGAAAAGCGTTGCCTTTTATAAGGAAGCCCTTCAACTGAAAGAATTGCGGCGTTATGAACCGCCGGACGGCAGTTTCATTTTAGTGTTTTTAGGGGATGAAATAACCCCCCATCAGCTGGAGCTGACCTGGATGAAAGAACGCAAGGAACCCTATAGTCTGGGTGACAACGAATTTCATCTGGCATTCAAAGTGGATGATTTTGCCGCTGCACACGCACTTCATGAAAAAATGGGCTGCATCTGCTTCGAAAACAAGTCAATGGGCATCTATTTTATTCATGATCCGGATGACTACTGGATTGAAATTATTCCGAAAAAACGTTAATTCCGTCAGACCGTAAATGGATGCTGCCCAAAGAAATATTTATTGATTTTTAGATCATTGTCCTTTAGAGTTGCCGCCGTAAGCGGATGTATTTATCCGGTTGCCGTTGTTTTCGGGATGACGGCGATTCAAACTCCAATCCCAGTTGTTGCCGCGTGTGATAAAAAATGCCTGTCTGACAGGCATTAATGTGCCCGGAAGTTAAGTTCAATCAACCACCTGCAGCAAGGTGTTGCGGTATGAAATGAACGTTATCATGTTGCAGCAAGCTGCGGAGAATTAACGCTCGTCCCGCGCGAGCGGGATTAAAACCAGACAGGGGGAAAACCAATTGAACATTGACAGCAAAATATTGAGCGAAGAGAATCTTCAGAAAATCAGACAACTCAACAATCCGCATGTGGAAAGGATCGTCGAGGAATATGTGAATTTGTGCAAACCGGCCAGAGTATCCGTCATTACAGACAGTTTCCCCGATATCGGTTACGTACGTCAGCAGGCGCTGGAACTGGGGGAAGAGAAAAAACTGGCCATGCCCGGTCACACCATTCATTTCGACAGTTTTTACGATCAGGGGCGTGATAAAAAGAACACCTGCCTGCTGGTTACCCCGGACATGAAAGTGTCTAAAATTATCGATGTCAAAGACCGGGAAGAAGGCCTTAAAGAAGTCCATCAAATTATGGACGGCATCATGAAGGGTAAGGAATGCTTTGTCCGGTTCTTCTGCCTGGGGCCGCTCCATTCACGCTTTTCCATTGCCGCGCTGCAGATTACCGATTCCGCCTATGTTTCGCACAGTGAAGATCTGCTCTACCGGGTGGGATACGAGCACTTCAAGACGCTAAACGGCTCGGATGATTTCTTCTACCTGGTTCACTCGGCGGGCGAACTCGATGAGCGGGGCAACACGAAGAACATCAAAGACCGGCGGATTTATATCGATGTCCTGGGCAAGAAAGTTCTGACGGTGAATAACCAGTATGCAGGAAACAGCGTGGGCTTGAAAAAGCTGGCGCTCAGGCTGGCCATCTATAAAGCCAATAAGGAAGACTGGCTGACGGAGCACATGTTTATCATGGGGGTGAAGCCGGAAGGTAAAAAGCGGGTGACTTATTTTACCGGCGCGTTTCCCAGTGCCTGCGGGAAGACTTCCACCGCCATGGTTCCGGGCCAGCAGATTGTCGGAGACGATATCGCTTACATCCGGCACGGTGATGACGGCAAAGCCTATGCTGTCAATATTGAACAGGGCATCTTCGGCATTATCGAAGACGTCAATCCCATTGACGACCCGGTGATTTATGAAGCGCTTACCACGCCGCGCGAACTGATATTTTCCAACGTGCTGGTGAAGGATGACAAACCATACTGGATGGGGATGGGACAGATTCTTCCCGATGAAGGCGAAAATTTCTCAGGGAAGTGGAAGAAAGGGAAGAAAGACGACAAGGGAAATGAAATTCTGCCGTCTCACAAAAACGCCCGATACACGATACGTCTGAGTGAATTGAAAAACGTGGACCCCAAGCTGTATGATCCCGACGGTGTCCCGGTCAGCGGCATCATTTACGGTGGACGCGATTCCGATACGTCTGTTCCTGTTTATCAGAGCTTTGACTGGGCGCATGGCATGTTCATCGGTGCTTCGCTGGAATCGGAAACCACGGCGGCCACGATTGGAGCAGTGGGCGTGCGGGAGCTTTCTCCCATGGCCAACCTGGATTTTCTCGTTGTCCCGCTGGGAACCTACCTGACCAACCACCTGAAATTTGGTGAACGATTGATTGTTAAGCCACTGATCTTTTCAACCAATTACTTCCTGAAGGAAGATGGCAAGTTCATCAACGACAAGGTGGATAAGAAAGTTTGGCTCATGTGGATGGAAGGCCGGATCCATGGCGAGTACACCGCCATCGAGACGCCGATCGGCTATATTCCCAAGTATGAAGATGTCGCAAAGCTCTTTGTCCAGATCTTTGGCAAGAAATTCACACGAGATGTTTATGACAAACTGTTTGCCATCCGGGTGGACATGTTCCTTGAGAAACTGGACCGGGTGGAGAAAGCCTATGCGGAAGAGGAAAAAATCCCTTCTGAATTTCACGCCATCATGGAGATGCTGAGAAATCGTCTGATTGCGGCAAAACAAAAATCGGGCAAGTCGGTTATTCCACCCGGTGAATTCGCCTAGATTAATTTTATGACTCCAACAAAAAAGCCCCGTCAGCAAACCGGGGTTTTTTTATTTTTTGTTGTCTGTCACCGACAGATACTGCTCTGTGCTCCGCTCCACCCTTGAACTTGCACCTTGTGCCTGAACCTATTTGTTTATCTTAACATCTGCGGCAGGAAAGTTACAATGTTCGGAAAAATCAACAGAAGAACGGCCAGCGCAATCATGGCATAAAGCATGTGCAATGATCCCTTGAAAACAACATGCAGCGGTACGTCACGGGCGACGCCCGCTACAACATAGGCATTGATTCCAACCGGAGGAGTGATCACGCCCATTTCGGCAACGATGACAATGATGACGCCAAACCAGATCGGGTCAAAATTCATGCTGAGGATAACCGGATAGATAATGGGAATGGTGAGCATGATCATGGCCAGAGAATCCATCAGACAGCCGAGGCACAGGTAAATCAGAATGATGAAACCCATGATGATCATGGGATGGAGCTGCAGTCCGGAAATAAAAGTTCCGATATCAGCGGGGATGCGCGTCACGGCCAGAAAATGTCCAAATACCGTGGCGCCTGCGACCACGACAAAGATCATACAGGAAATACGCGTCGTGTCATAAAGCGCGTTTACAAAACCTTTCCAGGTCAGATTGCGGCCGACCAGAGCGATAATGATGGTGCCGAAAGCCCCCACTCCCGCTGCTTCCGTTGGCGTGAAAAATCCGGCAAAAAGGCCGCCCATGACCAGAATAAACAGGAGAAGGGTTTCAATAAGACCGGACAGGGATTTGATCTTTTCGCTCCATGTGCTTTTCGGGCCGCGCGGTCCGATTTCCGGGCGGAAGAACGTCCAGATTAAGATAGAAAGAACAAAGAAGCAGGACAATAGAATTCCGGGAATGACTCCGGCCATGAACAGTTCACCGATAGACTGTTCGGTCATGATTCCGTAAATAATGAAAATGGTACTGGGCGGGATGAGAATTCCCAGGCTGCCTCCGGCAGCAACAACACCGGTGGCCAATGCGGGATCGTATTTGTATTTCTTCATTTCCGGCAGAGCGACGGAGGCCATGGTGGCTGCAGTGGCGCTGGTGGAGCCGCAGACAGCGGAAAAACCGGCACAGGCGCCGATGGTGGCGACTGCCAGACCGCCCGGCAGATGCCCGAAGAATTTATGGGCTGCATTGAAAAGACGACGGCTGATTCCGGAGTGAAAGGCAACCTGTCCCATGAGGACAAACAGGGGAATCACGGTCAGGTTGTAAGCACTGAAGGTGGAATAAAAGTCTCGAATGAGCAGGTTGGACGCGGCACTCCAGGAAACAATATAGCCAAACCCGAGATAACCGACGAGCGCCATGACAAATCCCACCGGTACATGCAAGAACATCAGAATAATCAGTGCGGCAAAGCCGATCAGGCCGATCATGGTGGGGGTCATCGGTCAATGGTCCTTCGGAAAGATTTTATGCATTCGGTGATCAGAAGAAGACACAGCAGGGCACAGCCTGCGGCAATCCCATAGATAAACGGGTAAGCCGGCATTTGCAGGGTTGCCGAAACTTCACCGCTTTTTTTCAGATCCAGTGCGTAAAGGACGGCCTGATAAGCAATGACGCCGAAGAGCAGCGCGCCAATCAAATTGCCGAACGATTCAATGGCCAGCTGTGCTCTCTGAGGAAACTTTTCAAACAGAAGCTCAACGGCAATGTGACCTTTTTCTATGGAAGTGAATGCCAGGGCAAAGGATACGACTATGGTCCCCAGAAAACCTACCAGCTCGTACGTTCCGGGGATAGGCATGCCGAATATCCGTAGAATTACATCCGCTACGGACAGTAGCATCATGGCGACAACAGCCGCGCAGGCAAGGATGTTGAAAGCCTTGCCTGCGCGTGAGAGATTTTTTACAGGACTAAGCATGACTTAAGGAAGTCCGTTATTTTTTGACCTTTGAATGTTTCTTGATCAATGCTTTCACTTCTGCTACTGCCTGTTTGCCCGGCAGGCCCTTGCTTTCCGCGTTCTTGATATAGTTTTCTGCCACCGGTTTGACGGCGGCTTCCCATCTGGCCTCTTCTTCTGTGGACAATTTGATCACTTTATTGCCCAGTTCAGCGGAAAACTTGTACCCTTCCGCGTCGGCGTCATCCCATGCTTTGCCGGCAACGGTAATCCATTCCTGGCTTACATCGTTGAATACTTTCTGCACATCTTTGGGTAGAGAGTCCCATTTTTTCTTGTTCATGACAACAAACATGGCGGTGGTGTAGCCAATGTTGGTACAATCGGTTGTGTACTTGACAACCTGTGCCTGTTTCCAGCCCTTCAACGTTTCCATCGGGGCCAGTGTGCCCTGTACGACTCCTTTTTGCAGCGCTTCATAAGTTCCGCCCTGCGGCATTGCGACAGAAACACCGCCCATGCTTTCCACAATTTTGGCGGAAAGCCCTGTGGAACGTATCTTCATTCCCTTGATGTCTGCCAGGGTATTGACGGGTTTCTGGGTGTGTAAAAGGCCGGGACCGTGAGCATGCAGATAGAGAACCTTGACCTCGTCAAGTTCTTTTGGTTTCATTTTTTTTACAAAGTCGTTGGCGACCAGGGTGGCAACCATGCCGTTCGGATATCCCATCGGCAGATCAAGGGCTTCCAGGAGGGGTAACCGACCCCGTGTATAAGCGAAGCAAGACATCCCGAGATCTGAAATGCCTTTTACAACACCGTCAAAGCACTGATCGGCCGGTGTCAGTGAGCCGCCCGCAAAGATGTTGATTTTGACCTTACCGCCGGTGCGTTTTTCTATTTCCTTGGCCCAGCTTTCGCCGGCTTTGGCCTGGGCATGTGTGGCCGGGAAAAAGATACTGTAAGTCAACGTGGTCTGCGCCATTGAGCTGGACCCGAACAAAAACATGACAAACAGTGATGTAAACAATGCTACTTTCACAAAAAAAGACTTTCTTTTCATTTGTCCTATTTCTCCCCCTTTTCTGTTTTTTTTGGTAAAAAAACCCGTCGCTCTTGATGATTCAATATGCAAAATTCTGTTAATGATTTTTGGTGAGCCTGCTTACCTTAAGTTTTGCGGGGGCAAGCAGGCATCAATACATATAGATGCAATAAGGTGAGGACTTGCTTATGGAAAAATAATGCATGCCGTTGTCCATAACGCTGTATTGCCTTGGGGTAATATTTGATTTGACCGGCTGTGTCAAGTTTATTTTGTGTTTCATGCTGCCAGGAGCCTGTTTTTTAGTGTTTTTCTTCCTTCAGTTTATCCAGTTCTTCGCGATAACGTTCAGCCTGGGCTCTGGCCGATTCAATTTCTTCTCTTGCTTTTTCCAGTTCTTCATCCTGCCTTTGTCTTTCTTCACGGATTTTATCCTGCATTTCATCAAAACCCACATAGATAGCCAGTGCACCACCCAAAAGAAGAAAAATCGGCAGGGCGCCTCTGATAATGGCTAAAAAATCGGTCCACCAGAAAATCAAGCTGATCAGTCCAAAAATAGCGGTGCCGACTCCTACCGTCAGCAAAGACATAATCCAACCTCCGAAAAATTCATTCACAAATCAATTCAAATATAATTGTGGAATATTTATCATGAATACTATTGTTGGGCAAGCCGGAAATAGATGATCATGGAGATAAAATATTGCTTGATTTAATAAAGGGCATCATCTAAATAATACAGTTTATTAAAGCAGTGCATATTACACTTCAATCAATTAAGGATGAAATGAATGGATCTGAATTTCAATAAAAGCGACGGGTTGATCCCGGCCATCGTTCAAGATGCTGAAACAAAAGATGTATTGATGCTGGCCTATATGAACCGGGAATCGTGGGAGGCTACCCTGAAATCCGGCAAGGCGACTTTTTGGAGCCGTTCCAGACAAAAATTATGGCTGAAAGGTGAAAGCTCCGGCCATGTGCAGATCATTAAAAATATTTATGTCGATTGCGATGACGACACCATTTTACTTCAGGTGGAACAATTGGGAGGGGCGGCCTGTCACACGGGGCACCGATCCTGTTTTTACCGGAAACTCGAAGGCGGTGAGGTTGTTGTTGTGGGAGAAAAAGTTTTTGATCCGAAGGATGTGTATAAATGAATGTATTAAAGTTGGGTATCCCCAAGGGCAGTCTGGAAAATAACACGGTTGATTTATTTAAAAGGGCCGGCTGGCGGATCACCTATGACTCCCGCAGCTATTTTCCGGATATCGATGATGATGAAATTTCCTGCAATCTGGTACGGGCTCAGGAAATGTCGCGATATATTGAAGACGGCCACCTGGATCTGGGGCTGACCGGTATCGACTGGATTCTGGAAAACAATTCGGATGTCGTCGCCGTGCAGGATCTGGTCTATTCCAAGGTCTCCACGCGTCAGGCAAGATGGGTGCTGGTAGTTCGTCAGGACTCACCGATCCGCACGCTTGAAGATATGGAAGGAAAACACATATCCACCGAACTGGTCAATTTTACCAAGCGTTATTTTGCCGAAAGAAAGATCAACGTCAGTGTGGAATTTTCATGGGGGGCCACGGAAGCGAAGGTTGTGGACGGCCTGGTCGACGCGGTTGTGGAAGTGACGGAGACAGGGTCAACCATCCGCGCGAACAAGTTAAGGATTGTTCATGAGCTGATGAGGACCAATACTCAGCTGATTGCCAATCGGGCGGCCTGGAATGATCCCTGGAAGCGTAAAAAGATAGAACAGATCCGGACTCTCCTGAACGGGTCCCTGCTGGCGATGGGCAAGGTCGGTATGAAACTGAACGTGTCCAGGGAGAATCTGGACCGCGTAATGAAACTTCTTCCCTCGCTCAAAGCCCCGACGATATCCAGCCTCTATTCCGAAGAATGGTTTGCCATCGAGTCTGTTGTTGATACGGGAGTAGTGCGCGACCTGATTCCGCAGTTGATCGAAGCAGGAGCGGAAGGCATTATTGAATATCCTTTAAACAAAGTCATATAATCCGGAGGGCATTGATGGCCAGAAAAGCGAAAGTAGTCCGCAAAACAACGGAAACGGATATTCTGTTGGATATTGATCTGGATAAACCCGGGGGCGGAAAAATTGACACGTCGATTCCTTTTTTGAATCACATGCTGGATCTGTTTGCTCTTCATGGCCGGTTCAAACTGGGGATTAAAAGCAAAGGCGATACCGAGATCGACGATCATCATCTCGTGGAAGATCTGGGTATTTGTCTCGGACAGGCGGTAGGGCAGGCGCTGGGCAAAAAAAGTGGTATCAATCGATACGGTTCGGCATCCCTGCCGATGGATGAGTGCCTGTGTCATGTCCATATCGACATTTCCGGCCGTCCTTACCTGATCTACAAGGTCCGGTACGAACGCCGGAAAATTGGAGGTTTCGACCCGGCTCTGGTGAAGGAATTTTTTAAGGCTTTCACGGATAACAGCGGCATTACGCTGCACATCAATCTTGCGTATGGGAGCAACAGTCACCACATCATCGAGGCGGTATTTAAAGCCTTTGGACGTGCGTTACGGCAGGCTGTGAATATTAACCCGGAAATATCAGGGATTCCATCCACCAAAGGTATGCTCTGATAGAAAGGCCAGGTTTTCTGAATTGAAAAATATCTCCCGGATCAAAAAATGGTCGTTAGCGTTGGTTGTTTTGGGGTTGCTTTTTCTGGCGACATCATCACTTCAGGCCGAAGAACAAACGGGGCCTTCTCAAACCGCGTCTCCCGGTGCTGCCGTTACGAAGCGTCTGGCGGTCATTCCTTTTCAATCGGTGACGCCGACAGACGGGTCGTCAACGGTCCGGTGCCCGATTTGCGGCAGCATCAATCCAGGCGGGACCGTTGTCAATGGTGCGGAAAGGGTTCTTGAAGAAATTTTTACGGACAAGTTGAGCAATTTGAAAGATGTGGTAATCATTCCTTCGGAAAAAACGGAAAAAATCTATGATCAGATCAGTGCCGGTTCTGAAAAGCAGCCCCTGATGGAGAAGGTCCTGAAGGTCGGAAATGAACTGCACGCGGATGTTGTGGCTGTCGGGTTCGTTTATCGTTACCGTGAAAGAGTTGGTTATGCCTATTCCACCGAGCATCCCGCATCGGTTGCTTTTGAGATTCACTTAATCTCCGTCAAGGATGGCAACACGCTGTGGCGAGGGGTTTTTGATAAAACACAAAGATCTTTGACGGAAAATGTTTACGAGGTTTTTTCTTTTGTCAAAGGCGGTGCCAGGTGGGTGAACGCGCATCAATTAACGAAACTTGGGGTTGATGAGGTATTCAAAACGTTTTCAGGCTTTGGGCCATAATTCGAGCGGATAAATTGTACCAGGAACATGGCCTGATCTGAAGCATTTTTTTACAAAGGAGTTTGTGTTGATCATCATTCCCGCGGTTGATATCAAAAACGGACAATGCGTCCGTCTGGCACAGGGTGATTTTGACCGTGTGACCGTTTATGGGGATCATCCCGCGGATATGGCAAAACGCTGGGCCGAAAAAGGCGCTGAGCGGATTCACCTTGTTGATCTGGATGGTTCTGTAGCCGGACTGCCGAAGAACGCCCCCGTCATTTGTGAAATTGCAAAATCCGTTTCCGTACCGGTTGAGGTAGGCGGCGGTATTCGCAGCATGGAGACGGTCAATTACTATCTGGAAAACGGCGTGTCGAGTGTGATTCTTGGCACGGCAGCGATCCAGGGTGAAGAATTTGTAAAGACGGCTGCCCGCATCCATCCCGGTAGAATTATTCTGGGGATCGACGCACTGGATGGCCGGGTTGCTGTGCGCGGGTGGACGGAAAAGACCGGCCGTCAGGCGGTTGAACTGGCGCGGTGCTATGAAAATTGCGGGATTCAGGCCATCGTATATACGGACATTCAGCGCGATGGCATGGAAACGGGTGTCAATGTGGAGGCTACCGCGGCCCTTGCCGGGGCAGTATCCATCCCTGTGATTGCTTCCGGCGGTGTGGCCACACTGGCGGATATTGATCGACTGATGGCGGTCCGGGACTGCTCTTTCTTTGGAGTGATTGTCGGCCGTGCGCTCTACACGGGTGCGATTGCGTTGGAAGACGCCATTGCCAGGACACGCGCGACCTCATAGAATCAGGGGAGGGAGAAAAATATGTCAGATTGTGTTTTTTGCAAAATTATCAACGGAGACATTCCCTGCACGAAGGTTTACGAAGATGACGCCGTTCTGGCTTTTGATGATATTCAGCCGATGGCGCCGGTGCATGTTATCATTATTCCGAAAACCCATGTTGCTACGCTGATGGATGTTGATACGGATCAGGGGGACATTTCGCGCCGGTTGTTTGCTGCGGCGCAGAAAGTCGCTAAAATAAAAAATGTGGCTGACGGAGGGTTCCGTACGGTTATAAACTGCAATGCCGACGGTGGTCAGATTGTATTTCATCTGCACATGCATCTGCTCGGCGGCAGAAAACTGGAAGATCAGCTAGGGTAAATTGAGGGAAGTCATTATGGATATGAATGCCAGGATCAATGAAGAAATGGTATCAGCGGCAAAGGCCAAAGATAAAATCAGGCTCTCAGCTTTACGTATGCTGAAAACGGCTCTGCACAACAAGGAAATCGACCTGATGCGGGCGCTCAATGAAACGGAGGTCATGCAGATACTGTCCGGACTGGTAAAACAGCGAAAAGATTCCATCGAGCAATTTGCCAAAGGTGGAAGGCAGGACCTGGTGGAAAAGGAAGAGGCGGAATTGAAAATCCTGCAGGGATTCATGCCGGAGCAAATGTCGGATGCTGACGTGGAAGAACTTATCAGGAAAGCGATTGCCGATGTCGGTGCCGTTTCCGTCAAGGATATGGGCAAGGTCATGAAGGTCTTGATGCCGCAGATTACCGGCAAGGCAGACGGGAAAGCCGCAGGCGAAAAAGTGAAGGCACTTTTATCCCAATAAGGACCTCATCGATACGGGTTTCAGGAAGAGCTTAAGAGGGGCAAGGCAATCATTGGTGCGTTTCGATGACAGCAAGATTGAAGAAATAAAAAGCAGGGTGGACATTGTCGAGCTTGCCTCCGAATACCTGACACTGAAAAAGGCAGGCAGGAATTATCTGGGGCTGTGTCCTTTTCATCAGGAAAAAACGCCTTCATTTACCGTCAACCGGGAGAAGCAGATATTTTACTGTTTCGGCTGCGGTGAAGGCGGCAACGTCATTACCCTGCTGATGAAAATTGCCAACAAGAGTTTTCCGGAAGCCGTTAAACAGCTTGCGGAAAAAACGGGTGTTGTTCTGCCTGTCCGGATGTTCGGCAGGGAAGGCGGTGAAAAAGATTCCCTGCGCGATGAGATCATTCAGCTGAATCTGAGGGCGGCGCAGCAGTTTGTCCGCAATCTGTCGTCCCCGGCGGGTCAGGTTGCGCGGGATTATCTGCAGAAACGGTCTGTTACCGATGAGACCGTAAAGCAGTTCCGTCTTGGATACGTGCCGGACACCTGGCGTTCTTTGACGGATTACATGGAAGCCAGCGGTTTGTCGCTGCAGCTGGCCGAGCAGGCCGGCCTTGTGGTTGCCGGTAAAGAAGGACGCTTCTACGATCGTTTTCGGGGGCGTCTGATTTTTCCGATAGAAAATATTTTTGGCGAAATTATTGCGTTTGGCGGCCGGATTCTGGGGGAAGGTGAACCGAAGTATCTGAATTCGCCGGAATCTCCGGTTTATACCAAAGGCAAAAACCTGTATGGCCTAGTCAGGGCCAGAGAGGCAATCCGCCAGAGCGGTTTTTGCCTGATTGTCGAGGGATATTTTGACGCCATATCGCTCTGGAACGCAGGGGTCCGCAATGTGGTCGCTACACTTGGCACAGCGTTGACACGGGATCATCTGGAGCTGTTGCGCCGTTATACGCAGGATGTAGTGGCGCTCTTCGATCCGGATGAAGCCGGACGAAAAGCGCTGGACCGATCTCTGGAGCTGTTTCTGGGGGCGAAAATGCATGCACGGGCCCTGGTTCTTCCCGGAGGGTGTGATCCGGATGATTATATTAAAAAATTCGGGAAAGAAAAACTTGAGGAACTGATTGCCGCCGCGCCGGCCATCAGTGATTATTATATTGATAACGTTCTGGGCGACGGCAGGACCTTTGAAGAAAACCGCGACCTTGTGAGAACCGCGATGGAATTCGTGGGAAAAATTGGCGATGAGATTGAAAAAAATCTTTTCATCAAGCGTATTGCGGAAAGATTGGGGATTGACCAGACCCTGTTGAAAAAAGAGGCACACCGCAAGACGGTTAAATCCCAACAGACGGGCTCCGCAGTCCCGAAACGTTCGGACGCAATAAAACTGAATCCGCTTGAAATGAATCTCGTCAGGCTGATGCTGGAATATCCGCAAAAGACGCTGTATGTAGAAAGCGAGAAAACATTAAATTATTTTATGGAGCCTTCGCTTCAAAAACTCGGTGATAAAATTATCGAGACCTACAAACTGCTTGGCTACATAGATATTAACATGATTCTGTCATCGGACGAAGACAAGCCGCTTCGGGAAAGTATCTACAGGTTAAGTATTGAGGCCCCTCCGACCGATGAGAGCATGGTGGATCGGAATTTTGCTGATAACGTCCGGAGAATCAGGGAAAAATGGTACAAAGAACAGAAACGAACGATTCAGCTGAAATTGAGGCAGGCGCAGGAAAGCGGTGACGGGGAACTAACCCGGGAACTGATTTTTCAGAAGCAGAATCTGATGAGGGAAGAAAAACAACTACATTAACCAATAATGAATTTTGGGGGTTGCCAGATGGCCAAACAGATCCAGTCCGATGAATTCAAAAAATTACTTTCACTGGGGGAAGAAAAGGGGTTTTTAACTTACGATGACGTCAATGACATGTTGCCGCCGGATGTTAATTCTTCGGACCAGATCGATGATATCATCATGTTGTTCGGGGAAAAGAATATCGATATTATTGACACCGAGCAGGGTGAAAAACTGGTGGTAAAAAAGCCGGTGGAAGATGCTTTGCCGTCCAAGTTTTCCGAGGCCCTGGCCTTGGTTCCCGGAGTGGGAAAGACAGGCGATCCGGTGAAAATGTATTTGAGGGAGATGGGATTGGTTTCCCTTTTAAGTCGTGAAGGAGAGGTAGAGATTGCAAAAAAAATCGAGGAAGGCGCCCGTGAAACCATGTGGGCGATTTTCAGTTTGACGGTTTCCATCGCCGAAGTGTTGAGCATTGGGGAGAAACTGGAAGCCGGTGAAATTCGAGTTAAAAACGTGGTGGATAACATTGAGGACGAAGAAGGATTCATGGAAGAAGATGAGCACAAGGAGCGCGTGCTCAAGTTGATTGCCCGGATTCGTCTTTTCAGTGACCGCAACGATGTGATACGCGAAAAACTGAAATCCAAAACCATCAAGCCCAAGCAACAACAGGTGCTGACGGCGGAACTGGAAAAGAACACCAAAAATATTATTATCCTTTGCCGTAAAATTCGTTTCAGCAAGAAACAAATCCATCGCTTTATTGCCCGTTTGAGATCCTATACGGATGAAATTGAACGTTCAGAACGGGTGATTAATCAGTTTAAAAAGGAATCAGGACTGAATCTGACGCAACTGGAAAAAACCTGGTCCAAGATGAGGAAATCCAAGCAGGATGAAAAAAAGGCCGCGAAAGAAGCGAAGGTATCCGTTGACTGGCTGCATCGAAGTCACGACGCAATCACGGAAGCGCAGAAGCGAATCAAACAAATTGTAAAGGAAGTTGGAATCCCTACAGCCACATTAAAGAATGTGGTGGATTCCATCGAGTACGGCGAAGCCAAGGCGGAAGTCGCCAAAAGGAAACTTGTGGAAGCCAATCTGCGGCTCGTCGTCAGTATTGCAAAGAAATATACAAATCGCGGTCTGCAGTTTCTTGACCTGATCCAGGAGGGAAATATCGGGTTAATGAAAGCTGTTGATAAATTTGAATATCAGAGAGGATACAAGTTCTCTACCTACGCGACATGGTGGATCCGTCAGGCAATTACGCGGGCCATTGCCGATCAGGCGCGTACCATCCGGATCCCGGTACACATGATTGAAACGATTAACAAGCTGATCCGGACATCACGTTATCTGGTGCAGGAACTGGGGCGTGAACCGACTCCTGAAGAAATTGCCAATAAAATGGAATATCCACTGGAAAAAGTGCGCAAGGTGTTGAAAATTGCCAAGGAACCCATTTCTCTGGAAACGCCCATCGGGGAGGAAGAGGACAGTCATCTTGGTGATTTTATTGAAGATAAAAAGATCATGTCTCCTTCGGAAGCCACCATCAGCATGGATCTGGCTGATCAGACACGAAAAATTTTATCCACGCTCACACCACGTGAAGAGAAGGTTCTGCGAATGCGCTTCGGAATCAGTGACAGGGTAGGTGTGCCGGTTCCGGATGAAAATTTGAGCGTTGATGCTGTGGAGCCCGAGATCGAGGAGCAGGAGATCATGGAAGAGGAAATACCCAAAAAAACAAAGAGTTCATCCAGAAAGCGTGCAGCAAAATAGTGTTGACAACCGGCCCAATACGGTATATCTCACAAACCCGATGCCGGTTCGATCCGCACAAATTCTGTGTTCATTAGCGGTGCCGTCGCGATATGAATGACGGACAGGTAAAGAAACCGCAAATCGAATGATCAAGGGCGGGCCTATAGCTCAATTGGTAGAGCCACCGGCTCATAACCGGTAGGTCCCTGGTTCGATCCCAGGTGGGCCCACCAGATTTTTTTACTGAAATGGGAATGCTTTATGCGTGCAGAAAAAACACTTTTTTCACAAGCAAGGAGTTGTTGCGACACTGCATATGACTATACTGCCGTGGACGGACAATTAAAAGTGTCTTTGCACGGCAGACAGAACCAGACGCAAAGCCAGATGACCTAAAAATGCACCCCGAAAAGGTGCATTTTTTTATTGCTAAAAATGGAGGAGATGATCGTTGAAAGAGAAGTTAACCTTGTTAATCAGTCTGCAGGAATGTGATTCACAATTAGTCAAGCTGTCTTCAAAAAAAGTCAAGCTTCCGGAGAAAATCTGCAAGATGGAAGAAGAGTTTAGACTCTATAAGGAAAGCGTTGAGCAAAATAAAAGAAAATATGAAGAGCTCAAAGGACAGCGGGCTGAAGGAGAGGCGAATGTCAAGAAGCTAAGCGACGGGATGATCAAAACCAGGGAAAGGCTCCTGGAGGTGAAGAACAATAAAGAGTATCAGGCCATGCTAAAGGAGATTGAAACCTCTGAAAAGACAAAAAGTGATCTGGAGTCCCGTATCATCGCTCTTATGGAAGAAATGGATAAACTTGTTGTCCTGGTGAAAAAAGACGAGGAAATGTTAAAGCAGGCTGAAAGTAATCATGAGAAAGAAAAGAAAATCATTGAGGATGATCTCAATGCTATTGATGCGGATACGGTGACCTGGACGGAAAAGAGGGCCGATTTAGAAAAAAGTGTTCCTGCGGATCTGCTGGCCCGATACGAGAGAATAAGAAAACGAAATAACGGTATCGGTGTGATTCCTGTCTGGAAAGCGGTATGCAGCGGCTGCCACATGAATATTCCACCTCAATTGTATAACGAACTGCAGCGCTCAAATGATTTGCTCAGTTGTCCAAACTGCAACCGGATCATGTACTTTCAGAATCAGGGAGAATCATCGTAATTTTTATGGAAAACCAAAAGGTGAAATTATTCAGTGACGGCGCCTGCCGCGGCAATCCGGGCATTGGCGGTGCAGGTGCAGTGATTACCGATGACGGTGGTCAGGTTCTCTGGGAAGGCAGTCAGTATCTGGGACAATGCACGAATAATATCGCCGAATATCAGGCGCTGATTCTCGGTCTGAAAGGCGCATTGGCTTGCGGATATAAGAATCTGGAGATTTATCTGGATTCGGAATTGCTGGCCAATCAGATCAACGGTTCCTACAAGGTCAAGAATGAGAAACTGAAAATCTTAATGCAGGAGGTCCGCAGCCTGCTTTCTTCGTTCCGATCATCTCAGGTAAAACATGTTTTGCGCTGCCACAATGCCCTCGCGGATAAACTGGCGAATCTGGCTATTGATGAGCATAGAGAATAGAGGCTCAAGGGCCAAGGAACAAGGAACAAAGATCTGTTGCCCAAGCGATATCCCTTTGAGAGGCCATTGAAAGCGTTTTATCTCATAAATCAAGGCGTAGCGAAAGATCAGTAATGACAACTGTTTGAGCCGCAGGCGAGTTTTGTCATTACCTTTCGCAAGTCTTAGATTTATTCAAAACGCTTTCAGGCAAGCGAAAAGGATATTTGGGCAACAGATCTTTGAGCTTAAGCCTTTTTCCTCCTTCATGTTTACCAAAGATGAAGAGGTTATGTGCAATACCAGGGGCTGAAGCAGGTGCATTCCTTTTTGAAGATATCTTGAAAGAAATTCAAATACATTGTAGATTACCAATTCAGGCCGGAGAAGATCAGATGATCGCTGGCAGACTTCAATCTGCCGGAGGAAAGTCCGAGCTCCGCAGGGCAGGATGGTCGCTAACGGCGACTGGGGGCGACCCTAAGGAAAGTGCCACAGAAAATATACCGCCCGCCGATGGCGGGTAAGGGTGAAATGGCGAGGTAAGAGCTCACCGCTTTTCCGGTGACGGAAAAGGCATGGTAAACCCCATCCGGAGCAAGACCAAATAGGAGAACGTTTAAGGGCGGCCCGCCTGATGTTCTCGGGTAGTGTCGCTAGAGGCGGCAGGCAACTGCCGTCCCAGATGAATGATCATCGCCGCGTCCAGGGTAACCGAAACGCGGAACAGAACTCGGCTTATGATCTTCTCCTGTGCCTGTATCATCCCGCTTACGTGTGATGAAAGTGAATGCTTTACTTGCTTTGATAGACTTAATGTTCATGCCATACCTCGACCACTGGTGCTGCGGGATGGATGATGGACAATACCTATAGGCCGATACCTCTTTTTTTTGCTTCTTTGTAAAGTCTCCAGATACACAGACCGATCGCCAGTGTGAATGAACTCAACATGAAATTCGGTGTTGTGCCAAGGATTTCGTCTACGAGATAACCAAGATACAGGAACAGGAACGAGGAAACAACCATCGCCAGTCCCCATGCAGATAATACCAGAATACTATTGTACTGGCTGAACTGCTTACTGCTTATCCGGGGCATATCTTTTGGCCTGATCTTTCCATTTTCCTGATCCTTGCCAGTGTCATTTGTCATGTTTTATCTATTTCTCAATTTGGATGTGAAGGATAAGTTTTTTCAGCAATTCTAACCCCGGTTCTGTAAAGATCACCACCAGAACGAAAAACAGGATAAATACAAGGATGAGTTCAAAATTATGGATTTTCGGGTACTTTCTTTTGACGAAGACAAGGAGAAAAACACCGGCAACTAAAATGACCAGATGCAAGAAAGGAAACAGGCTCGCAATAAATTCCATTTTACTCTCCTTTGAGATAAAATATGAATTATCATTAAGAAAAAACAAATTGTTGTCAAGGTAAATAAAAAAGGGCCGAATCGAAATCCGGCCCTTTTTTTCAGTTGTTTAAACTCGGTTATTTATCGTCGTCGTCATCATCGTTGAACACGGATAAATCACCCTCGGAGCCTTCTGGAATTTCCGCTCTCAAGGAACGGGATATTCCACGAACCAGTATCAGCATAATGAAGAACAGAAGAACCATGGCAACAATCAGGACCAGAATAACGGTCGCAGTCCATGCTTTCGATTCCTTCTCAATGCTTTTCGATACCTTTGCTGCTTCCTCGTTGTATTTTTCAACTTCCAGTCCCAGACCTACCCAGCCAAAGCCTGTGGGTTCGGGAAGGTTTGATGCATAAAATTTAATCGGTGCATAGGCGACAAACTTTGTCAGTCCGCCGAACTTATAGGTCACAATACCGGTTTTCCCGGCGGCTGCGTCTTTCGCGATGGTAAACAGATTGGGATCCAAGAATCCCATGTTGAACATATTCAACGCTTCGGCACCTTTCTGGGCCAGTTCTTTTGCGTTCTGGGCAGAAAGAGTCGGAACGTCTGTTCCATCGCTATTGAGACCGACGATATGATAATCAGCAGGATGGGAAACGACGTACCCGCGGTTGTCGACCATATAAGCGTAATTACCGGTAGACGGATCTGTTTCAAATACCCTTTCCGCCTGTGTTGGAACCAGCTGGTCGGTAAACTGAGCCAGATGGCGATAGTCCATAGACAGCACGATCATGCCGGCGAAGCCTTCCTGGTTAAAAATCGGTGTGGCAAATCGAACCACTGCGTCAAATCTTCCGCCTTTGTCGAAGGCCGCTTTGTTTACGTACCATCCGGTCACAGGAGAGACATACACTTCGCCTTTATTCAGGTTTCTTGCTTTGGCAAAATAATCTTCTCTTTTATAGGTTGTGTTGGCCGGATCACTGACGTTGACCAGTTGTGCGGCCGGAACGACCTTGTTCCCTACAATTTTAATCTGCTCATTGCCGTTTTTGTCAATCAGAGCGAGTTCTTTGTATATCGGGACCAATGACTGCTGAACTTTACCTTCAACTTTGATCCAGAGCGGTTTTTTATTTTCGTCAACAAACTGTTTGTATACAACATCAGTAGCTGGAATGATGGTTGCGACCTGTAAATCTTTCTTGCATTCCATGAGGAAACTTGCAACCTGGTTTGCTGTATTTTCGGCTCTCGCTTTAATATCTTCCTGAGATTTAGCGTCGAGAACGTTGACAGCCCTCTCTTTTATAGTAACCCCTAATTTGAACATTCCGTTAGCGATTAAAAACGCCATCAGTGATAAGGGGATTACGATAAGCAGGAAGAATACACCTGCGATAGGTAAAGACTTCTTATCCTTTTTAGTTTCTGGCATTATAAGTTCCCCCTAACCTTTCTTGGTTTAATAGTTAATTTGTTTAAGCATTAACCCAAAAAGAAAGCCTTGAAGGGGTTGGCGTATAATAAGATCAGAGCAATAACCAGAGCATAAATTGCGATAGATTCAGCCATGGCCATACCAACGAGCATGACCATCATAATCTTGCCCTGAACACCGGGGTTTCTTCCGACTGCCTGGCAAGCGCCGTTTGCCGCATTACCAATGCCTGCGCCAGCGCCGATTGCACCCAGTCCAATGGCCAGACCTGCGCCGATCATTGCACCCACCGCAAAAATGACTTTAATGTAAGATTCACCACCCACCGGTATCGCGTCTGCCGCGAAAGCAAACTGGCTGGTTAACAGCAAAGCTGCCGCCGATGTGAAAACTGTTAAAAATGCTTTTCCTAATTTATGTGACATTATCTGTCTCCTTTCCTGACATGTAATTTATTTTTTATTTCCGCCTGCATAGCATATTTTTTATGCCTCGCAAAGGGGAATTAATACCCATGTCGACAGTCATGTCGTATTGCACAAGATGTGCCATGGCTTGAATATGCAAGGCATTTTTTTCTGAAATTGAATTTATCAAAACAGAAAATAAAAAAAATTACCATCTGATTTTATAAAGATGACTGTGATTCATTTTTTTTAAAAAATATTAATAAAGGGAAATATCGCGCCGTGAAAACTCTTGCGCGGGGAATGATTTATTGTCAAAGATAAGCATCGATTTAATGTTTTGTTCAATCACCTGTCATAAAACATTCAATGGAGCATTTCCGGACGGGAAACATCCTGCTGATTTTTCCCACAGGAAACCGTTTTTGATATTTCAGTTGAAATTTTGAGGCAATGTCGTTACGATTGAAAAGATTTCGGAATAAAGATTTAAACTATCATGAAAATATAACATAAAGGATTACCATGCAGGAAATTTTAACCGCCGTTACCTACCCGATCGTCTGGCTGATTTGTGGATACCTTTTAAAAATTGAAAGTGGTCTGGCCAAACTGCTGATTTCCCTGACTGCGGCAATCCTGGTTTATGTTTTAATAGGCATCAAACGCTCGCAAAAAGAAAATAACGAGGACAATGAAGATTAAGTGATTTTGCTCAGGAAGGCCTATAAGCTTCTGAATCAATTATTGAGCCCGCGTATCTGGTTTGCCAGCATTATTGTCGTTGTTCTGATTCTGCTGTTGGCTTTAACGGTGAACCATGCACGTGAAAAGGAGATGGTTGATTTATTCAGCCGCCAGCAACTGGCATCCGCTCAAAACGCATCGGCGCGAATAGCAGAAATTCTTTCGCAGGTGGAAAGAAATATTGCTCTGTTCAAATATCTGGATCCCAACGGAAAAAAACTCACCCAGGAAGATTATCGTGAATTAGACGTCGTTTACTCCATCTGGGGAAGGACGATTGATGCGGTGCTGGTCTTTGATTCCGATAACAACATCAGGAAAATTCTTCCCCAGGACGCAACACCGGGCATCGATCTTACCACGCATTTCAGCGCGATGAAACTTCGTAAAAGACAATACCTGACCATCGCTTTGTCAGACAATATTTCCAGCGATTCTCTTGCTCAGACAAAAGACCGGTATTTGATCTGGGGCTACCCCGTCTGGGACCAGAACAATGTTTTCTCCGGCGCATGGATGATATCGTTTTCCCTGGCCCACCTGGTGGACACGTGTGAAAGACAGATCAAGGACAATAAGCTGGGAGATCTCTGGCTGGTCAACGAGCAGGGACAGATATTGTTGCATCCTCATTCCCTGTTCATTGGGAAATACGTCGGGGATCTGGTGAAGGATCGACGCGGCAATACGATCATCTTTCCATCGGAAGGCGGCAGACACATTGATGCCAAAATTCTCCAGGCGAACAACAAACCGTTAAGAAGCGTTATTTCCTACTCCCCTCTGCAGATTGCCGGGACCACCTGGTACGTCATGGTGACGGTGCCATACAGTGATGTTATTGCCCCCGTGCGGACCACCTTCATCTACACCATGTTCAGTTCACTCGTGCTGATCCTGGGGCTTGTTGTCGTCGGGATCTTTTTTGCATTCCGTGAAGGCAAAAGATTACGGATGAGAGAGGAGCGGGAGCGCTCCAGAGAGCGTGAAGCCTGGCAGGAAAAGCTCCTCAGGGAAAAGAAGACCATCGACGGCATCATTGAGGGTTCGCCGATTCCCAGTTTTGTCATCAACAAAGAACATAAAGTCATTTTATGGAACAGAGCCTGCGTGGAATTGACGGGATGCTCCGCGGAGAGCATGCTGGGCACCGATCAGCATTACAAGTCATTCTATTCCGTTCAAAGGCCCATGGTGGTTGATTTGATCGTGGACAACGATATTGACGGCCTCAATCAGTTTTACGGAGCAAAAAAGGTTAAGAAATCGGAGAAAGTGCCGGGTGCCTACGAAGCCTATGACCATTTTGACAATTTAGGCGGTCGCAGCCGGTACATGTATTTTCTGGCGGCTCCGATCTATGATGAAGACGGGAATATCATTGCGGCCATGGAAACGCTTCAGGATATCTCCCGCGAGGAAGAGCTGACCCGTTCTTTGCGGGAATACGCGGAAACGCTGCAGAATGAACTGGGGGAAAATATTGAACTGCGCAGGGAGATCGAAGGGCTATATAATTATCTGCAGTCCATTGTGAAAAGCCTTCCGGATAAAATCTACGAGGTGGATAAAGAAGGCATTCTTAATTTCATCAGCGGAGGATTTAAAAAGTCAAGCAGCGAATTTCGGGGAAGGCATTTTCTGGAGTTTGTTGCGCCCGAGGATGAAAATTTTGTGATGGCAAAATGGGAAGATGCAAAGAAGGGAATATTTACGCCTTATGAAATTGAAACAACGACAAAAGAAGGGCGTAAGGTCAACCTTATGGTAACAACGGCCCCCGTTGTAGGCACCGATCACTACATCCTGGTGCAGCGCGATATCACGGAATATAAGAATCTTGAAAAGAAGCTCTATAACAGTGAAAAACTCGCTGCTCTGGGCCAGCTTTCCGCCGGGATTGCCCATGAGGTGCGCAATCCGCTTTCATCCATCAAGATGAGTCTGCAAATTCTGGAAAAAAGGATGAACCCGGAAGGCAATGATCTGAAAAGATTTAAAATCGCACAAAAAGAAGTTGAACACCTTGAGGAACTGGTTAATAATGTGCTCGTTTTCGCAAAACCCATGGAGCCCAAAATAGCACCCGCCGATCTGAATAAATTACTGGAGCGCGCTGTTTCGCTGTGTGAAAAAATTATTCAGGACAAGCAGATTGATGTGAAAATGGAATCTCAGCAGATTCCAATGGTGAACGTGGACGTGGCGATGATTACGGATGCATTTGTGAATGTTGTCCGCAATGCGGTTGAAGCAATGGAAAACAACGGGCACATCCGTATCTATGCCCGCAGCATCGGCAGCCAGCCGCCTTCTGTTCTTGTGGTCGTGGAAGACGACGGTTGCGGTATTGATGATTCGGATATGCCCCATCTGTTTAATCCTTTCTTTACCAAGAAAAAATATGGTACGGGGTTGGGGCTTTCACAGGTACTGAAAATCGTGGAAGTGCATCAGGGAAAACTTGAAATCATCAGTGAAAAAGACAAAGGGACCAAGGTTTGCGTTACATTGCCGTGCAATGAGAGACGCCGTGTCCCGAGAGTTTGAAAAAGAATAAAAAGACAGGATGATCCGGAAATCCCCTGAATGGCGAAGGTGATAATTATGGCGAGCATACTGGTTATTGATGACGACGCATCGATTGTGGAAACGCTGGATTTATATTTGACTGAAGAGGGATACAGCGTAAGAACAGCCCTGACCGGTACGGATGGTTTGAATAAATATGTTCAGGAGCCTTCAGATGTGGTGATCCTGGATATCCGCCTGCCTGATGTGGATGGTTTTTCCGTTCTGGAAGATCTCAAGGAAGAGAATGAAAATGTTAAAGTGATCATGATTACCGCTTTTCATGATATGGAAACCACCATTAACGCCATGAAAGCGGGCGCTTTCGATTATATCCATAAACCGGTCAATGTTGATGAACTCGACCTGGCGATCAAGAAAGCTCTGAAGTCTCTGGAGATGGAGAAAAAAATTGACGGTCTTCTCATAGAGCCGTCGCGCAGCTTCCGTGTAGGGGACATTATCGGCACGGGAAACGAGATGCGGGAAATCTTCAAGACGATCGGCACGGTTTCCAAAAGCCGCACAACCGTGCTTATCCAGGGGGAAAGCGGCACCGGAAAAGAATTGATTGCCAAGGTTATCCATAATAATACATCCTCGGACGAACCGTTTATTGCCGTGAATTGTTCTGCCATCGTTGAGACGCTTCTGGAATCGGAGTTGTTTGGTCATGAGAAGGGATCGTTCACGGGGGCTGTGGCGCGCAAGCTGGGCAAGTTTGAACTGGCAAGGTTTGGCACGGTATTCCTGGATGAAATCAGTGAAATGTCCATCAATCTGCAGGCCAAACTTCTTCGTGTTCTGCAGGAAATGGAATTTGAACGCGTAGGCGGTAAAGACAGGGTGAAAGTCAATGCCCGCATCATGGCCGCGACCAATAAAGATTTAAAATTGATGGTCAAAGAGGGAAAATTCAGGGATGATCTGTACTATCGCTTGAATATTGTTTCCATTAATCTGCCTCCATTGCGTTCGCGCCGCCAGGATATCCCGCCTTTGATTGATTATCTGCTTTCCAAAATCAACCTGGATCTTCACAAAAAAATCATCGGTGTTTCCGGTGAGATGATGGACAAATTCATGAACTATGGCTGGCCGGGGAACATCCGCGAACTGGAAAACCTGCTGGTAAGGGCCTGCGTTGTGGCCAAAGGTCAGGTCCTGGGTGTCGGTGATTTTCCGGAGCTGGGCAAGGACAGCCAGTCGATCGCGGTGCAAGGCGATCAAACCGCCGAAGTCTTTAAACCGGAAGAACCGGGCAAATATCTTACCCTCGATCAGGTTGAAGAACGCTACATCCGGAAAATTATCAAAGAAACAGACAAGAACAAAGGGGAAATCTGTGAAACCCTCGGAATTTCGCGTCCTACCTTTGAACGAAAATTGGAAAAATACGGCATCTCCTTTGAACGTGAGTGAGGGATTGTTGACCAGTGCCGCATAGGGCGGGGTGGCCTGGTTGTTCAATGAACGTTTCACCTGCCGGTACAGCAAAAGGTTTTTGAAAGATATCCGCTGTGCTTTGCTGGCGTTGCCGTAACCGGCAAAAAGGAGGCCTCATGAAAAAAATACTGCTGACCATTGTTTTTATTCTGTTGTTGCTTGCGGCTTATTTGATTTTCTGGCCCGTGCCGATTGAACCCGTCGTCTGGAAGGCACCCATGGCCGCCGGCTATACCGGTCCGCACGCCGTCAATACGAAGCTTGCCGGGCTTAAAACAATTCCTCTGGGTGCGGAAGAAGGACCTGAACATATCGCTATCGGCAAAGACGGCAAACTCTACACCACTGTTACCAGCGGCAATATCCTGCGCATGAATCCGGACGGGAGCGAACAGGAAATTTTTGTAAACACAGGCGGGCGGGTGCTGGGTTTCGACTTTGACAAATCCGGTAACCTGATCGCCGCCGATGCTTTTAAAGGCCTGCTTTCAATCAGCCCGGACAGAAAGATCACAATATTAACCGATCAGGTAAACGGAGACCCCATTCGTTATGCAGATGCCGTGGTGGTGGCCAAATCAGGCAAGATGTACCTGAGTGACGCGTCAACCCGTTTTGCGCCCAGGGATTGGGGTGGGACATTTGAGGCCAGTATCCTGGATATTATGGAGCAGTCATCGACAGGACGTGTCCTGGAGTACGATCCGGCAAGTAAAGCAACCCGTGTGATGGCAAAAGGCTTCAGTTTTGCCAATGGTGTGGCCTTGAGCCGGGATGAAAAAAATCTTTTTGTCAATGAAACCGGAAAATACAGGGTGTGGAAGATTTTAGTGAGCGCCAATGATCTGGATATGTCCAACCCGGGCGACCAGGCGGAACTGGTGTTGGACAATTTGCCAGGTTATCCGGACAATCTGATGCGCGGACTGGACGGAAAAATCTGGCTGGGTTTCGCAAAGCCGCGTAGCGCTTTACTTGAAAAGATCTCCAGTCCGTTTTTGATTAAACTTACTCTGCGGCTGCCGCGTGCTATGTGGCCGGTGCCAAAAGCCTACGGTCATGTGATCGCGTTTACGGAAGACGGCAAAGTGGTGGCTGATCTACAGGACCCGAGCGGTGCGTACCCGGAGGCGACAGGGGTGACGGAGACCAAAGACCGGCTTTACATCCAAAGCCTGCATGCCAGGGAGTTGGGCTGGATGCCCAGATGACGTCTGAATGACTCGTGAAGGGCGGGAAAACAATCCTGCCCTTTTTTACAAACATTTCAATTACCCGATCCACTAACCTGTCCGGGACAAATTTCGTTGACAGGCAAGTCAGCTGTTATTATACTTCATTACAGTGACGGGCGCGTTCTTATCAGTTCAGATCCATTCAATTTATCAACGGACATAAAAGGAGGATATATGAAATTCAGATATTCGCTTTTGTCAGCTGGTCTGGTTTTGGGCGTTTTGATGTTTATCGCCGGCCCTGTATTTGCTGATCTAAACGTCAATGACCGTGTTGTATGCCGTTGGAAAAACGGTTCTACATGGTATCCGGGAGTCATTGTAGAGAAAACAGGCAGGCAGGTGTTTATTCATTATGATGATGGTGACAAGGAGCACACTACTGTTGACAAATGTCTTAAACGTGATGGTGCATCTTCCCCCCAATATGAAGTTGGAGAACTTGTCAGGATTAACTGGAAGGGATCCTGGTGGGATGGGAGCATCATCGCTGTAAATAAAAATAAAAAAACATATAAAATCCATTATGACGGATACAGTAATTCCTGGGATGAATGGGTCGGACCTGACCGTCTCCAGAAAAAGCGGTGATCCAATTCAACCAGTGTCCGGAACTCTCATGGCTGTGAATAATGGACAGAGTGAACACCTGAAAAAGGCCGGCATCCGCAAGCTGGAGTCGGTCTTTTCAGGCAAACGGAGGGTATGCCCCGATAGAAGGTCACAGAGCATGCCTGTTGGCATTTACATGTGTTACATCCGTTCTTTACATCGGAATTCTTAAGTGGAGACGATTCAAACAAGGCTGTTGATAAGAATTTGAAATGAATAATGAAATAATTGATAACAGCCTGATTCAGACATAATGAAAATTACAAGTGCAGAATTTATCAAAAGCGCAGTCTGGCCCCCTCAGTATCCTCCGGCCACACTGCCGGAAATCGCTTTTGTTGGCCGTTCCAATGTCGGGAAATCATCCCTGATGAATACGCTGGTTGGTCGCAAGCAGCTCGCTAAAACGAGCCAGACGCCCGGCCGTACGCAGTTGATTAATTTTTTTAGTATCAATAAAGGCATATCTTTTGTTGATCTTCCGGGATATGGTTTTGCCAGGGTGCCCCGCTCTGTAAAAAAAGACTGGGGAGATATGATCGAAACCTACCTTCGTGAACGCCAGAACCTTGCCATGGTTATTTTCATTCTCGATATCCGTCGTGATCCAAGCGATGATGACCTGTCATTGCTAGATTGGCTCGAATATTATCGAATCCCCTTCACGATTATTTTGACCAAATCGGATAAATTATCGAATAACCAGGCGATTGGTCGAAAAAAAATGATCGAAAAATTGCTCGAGGGAAAAACACAACGAGTAACGATGTTTTTTTCCGCCAAAACGCAAAAGGGAAGGGAAGAACTCTGGAAAATGATCGAAAATCATCTCTCTTCCCTGACAAGCCGTTAGAAGAAGGTCCTGTTGAAAAAAGACACATTCCCGGATTCGCTTTTTTAATTCGGTTCTTAAAAAATAATGATGAACAAATATGCAATGACTGGCAGCGTTTTATCGGTTCATTAAGGAAAGAAACTGACAGCGAATGAACGCTGGTCAAAAATTAATAATCATAATTCCATATACTTAAGCACAAAAATCCAATTCAATAAATCTTCTGTGCTTGACAGGGCACCGAAATTGTGTTAGCGGACGAACGCCGGTCAGACGTTGTGTCTGCCGGATTTTGACAGGGCTTTTTACATAAATTACGAGGTGTAATCACGTGATAAAAGATAACGAAAAAGTTGGTGCAGTAATGGTGGTTGGCGCTGGAATCGCCGGTATTCAGGCCTCCCTGGATTTAGCCAATTCCGGAATGAAAGTTTATCTTGTTGAAAACGGGATCAGCATCGGCGGCGTTATGGCCCAGCTGGACAAGACCTTTCCCACAAATGATTGTTCCGCCTGTATTCTCTCTCCCAAGCTTGTCGAAGTCGGCCGTCACCCGAACGTCAATATTATGACAAGACGGACCGTCGAGGCCGTGGAAGGGGAGCCCGGAAAGTTCAAGGTTAAGCTCACTTCCGCCCCCCGCTATGTCAATCTGGACAAATGCACCGGTTGCGGAGACTGCGCAAATGTCTGCCCGATTACGGTCAAGGCTGCATTCAACGGCAATTTAAGCGAAAGAAAAGCAATATACCGGCACTTTCCCCAGGCGATTCCCAGCGGTTTTGCCATAGACAAACTGGGGACGTCGCCCTGTAAAGCCAATTGTCCCACCCATATCAGCGTTCAGGGTTATGTGGCACTCATTGCCGATGGAAAATTCAAGGAAGCCCTCAAACTCATCAAACAGGACAACCCTTTTCCCATCGTCTGCGGACGTGTCTGCAACCATCCGTGCGAGACGGCCTGTATGCGCGGCAAGGTGGATGAACCGATCGACATCATGCATCTGAAGCGTTTTGTCGCGGACCTGGACCTCAACAGCGATACCCGATACCTGCCCGAAAAGAAGGAAAGCAATGGCAAAAAAGTTGCCGTGATCGGCGCGGGTCCGTCAGGACTTACGTGTGCGTACTACCTGGCGATTGAAGGTTATGAGGTGGTGGTTTACGAAGCCCTGCCGGTGGCGGGCGGCTGGATGGCTGTCGGCATTCCCGAATACCGCCTGCCCAAGAATGTTCTCAATGCGGAAATTAAAGTCATTCAGGATCTGGGCGTAAAGATTTATCTCAATACCAGAATTGGCAGAGACATTCCCTTTGACAAACTGAAAAGCGATTTTGACGCGGTCTTTATCGGCTGCGGCACCATGAAGAGCAGCAAGCTCAACATCCCCGGCGAAGACATGCAGGGCGTGATTCATGGCGTGGATTACCTGATGCAGATCAACCTGGGCAAGCAGCTTTTCCTGGGAGACCGGGTTGCCGTTATCGGCGGCGGAAACGTGGCCATGGACGCCGTTCGTACGGCCGTCAGAACCGGATCGAAAAATGTATTTATCCTGTACCGGCGGACCCGTGCCGAAATGCCGGCTTCACCCGAAGAAATCGAAGAAGCGATTGAAGAAGGAATTGAGATGAAATTCCTTGTTGCCCCGAAACGCGTTGTGGGCAAGGATGGAAAAGTCACCGGCATCGAGTGTACCAGGATGGAACTGGGTGAGCCGGATGCCAGCGGACGACGCCGTCCCATCGAAATCAAGGGATCGGAATTCATCGTTGAATGCGATGCCATTGTTCCCGCCATCGGGCAGGAGGCGGACCTCTCCTTTATTACAAAGGAAAGCGGAGTCTCCATTAACAAATGGAACAATGTCGATTACGACAAGGTCACTTTTGCAACCAATGTCCCCGGTGTTTTCTCCGGCGGCGACGTGGTCACCGGACCGCAGACCGTTGTCAAGGCCGTCTTTTCCGGAAAAGAAGCGGCCAAATCCATTGACCGCTATCTGCAGGGCATAGATATGAAAGCAGGCCGCGAGAAAGACTGGACCAAAGACCTCGCGGATAAAGCCGATGTTTCCGATGTTCCCAAGGTTCCCCGTGAAAAATATCCGAACATGAAGCCGGAAGAGCGACGCACCAGTTTCCAGGAAGTCGGCATCGGTTTTTCGGAAGCCCAGGTGATAGCGGAAGCCAATCGCTGCCTGGCTTGCGGCATTTGCTCCGAGTGCTATCAGTGCGTGGACGCCTGTATTGCCAAAGCCATTGATCATGAAATGAAAGTGGAAGAAGAGACGATCGAAGTCGGTGCCGTGATTGCCGCGCCCGGCTTTGAAATCTTTGATGCCAGCAAACGCGGAGAGTATGGCTATGGCATTTATAAAAATGTGGTGACGGCGCTGCAGTTTGAGCGGATTCTTTCCGCTTCCGGCCCCTATTTTGGACACGTCCAGAGAATTTCTGACGGCAAGGAACCCAGGAAGATTGCCTTTATTCAATGCGTCGGTTCCCGCGATGTTTCCTGCGGCAACAGCTGGTGTTCTTCGGTCTGCTGCATGTACGCGACCAAAGAGGCCATTATCGGAAAAGAACACGCAAAGGGACTCGAACCGACAATTTTCTTCATGGATATCCGTGCTCATGGCAAGGATTTTGACCGTTTCGTCAATCGCGCCAAGGAAGAATACGGTATTCGTTACATCCGCTCCATGCCGTCTTCAATTAAAGAACTGCAGCAGAACAACAATCTGCTCATCAAGTACACCAATCAGGATGGAAGTTTCACCGAAGAAGAATTTGACATGGTGGTGCTCTCTGTGGGCCTGATGCCGCCCAAGGAAGCCAAAAAACTTTCCGCCAGCCTCGGCATCGAGCTCGAAGAGCACGGTTTCTGCAAAACGCAGCTCGATAATCCCGTCCAGACATCGCGTCCCGGTGTGTTCGTTTGCGGCGCCTTTGGCGGTCCGAAAGACATTCCGGAAACGGTTATGGAGGCTTCGGCTGCCGCGGCCTGCGCGGAAGGGATGCTGGCCGGTAAACGCGGTACGATGATTACACCCGTGGAGAATCCGGAAGAAAAGGATATGCGCGGTCAGAGCGTGCGCACCGGCGTTTTTGTCTGTCACTGCGGCATCAACATCGGCGGCGTTGTCAATGTCCCCGAAGTCCGCGACTTTGCGGCAACCCTGCCCACCGTTGTTTATACAGCCGACAATCTCTTTACCTGTTCGCAGGATACGGCGGTGAAAATGGGGGAAGTCATCAAGGAACAGAACCTGACCCGCGTAGTCGTCGCTTCCTGTTCGCCCCGGACACACGAGGGGCTTTTCCAGGAAAACTGCGAAAAGGCCGGCCTGAACCGCTACCTGTTTGAGATGGCCAATATCCGCGACCAGAATTCCTGGGTGCACATGCATGAACCGGAAAAAGCCACCCAAAAAGCCAAAGATTTGTTGCGTATGGCTGTGGCCAAGGCCCAGTATCTCAAACCGTTAAAACCCGGACAGCTTTCCGTGAACCACCAGGCGCTGATTATTGGCGGTGGTCTGGCCGGTATAGCCGCCGCCCTGTCTCTGGCTGATCAGGGTTTTGCGTCCTTCGTCATTGAAAAAGAAGACCGTTTGGGCGGCAATTACAATCATCTGTATAAGACCCTTGAAGGGCTGGATACACGTGCTCATCTGAAAGGGCTGCTGGACAAGATTTACAACAATCCTCTAATTACCGTCGTAACGGGCGCCCATATTGAAAAAATTGAAGGATTTATCGGTAATTATAAAACCACCGTGAAAACCAAAGACGGCGAGAAGGTCTTCGAGCACGGGGTGGTGCTTGTAGCCATAGGTGCATACGAGAATGAACCGAAAGAATATCTCTATAAACAGAACGCAAAAGTCAAAACACAGAGAGAGCTGGAAAAACTGATCTATGAAAAGGATCCGAAACTGGCCGCTGTAAAAAATGTTGTTATGATTCAGTGTGTCGGCAGCCGTGAAAAAGAAAGGCCGTATTGCAGCCGTTACTGCTGTTCCGAAGCGATCAAAAACGCACTGGAACTCAAGGCTGCGGATCCGTCGCGCGACATTACGATTCTCTATCGGGATATCCGCACTTTTGCTTTCAAGGAAGACTATTACAAGAAGGCCCGGGAAGCGAACATCAAATTCATTTCTTATGAAGAAAACCGTAAACCCGAAGTGATTGCGTCGGGCGATCGGGTGGAAGTAAAAGTCCATGATCCGATTTTGAATGAAACGGTGAATCTGCCCGCGGATGCAGTGGTGTTGAGCGTCGGTGTGGTGCCGAATCCGGAAAACGTTGCGATCGGCAATATGCTAAAAGTGCCCACCAACCAGGATGGCTTCTTCCTGGAAGCGCACGTCAAATTGCGCCCGGTTGATTTCGCGACCGATGGTGTATTCATGTGCGGTATGTCTCATTCGCCGAAGTTCAGTGATGAAACGATTACTCAGGCCAACGCCGCGGTATCGCGCGCCTGTCTGATTTTGACGCAGGATTACATCCAGGCGGAAGGCAAGACCGCCTATGTGAACAAGGAAAGATGTTCCGCATGCGGTTTGTGCGAAATCAACTGTCCTTACAGCGCTATCAGCGTGAATGTGGCAGAAGGCTGTGCCGAAGTGAACGCGGTTCTTTGTAAAGGCTGCGGCGTCTGTACGGCATCCTGTCGCATGAATGCCGTGGATCTCAACGGTTTCAACAACGAAGAAGTGCTGGCACAGATATACAACATCAACGAAGGCTAACGGTTCAAAACCGTCCAGCCGCTGGAAGGAGAATATATGGCTGAAAACGTAGCAAACAAAGAATGGGAACCGAAATTCGTTGCCATTGTCTGCAACTGGTGCACCTATGCGGGTGCTGACCTGGCGGGGATCAGCAGAATTCAGTATCCGACAAATGTTCGGATCATCCGTGTTCCCTGTACGGGAAGGATAAATCCTTTTTATATCGTGAAAGCCCTGCAGACAGGTGCCGACGGCGTTCTGGTTTCGGGTTGACACCCGGGTGAATGCCACTATACCTCAGGAAATCTGGTGGCACGGCGCAAGTTTGCGACGTTAAAAAGTTTCCTGAATTACATCGGTGTGGAAGGTGACAGAACCATATTTACCTGGGTTTCTGCATCCGAAGGTGACCGGTGGGCACAGGTCATCAAAGGTGCTACGGAAAAAATAAGGGCACTGGGGCCGGCCAATAAGCTGATTAAGAAGATTGCGTAGTCTGATAAAAGATAATCATTAATAAACGGGGAAATCATCACTGTGGAAAACATCGAAACAAAATTGCGGGAAGAAGCAAACAGGCTGCTCTTGGAAAAGAAGGTCGACGTGATCATCGGCTTTGAAAAAGGTACGCTTCCATTAACGGCGACACCGTGCTTTATCACGAAGCCGGAAGAAGCCGACAAGCTTGTCTGGAATAATCTCTGCACGCAGAACCTGGCTAAATTTGTGCACGATCTGATCACGGCACATAAGAATTCGCAAAAGCGGGTGAAGCCGGAGGATCGAAAGAAAAAAGTCATTGGCGTCGTCGCCCGCGGATGCACAACGCGTTCGCTCATCATCCACCTGCAGGAGAGGCAGTACGGAAGAGATGAAGTCTTTATTATCGGCGTTCCCTGCGATGGTTATGTGGACGGAAAAGGCCTGAAAGTGAAGATCAACGGGGCGGACATTATCGAGGGATCGATGGACGGCGCCCAGATTAAAATGAAGACTTCCGACGGCGACAAAACCGTTGATTTCAAAGATGTGCTGGCAGACTGCTGCAAGACCTGCCGTTTCAACAATCCCATTATTTCCGACGTTATGATCGGATCGCCCGCGCCGCCAATGAATCCCGATGCGGAATACGACGATGTCAAGGAATTTGAAGCGAAAACGATTGAAGAGCGTTGGGCTTACTTTGCGAAAGAAATGGAGAAGTGCATCCGTTGCTATGCGTGCCGCCAGGCCTGCCCTTCCTGCTACTGTCCGACTTGCTTTGTCGAACAGAGCCAGCCTCAATGGGTGGGCATCGGTGAGGATGCCACGGATACGCAGGTGTTCCAGTTCATGCGCCTGTATCACATGGTCGGTCGCTGCGTGGACTGTGGTTCGTGCGTTTCCGTCTGTCCGATGGGCGTGGATTTGAGGAAGTTCCTGAAGAAACTCGACAAGGATTGCCTCGAATTCTTCGGCAACCGGGCCGGCTCCAGCATGGAAGATATGCCGCCTCTGGGCAAATTTGACGAACATCACGATAAACAAGATTTTATCTACAACCCATAATTCGTTCGAGAAGATGGAGTTTACATGGAAACTTTTCTGGAAGCAGTGAATAAAAAAATACATGGTGTTCCATTGCAGGCCTGTTACCACTGCCGGAAGTGCTCGGCAGGCTGCCCCGCCGCGTCCTACATGGAATTTAACCCCAATAAAGTTATTAAAATGATCCAGAACGGGCAGAAAGACAAGGTGCTTTCGAGCTCCACCATCTGGCTGTGCCTGTCTTGCGAAACCTGCATCACCCGTTGCCCCAATCAGGTCGATATCGCGCGGATGATGGACGTCCTTCGGCAGATGGCCATTGAAGAAGGTGTTGCCGCCAAAGAAGCAAATGTCCTGAAGTTCCACGAGGCATTCCTCTCCAGCATCAAGTTCGGTGGTCGCGTCCATGAAATGTTGATGACGGTTCACTACAAACTTAAGTCCGGTGACTTCTTCTCGGATGTGGACATTGCACCGTCAATGTTCCTTAAGGGAAAGCTGGCGCTTCTGCCGCCGCGGACCAAAGATATGAAGTCGGTGAAGAATATTTTTGAGAAGACGAAAACAAAATGATGATGGAATATCGCGCGTCGCGCCGGAAGCCTGATGCGCTGTACCAAGCATAGAAGGAGGCTACTCTCTTGAAAGTTTCATATTATCCGGGTTGCTCGCTGCATGCGATGGGAAGAGAATATGATCAGTCCATGAAGGCCGTGAGCCGCGCCCTCAACATCGAACTCAAAGAAGTTGACGATTGGTCCTGCTGCGGAGCATCCGCCGCGCATAATACCAATTTCGACCTGTCCATCGCCTTGCCGGCGCGGAACCTCATCGCCGCTGAAAAAGATGCGATGGATGTGATGGTCCCCTGCGCCGCCTGTTTCAACCGCTTTAAAATGGCGGAGCATCATCTGAAGGCCGACAAAGACCTGAAAGCCCGTATTGAAGGCGTCCTGGGCGCCAAATATCAGGGCGGCATCGCCATCCGCAATCCGATTGACGTGATATACAATGAAATCGGGATCGATGCGCTGGCGGCAAAAGTGGTGAAGCCTATGGCGGGTCTGAAGCCGGTTTCCTATTATGGCTGTCTGCTTTTGCGTCCGCCCGAAGTATGCCAGTTTGAAAATTATGAAAATCCCTTCATGCTCGACAAGATGATGGGAGCCATCGGTGCCGATGTGAAAAACTGGTCATACAAGACCGATTGCTGCGGTGGTTCGCTGTCGGTCAGCAAGACGGCCATTGTGGTGGAGATGTGCGACAAACTGATGGGTGCGGCCCGGGAAGCCGGCGCCAACTGCGTGGTTACCGCCTGCCCGATGTGCATGGCCAACCTGGAAATGCGGCCGAGCCTGAACATGAAAATGCCGGTCTTTTATTTCACGGAATTGCTTTCGTTGGCCCTGGATCTTCCCGGTTCGAAAGATACCTTCAAGTCGCATCTGACGGATGTGCAGCCGTTGTTGAGTCAGTTGCGATTGGTTTAAATGAAGCTGATAAAACCCCGACGCTGTGAAAAATGTAACGTTGGATAAAATAATAATTTAGGGACAATTATGGAAAAACGTTTGATCAAAAAAGATGCGCTGGCAGGCATTGCCAAAAAAATGGCCGGAGATCTCCTGGTTTGGGCGCCGGTAAAGAAAGAGGACAACGTTCTTTTTGCGCCTCTCGGATCCGGTGATGAACCTTTCTTTGCTTACTTGAATTCCAAAAACGCGCCGAAGAATGTTTTCTTCCCTCACACGGAGACCCTGATGAAATTCACCCGCACGCCGAAGGGGATGGTATTTTCGTCAGAGACAAATCAAGCCGCGCAGTCGGTCTTATTTGGTGTGCGCCCCTGCGACGCCCACAGCTTCGTCCTTCTGGATAAGCTTTTCGATCAGGAGAAATACAAGGACGGCTATTATATCGAAAAACGGAAAAGCACGACGGTAATCTCGCTGGCTTGTGTCAAGCCGCCTTACGCGACCTGCTTCTGCACATCGGTGGACGGAGAACCGGTTTCCGCTGAAGGTGCGGACATTCTGCTTACCGATATCGGGGGCGATTATCTGGCGGAATTTATCACCGAAAAGGGTGAAAAGCTCGCGAAGTACTTTGGAGAGACAAAAGCCGACGCCGCGGCGGACACAAAGAAATCGGAAATCGCCACAAAGGCCAAAGAGTCGATTGCCTCGAAGATTCCCGCGCATGAAATCAAGCCGATTCTGGACGTCAATTTTGATAATCCCTTCTGGAACACGATCCATGGCAAGTGTCTGGCCTGCGGGACCTGTACCTACATGTGCCCCACCTGTCACTGTTTCGATATCAGCGATGAAGTCAAGGGATCAGACGGGGTGCGTATCCGTTCGTGGGATTCCTGCATGTTCCCGCTGTTTACAAAAGAAACATCAGGGCATAATCCGCGCTCTTCCCAGAAAGAAAGATGGCGTCAGCGCGCGATGCACAAGTTCAAGTATTATGTGGACATGTTTAATGCAATTGCCTGTGTCGGTTGCGGCCGTTGTGTCATGAGTTGTCCCGTAAATATTGATATCCGTAAAGTTGTTGAAGATATCTCAAAATTATAAACAGGGAGTTCGTAATGCAAAACCCGTATATTCCTTATCCCGTAATCGTGGATAAAATCATTACTGAAGTCGATACCAAAGACATCAAGACCTTCCGGTTCAAGTTTGTCAATCCGGAAGACGAGCAGAAGTATGCATATATCCCCGGCCAGTTTGGTGAACTTTCCATCTACGGCAAGGGAGAATCACCCATTGGAATTGCTTCCTCTCCAACGCAGAAAGGTTATGTTGAATTTACTGTGCAGAAAGCCGGTGTGGTTACCTCGGCGCTCCATGAAATGGAAGAAGGCATGATGATGGGTATTCGCGGGCCGCTGGGCAACTCCTGGCCGCTCGAATTTCTCGAAGGGAAAAACATTGTGATTGTCGGCGGCGGTTTCGCGTTTACAACGCTCCGGTCGCTGATTAATTACATGATATACGGTGACAACCGCAAGCGTTTCGGCAACATCACCGTGATTTACGGTGCGAGAAATCCCGGTTTACTGCTTTATAAAGATGAGCTGATCGAATGGCAGAAACGGGATGATTTGAATATAAATGTTACTGTTGATAAAGGCGACGCGACCTGGAAGGGCAGGGAAGGATTCGTTCCTGCCGTCTGCAAGGAAGTCGCTCCCAGCAAGGAAAACGCGGTTGCCGTGATCTGCGGTCCCCCTGTGATGATCCGTTTTACCCTTCCGGTGTTCTTTGAACTGGGCTTTTCCAAGGAAAACATCATTACATCGCTGGAAATGCGCATGAAATGCGGAATCGGAAAGTGCGGCCGCTGCAATGTCGGCAGCAAATATGTCTGCAAGGACGGGCCGGTCTTTACGCTGGCGGAACTGGATAAACTGACGCCGGAATACTAACCAGCCCCGGATTCTTCAAGAATTTTTTATAAAAGGGAGCCTTTGGGTTCCCTTTTTTTTGCAGTGTCCCGTAGGAATGCGTAGGCGTGGGGGTCGGTGAAGTGAAAAAAAATTGAAGTTTGTTTTTTTCTATGCTAGCAGAAACATAAATTGACGCATAAAACATGGGAGATATTGAATGTCACAGACAGCTACACCCTATCTGGAAATGTCCCAGGCAATTATCGAGGCCGGCGGGGAAGCACTGAAGAAATGCTACCAGTGCGGTACCTGCACAGGCACCTGCCCATGGACACCGATTACTCATTTTAATATCCGTAAACTCGTGCGCTACGGCCAGCTGGGCCTTGACGGGATCGAAGAGTTCATGTGGGGTTGTTCCACCTGCCGGTTCTGCGTGGAACGCTGTCCCCGAGGGGTTGAACTCATCGATATCGTGACAGCCATCCGTAATGTATACAGCGGCGGCGGCCTGCTGCCGCAGAGTCTGCGTGCTTTTGTCGGATCGCTTTCGGCAAGGGGCAACCCCTGGTCCGGCGATCAGGCAAAAAGAAACGACTGGGCCAGAGATAAATATCCTCTTTACACTTCTGATAAAGAATATTTGTTTTGGACCTGCTGCACAGTTTGTTACGATCCGCGCAATATCCGACTGGCAAAGGCTACTGCCGAATTGCTGAATCTTTCGGGATTAAGATGGGGAATTCCCTCAATTGATGTCAATTGCTGCGGAGAGAGTCTGAAAAAGGTTGGTGATCTGGAACTTTTTGAAAGGCTGAAAAACAAAAACCTGGACTATTTCAAATCCCAGGGGGTTACTAAAATTATCACCGGTTCCCCGCACTGTCTGGCATCTTTCAACAATGATTACGGTGTAGATTACGAGGTCGTGCACATCAGCGAACTGATGGCCGAATGGATAAAAAACGGTAAAATTGTTCCCAAAAAAGATTTTGGCGGTCTGAAGGTCACCTATCATGATCCGTGTTATCTGGGTCGGCACAGTAAAGTGTTTGATGCGCCACGGGAGGTGCTCAAATCACTGCCCGGTGTCGAATTTATCGAGATGGAACGCAACAGTGAAGAGAGCATGTGCTGCGGTGGCGGCGGTGGCGGATTATGGATGGAAAAAGCCAAGGGAGAGCGCCTGAGTGATCTCAGAATTGAAGAAGCCATGGGTATGGGTGCAACCGTTTTGGCGACGGCATGTCCCTATTGCATCACCATGTTTGAAGACAGCTGCCGGACGCTGAATGTAGATAGTCAGATTCAGATCAAAGATCTGACGGAGCTGCTTCTGGAGAGTCTGGAAATCAGCATTGACGAGCCGGTTGTGGATACATGCGCCATATAGGCTGTGAACGGATGATCATCTGATGATCCTCCGTTATGATATCCGGGCTGATGTCATTTCGAAGGAGTCCGTACGACTGAGAAATCTTAGATTTCTCCCTGCGGTCGAAATGGGGATAAAAAAAATTGCGTCACAGTCTTGAGAAAGCCGGTATGGCGAAAGAAATATAGTTTAGGAGAAGATATGAGCAGAATTGGTGTATTTGTTTGCCACTGCGGTTTAAATATAGCCAAGACGGTTCGGGTGAGTGAACTGGCCCAGTTTGCGGCCACACTGCCGGACGTGGTTGTCGCAAGAGATTACAAGTTCATGTGTTCCACGCCCGGTCAGGAAATGATTGCCAATGACATTAAAGAACACAGGCTGGATCGTGTGATTGTGACCGCCTGTTCACCCCTGATGCATGAACAGACCTTCCGCAAAGTTTTAGCAGCTTCCGGACTCAATCAGTATCTTTTGACGATTGTCAATATCCGTGAACAGGTGTCCTGGGTTACGCATGATATTGAAGAAGGAACATCCAAGGCCAAAGCGCTCCTCAACGGTGCGGTTGCCCGGGCCAGGCTTCTGGCTCCCCTGACGTCGCGGGTGATCGACGTCAATCCCGATGTGATGGTGGTGGGCGGCGGTATTGCCGGGATTCAGGCCTCGCTGGAACTGGCCAATACCGGCAAGAAAGTTTATCTCGTCGAGAAAAATTCCACCATCGGCGGTCACATGGCGCAGTTTGATAAAACCTTTCCCACACTGGACTGCTCCGCCTGTATCCTCACCCCCAAGATGGATGCCGTTCTGCAGCATAAGAATATTACACTCATGACCTCCTGTGAGGTCAGTGAGGTCAAGGGATTTGTCGGCAACTTCGATATTACAATAAAACAGAAGGCACGCTACGTGGATCACAACAAGTGCAACGCGTGTCTGGCCTGTACGGAAAAATGCCCCGGCAAGGGGACATCAGAATGGGATGAAGGTCTGGTGAAGAGAAAAGCCATCTACATTCCGTTTCCGCAGGCTGTGCCGCAAAAGCCGGTCATCGATCGGGAATCCTGTACATTCTTTAAGAAAGGCAAATGCCGCCTGTGTGAAAAGGTCTGTGAGCAGAAAGCCATCGACTTTGAACAGCAGGATACCTTCACCACTGTGAAGGTCGGGGCTGTCATTGTGGCGACCGGTTATGATCTCATGGACACCAGGGAACTCATTCAATACGGTTACGGTAAATATCCCGGTGTTTACAACGCGCTGGAAGTGGAAAGGCTCTTCAATTCCGCCGGACCCACAGGAGGCAAGGTGACGCTCCGGGACGGCAAGGAACCTCAGGCCATTGCCATTTTCCACTGCATTGGAAGCCGGGATAAAAACAACTATGAGCACTGCAGCCGTGTTTGTTGCATGTATTCTCTCAAATTTGCACATTTGTTCAAGGAAAAGACCTCTGCCGATGTGTATCAGTTCTACATTGATATGCGCGCAGCCGGAAAAGGCTATGAAGAATTTTACAACCGTATTATTGAAGAGGATGTGAAATTCATCCGCGGCAAGGGTGCGCGTGTGGCCGCTAGCGTTGATGAACCGGGACGTCTGATTGTAGAGGCGGAGGATACCATCACAGGCAAATTCATCAAACTGCCCGTGGATATGGTTGTCCTTTCCCCGGCCATGATACCGAGGTCGGACGCGAGGGATATTGCCAGGCTCTTTAATCTGAGCACGGATAAGCAGGGATTTTTCATGGAGAGGCATCCGAAACTGGCCCCCCTTTCCACAATGTCCGAAGGTATCTTTATTGCCGGAGTCTGTCAGAGCCCCAAGGACATTCCGGACACCGTGGCACAGGCCAACGGCGCAGCGGCGGAAGCGCTGACCATTGTCGTCAAAGATAAAATGGAACTGGAGGCAACCACGGCGATGGTGAATCCGGCATCGTGCTGTGCCTGCCAGAACTGCGTTCGTGTCTGTCCGTATGGCGCTCCGTTCTTCAATGAGCAGAAAGGTGTGTCCGAAATTAACGAAGCCCTGTGCAAGGGATGTGGTCTTTGTGCGTCCGTCTGCCCGACGGGGGCGATTATTGCACGGCATTTTACAAATGATCAGGTGTTGGCAGAGATGGAAGGCCTCATGGAGTTCTGACATGTCGTTGAAAAGCGCCCATCTGCTTTGTTGCGCTTCAGCCTTCGTCGTTGCGGCGTATGAAAATATACGCCTCACTCCCCAGGCTTCGCGCGCCGCGCATCTGGAACACTTTTGAACGACATAAGGGAAGTAGGGTTGTAGAAAAAAATATGACGTCATAGATATCTTATGGAAGGAAAAAAGATCTATGAGGCACGCCTTGCCTCTGGAATTTTTCTGAACGTCATCAATGATAGAGTATTTTGTATAAAAGCGTGTCATTTCGAGGAGCGAAGCGACGAGAAATCTTATGACCGGGCAACAGGAGTTCAATCGGATTTCTCCCGATGGTCGAAATGACCGTAGAGTAGATGAGTGGAAAGGATAGTCTATGTCATTTGAACCGAAAATCTTAGGCATTGCCTGCAACTGGTGCACCTATACCGGTGCAGATTTGGCTGGAACCACAAGGCTGCAATATCCGCAAAATACCAGGGTGGTGCGGGTGATGTGCTCCAGCCGGATCAACCCGTCCTTCATTTTCCGTGCCTTTCAGCTTGGAGCGGACGGCGTTTTAGTGGGCGGCTGCCATCCCGGCGACTGCCATTACAATACAGGTAACCTTTATGCCCGAAGGCGATTGGCCGTGACTAAAAAGATCCTGGAATTTTCCGGAATGGAACCGGGAAGGTTCCGTGTGGAATGGATTTCCGCTTCCGAAGGCAATAAGTTCGCCGAAGTTGTCAGGGAATTCACCGAGCAGATTAGAAATCTCGGTCCGCAGACAAAGTTCAAGATTGAAAAATAAGGTCGGGAGAAGATATGGCAACAAGCTTTAAGCAAATTGAGGAAAACCTGAAAAACGAAGCCAGGAAACTTCTGGAAGAAGGTAAGGTGAGTCTGGTTCTGGCTTACGGCAGGGGTTACGATGAAGATCATCCCGTTCCCTTTGTAGCCAGAGTTGCGGCGGATGTGGAGAATATGGTTTTCAATGAATACTGCACGGCCAATATGGCACGATACCTGGTTCGGTATCCGCGGGGCACAAAGATGGCGATTGCCGTTAAACCGGCTGACAGCCGTGCCGTAGTCCAACTTATTCAGGAAGACAAAATTAAGCGTGAAGATGTGATTCTCCTGGGGATCCCGGTGATCGGCATGAAAAATTCAAAAACCGGGGAAGTGATCGACAGCAAAACGACCTGCGGAATGTATAATCCTGTTTTGTATGATGTGCTGCTGGGTGAAGAAATTCATGGTCAGCCTGTTGTTTCGCCGTACGATGTCCTTGCCGAATACGAAGCGATGGACAAAGACGCGCGCTTTGCTTTCTGGAAGAAGGAATTTGATAAATGCATCCGCTGCTATGCCTGCCGTAAAGCCTGTCCGATGTGCTATTGCGATCCCTGCTTTATCGATCAGAATAAACCGAAGTGGGGTGATAAATCCCCGCAATCCCACGGCAACCTGATGTATCATCTGACACGGTTTCATCATCTGGCCGGCCGGTGCATCGACTGCGGCGAATGTTCGCGGGCCTGTCCGGTGGATATTCCATTGTATTTATTCCACAAGAAGGTGGCCAAAGAGTGTGAGGAAATGTTTGGTCAGGCCGCCGGCAAGAGTATCCAGGACAAGCCGGTTCTGGTGAATTTCCGCGTGGATGATTCTGATAAAATTCTGGAATAATCGGTTAGACGTTTGGAGGATGTTCTGAACTAAAAATAGAATAGCTTGGCAAGTTGCATGGCATTAACCCAAGCCCGCAAACAAAGACTGCGGGATAAATTCGACTAAGTTTTTTGCTTTGCTTCCAGCTTGCAAAAAACAAGTCTCATTAATAAGGAGCTTTGTTGTGTTGAAGAAAACAGCAGTTCAAAAAATATCCGATCTGGCCGCGCAGCTGATGCAGAAGGGAACGCTGATCGCGCCTGTCCGGGAAGACGCGGGGTTTAATTTCCGTGAAATATCCGATGCCGGGCAGGTGGATTTGAATTTTTACAATACGCTGATGAGCCCAAAATCGGCCTTTTTCCCGCATATGGAAGATTTTGTCCGGTATCAGACCGGGAAGTCCGTTCTGGAGGCGGTGCCTGTCGAAATCAGTATAAAACCGGCGTTCCTTTTTGGCGTGAGACCCTGCGATGTCAAGAGTTTCGAGATTATGGATATTCATTTCAGCGGTACCGGTGCGGTCGATCCCTACTGGCAGAAAAGAAGAGAAGCCACCACAATCTTCGGATATGCTTTCGACCTAAACACCCCGGCGGACGGGGCGGATTTCTATGCTACACTGGGAATCGGTGCGGCGGACCCTGAAGGCAGCGATGTTTTCATGATGAAAAAAGGCGATGAACTGCTGCTGAAAGCCGTCACGAAGAAAGGTGAAAAGCTCCTTGCCGAAATGAGCGGTCTTACGGACGCGTCACCTGAAGATCAGAAATATTTTGATGAAACCGTTGCCACTGGCCGGTCTTTTAAAACACGTCTTACCTGTGTGGAGGCGAAGTCCATTGCTAAAAAGTTCGAGGATCTTTTCCACAAGACCCCGTTCTGGGAGCGGATTTCCGACGCCTGCTTAAGTTGCGGCATCTGCACTTTTGTCTGTCCCACCTGTTACTGCTTCGATATTTGTGATGAGACCCTTTTCGGTCAGGGAACACGCCGCCGTGTCTGGGACGCCTGTATGTTTACAGACTTCACCCTGGAAGCCAGCGGACACAACCCGCGCACAAAGGTTTATCAGCGCCTGCGCCAGAAAGTATGTCATAAATATTCATACCATGTCCGGAAGTACGGCGTGATTTCCTGTGTGGGATGCGGACGCTGCACGCGCGCCTGCCCGGTGAATATCGATATCTTCTCCATTGTGGATCAGGCCATGAAGGAATAGTTATAGAAAGATCACGAAATCGAGATTGAGGAAAAATATGAGCTCAGATAATCCATACATTCCCATGCCGGTTGAGATTATTAAAATCATCGACGAAGTGGATACTCACGACATCAAAACATTTCGCTTTACCTTCCTGAACAAAGCAGATGAGAAAAAATTTAAATATCTGCCCGGGCAGTTTGCGGAACTGTCCATTTACGGAAAAGGAGAATCTCCCATCGGCATCGCCTCCTCGCCGACCGAGCAGGGTTATGTCGAATTTACAGTGCAAAGAGCGGGTGCAATCGTTCCGGGGCTGGTGACGGCCGCCCTGCACGACATGGATGAAGGCGCAAAGATCGGTCTGCGCGGGCCGTTGGGCAATTCCTGGCCGATTGAATTCCTCGAGAAAAAGAATATTGTTGTCGTTGGCGGCGGTTTTGCGTTTACAACGCTGCGCTCACTTATCAATTATATGCTTTACAAAGACAACCGGTCGCGCTTCGGCGACATTACCGTGATTTACGGTGCCCGGACTCCCGGTCTGCTTTTGTATAAGGATGAACTGGCCGCCTGGGAGAAGCGCGACGACATCAAAACCATTATCACCGTGGACAAAGGCGATGAGAACTGGAAGGGGAGGGAAGGGTTTGTCCCTGCGGTCTGTAAAGACGCGGCACCATCGCCAAAAAATACCGTGGCTGTGATTTGCGGACCACCGGTGATGATTAAATTCACCCTGCCGGTATTTTTCGAACTGGGATTTTCCAAGGAAAACATTCTGACTTCGCTGGAAATGAGGATGAAGTGCGGTATCGGGAAATGCGGCCGCTGTAACGTTGGTTATAAATACGTTTGCTCGGACGGTCCGGTCTTTTCGCTGGCCGAATTGGAAGAACTGCCCCGCGATTTTTAATCCCGCTTCTGCGGGACGAGCGTTAATTTTTCGCAGCTTGCTGCAAGATGGATGAATAGAAAGGTTGATTATGAAAAAACTATTGATGGCTCTTGTCGTGATATTGTGTGCCGTTTCCACGGTTTTTGCCGCGGAAGATCTTTCAGCAAAACTGGATAAGAACAGAGACGGCAAAGTCAGCAAAAAGGAATACACGAGTGCCGTGTCCAAAACATTTGATAAACTGGACAAGAACCGTGACGGGTCGATTACCCGTGATGAGCTCGGTCACATGGACAAAAAAGACCAGGAGACATTCATCAAAGAAAACGACGCGGACGGTGACGGGATTATTATAAAAAAAGAATTTGAACAGGCCGCCGAAAAAAGATTCCGGCAATTGGATAAGAACAGGAACGGTTTTATCAGCAAAGATGAATGGGCCGGCGGACGTTCCGAAATGTATTCGCCGTTTGCGCTTTTCACATTTTAATGATCCAGGATGTCCGGAGTAAAAAATAAATTCCGAATCCGGTCAGAAAGATTCCTGCAACCAGGGATATCACCCTGGTCATTCTATCATTGATGAATTTCTTTCCCCAGTGGAGCAAGGCGGCAAGAAAAAACACCCACAGGAAGCATCCCAGTAAAATGGAAAGGCAGGAGAGGAAGGCGCTAAGATCCGTGTGCGGGCGTGCCTGTGAAGCAACAAGTGCTCCGAAAATGCCGGTCCACCATACAATGGTCATGGGCGAGGAGATGGCCAGCATAAAACCGGTGATATAGGAGTTCTTAAATATTCGTTTTGTTTGATGGTTTGTTTCAGCAGCTGTTGAGTTGAATCCTTCTCTTATGCTTGCGGCTCCAAGATAAATCAGGATCAAACTGCCGGCCATTCCCAGGATGATCTTCATTGTGGGATGATTCAGAAAGGCAGTCAGTCCGAAAAAAATCAACGTCAGGTAGGTGGCATCGGCGCTCATGGCGCCCGCGCCGGTGAGAATCGCCTGTCTGAATCCCGAGTTCATGCCGCGCTTGATGATTTCCACATTGACCGGCCCGATTGGCGCAGCCAGTGTTAAACCCAGAAGGATATTTTGAACAAGGGTATATTTTTCCAAATCCATTCACTTCACGCAGCTTGAAAAGATATTGCATTTACAATAAATTTATAACACGTTGTCTGACTGCGCACAATGTTTCAAAAGCAGCTGAGGGAAAATTGTCAATTTCTTTTTATGATTGATTTTTTATTATGATTCCTCTAACGTTCCGCATTATTGTTAAGGAAACCTCAATATGAAATATACTCACAGGAAGCTTCATCACGGGTATGCCAATCAAATCCTGCATGTCGATCTGACAGCAGAGACCATTGCCGTCTCTGTGCTTGACCCGGAAATTCGGGATTTCTTTATCGGCGGTCGAGGGTTGGGGCTCTATCTCTTGCATGAAAAAATTACCTCGCAGACCGGGGCGTACGATCCGGAAAATCCACTGATCTTTTCGCCGGGTCCGCTGGGCGGCATACCGCAGTTTCCGGGCACAAGCAAATGCATGGCAGTTTCTTTGTCTCCTCTGACCCGTATCCCGGGAGTATCCAATTTTGGCGGATATTTCGGGGCCTATCTGAAATATTCCGGGTTTGACGCCCTGACCATTACGGGTATTGCCAGGGAAAGTGTTATGATTGTCATCGATGGTTTCAAACAGGAAATCAGCATTACCTCTGCACAAATTGCCGATCAGGTCTTTGACCTCGAGAAATCTGTCGTGGATCATTTTTTGCGTGAGGGTCATGAAAAAAAGGAAATTACCTTTTTAACCACAGGTGTCGGCGCAGCCACTACAGTATTCGGCTGCATCAACAGCCATTATTATGATGCTACCAAACCGGTTGACGGAGCAAAAGGCCTGTTCCGTACAAAACAGGCCGGACGCACGGGGATTGGTTCCGTAATGAGCCATAAGAATATTACCGCCATTGTCGTTCTGGCTGAATTTCCGCACGGCGAGAATCCTTACGGCGCGGCAAACTGGGGTAAAGTGAAAGAAGCGGGAACAAGGCTCCACGAAATTATCAGAGACGTCGACCCGCAGGCCCTTCAAATGCACCGGAAGGGATCTGCCGGCTTGATTTCTTTTATGAATAAAGACGAGTATCAATCCCTGCCGGTGCATAACTATCAGTTTGGATCGCATCCGAAGGCCGGACAAATCTGCGGTAAAACATATGCCGAAAGGCTCTTTGATCATCGGGGCATGGATGGGTGCTTTCCGGGTTGCAATTTGCGCTGTACGAAAGGCGGCTGGGTGACGTTGACAACCGGTATACATGCCGGCCGCAAAGTCTGGGTGGATGGTCCGGAGTACGAAACCGCCGCGGGTTTCGGGGCCAATCTGGGCATGTGGCACCCCGAATTTATCATGGAAGCCAACTGGTACTGTGACAATTACGGTATGGACACCATATCGACTTCCGTGATCATGGCCTTTGTGATGGAATGCTATCAGCGCGGTTACCTGATCAGGGAAGATACGGATGGTTTTGAACTTGCCTGGGGGGATGAACAGGCCGCGCTGCAGTTTATCCACGACCTCGCATACCGCAAGACCGACCTGGTCGGGGCTGCCGGCCGGGGAATGGTGGAGCTTGCGGCCTGGGTGTCCAAGAAATACGCGGCAAGAACCGGGCGGCCCAAACCGGTGAAGGAGTTGCATCAGTTTGCCATGCAGACCAAAGGACTGCCGTTCTCTCTTTACCGGACGCACCGGTCGCTGTCCATGCAGGCCTCCTACGCGGCAGCCAGCGATATCGGCGCGCATCACGCAGCCGCCTGGCTGGTCAAAGTAGACCTGCTGGGGGCATTTCCCACCTTTGAAGAAAAGGCGAAGGCGCTCATAGTATATCCGCGCGTGCGTCTGGGAAATGATAATCTGGGGCTGTGTAAGCTTCCCTGGGTGGATGTTTTTAATCCTGATTCTCTCCGGCGCGGGGACACGGATATTTATATCAATCCGGCGTCACAGGAGCTCTATGCGGATTTCTATAACGGCATGTTCGGGACCGCGCTGACCTGGGAAAAGATATTTGAACAGACTGACCGCGATATCAATCTGCAGAGAGTGATGAATGTTCTGTCTTTCGGTGCGTCAACCGGTGAGCGCGACTGGATTCCCGACCGGGCCATCGGACCCACGGAAGAAGCGCTTTATAAACGGGAGGCGGATTATCATGACCGTGAGTTGAGTTCCGTCTTGAAAAAGCCCCTTGGGGAAGTTCAGATGATGGATGAAGCAGAAAAGCTTGAAATCCTGATGAAGCATCGGAAAGAAGAACTGAGGAAATTAATCGTTTTCTATTATCGCCAGCGGGGATGGACCGATACGGGAATTCCAAAAGTTGAGACACTCAAACAAATCGGACTATGGCAATATCTTTCGGACGAAGCAAAGGAAACCATCACGGGGATGAACGGGTAGATCGGTGCGGGCTGCATGTTTTCTTCCTTCATCCTGAATGTTCCGGAGCATGTCCCGTTTCATACGGAAAAAAATTGAAAGGGGGCGGGATGTGGCTAAAAGGAACCCGTCAGCAGGAATTAAAAACTGGCCGCCCGATGACCGGCCCAGGGAAAAGCTGATCCGGAAGGGTGCGGGAGCGCTCAGCAATTCCGAGCTGCTGGCCATTCTTTTGCGCACAGGCTCAAAGGGCAAAAGCGCGATCGATCTGGCACGCAACATTATGGAAAAATTCGGCACATTTCGAAATATGAGCCATACGGATGCGCGTGATTGGGAAGAATTCAGGGGGCTTGGTCCGGCCAAAATCGCTCAAATCAGCGCGGCGCTGGAAATCGGACGGCGTTTCCGTGAAGATGAAATCCGCTTAACGCAGCAAAAGGTTACTTCCGCTTCAGATGTGGCCAATCTTCTTATGCCGCAGATGCGTGATCTGAAAACAGAAGTCTTCAAGGTGGTCTATCTCAACAGCAATCACCGCATTATTGCGATCAGTGATGCTGCGAAGGGTACAGTGAACCAGGCCATTCCGATTGTGCGGGAAATCATTCATACAGCCCTGCAGCTTTTTGCGTCATCGATCATCTGTGCCCACAATCATCCCAGTGCCAGTATCATTCCCAGTCCCGAGGATAAAAAGTTTACGCAGGAACTTTCCGCCGCAGGAAAGCTGATGGCGGTGAGGGTTTTAGATCACCTCATCATCGGCGACGGAAGCTATTTCAGCTTCGCGGATGAAGGGCTCATTTTTTAATTTTGTCCTTGCGGGAAGAAAGAAGACTACAAAACCGGAAAGGGTTTATCCTTTTGATATCCCCGGTAATTTTTCGGTGCTGGTCTGTTTAAAGCACATTGTGTTATAATTCCAAAAAGATAACTATTCGGGAGAGAGGATATCCGAAAATGAATACCATGCCGGCTGATGCCTCAACAGTGGTGCTGCTAAGGCCCTGTCGGGAAAAATCCATACAGGATATTGAGGTCCTTCTGGTGTTGAGGAACCGGCAAAGCAGTTTTGTTCCCGGTTACCATGTGTTTCCAGGAGGCAGTCTTGACCCGGAAGATTATCAGCCTGGCGTGGAGGGTTTTGTCCAGGGTATTGATCGGCCTCAGGCTGCCCGGATTCTTCCGGATATGTCGAGTCCGGAAAAAGCACTGGGATCCTGGGTTGCGGGAATTCGTGAGACATTTGAGGAAGTGGGACTTCTGATGGCCCGGAAGAAAGACGGCACACCGGTTTCCATCGGGACGCGTGAGGAATGTCAGCGTTTTGCCCGCTACAGGCAGCTGCTCAACAAAGGAGAAATGAAATTTTTACAAATGCTGGAAGCAGAAAATATTTTGATTTCCGGTGATCGCCTTCATTACTTTTCTCACTGGATTACACCGGAATTTCTGCCCCTGCGCTATGATGTGCGTTTTTTTGTGACGGAGGCTCCGGAGGACCAATCTGTTGTTCATGATGGCGTGGAACTCACGGATCATGCCTGGATGCGGCCTTCTTTGGCGCTTGCGGACTACGAAGCAGGTAAGATTGGAATGGTTCTTCCGCAGATCATTACGCTGGAAGAACTTTCCCGTTTTAAAACGGTTGAAGAAGTCATTGCGTCCACCCGGAAGCGCAATGTTCCTGCCACACTGACAAAGATTGTTCAGCTCGATGGCAAAGATGTGGAAGTCATGCCCGACGGGACTATTTTCGAGAATCGTCCTCCTGTATATTCCTGGCCCGACGAAAAAAATTGAGGCGATAAACAGGATCGATGTGCTGTTTGACAAATTTTTCAGACAACATATAATGCAATAAAAAAACCGGAGGATACAACCCATGACCTATCTCCCTGAAGACAGCCCGAAGCAAAACCGTTTGGAAGTGATCAGGCAGGCCTTAAAGGACAAGGCTCCTATCACTTATTCATCATTGGAAACATCGGGCAAACTCCAGGAATTTCTGGAAGCTCATGACGATGAAATGATGGCGCGATACAGCGATGCGAGAAAAAAGGCATGGGAAGATACGCTGCAAAGCTTCCTCGGGTTTACTGATTCTTGTTGTGATGAGACTTCGTCACCCATGTAGGGTTGTATTTGTAACGTGACACCTTTTTTGTCTCATTCCTTTTGTTTCAACACGCGCCCGGAACCCCATCGGGCTTTTACCCTGACACGGGTGACGAACTATAATCATGAACTATAATCATTGACACGCGGCAGGCATGGCTATATAATTCATCAATAAGAAAGCAATCCTTTGTAATCAGACAAATCAAATGGAGGTGAGAAATGAAATATTTGAAGGGTTTACTCTTTATCACCATTTTTGCAT
>CAYMYR010000011.1:0-59864 GCA_964394715.1 uncultured Smithella sp.
CTAATGACTTCATAAGGAATTTGTCTGCCGTCTTTCGTGACGAGATGGTATTCGTTCGGGGAATGGATGCCCTGTTCTAGCATATTTTTGATGTTTTGAATGGTCTTCGCATGTTCTTCCGGTGGAATGAAATCGAAAATATTTCGACCTTCCAATTCCTGACGGTTGTATCCGCTTGTCTGAACAGCGTTTTCATTTATAAAAAGGATCTTCCCATCCAGGCCCGTCCTGACAACAACTTCAGGGATCGTGTTCACCAGCCGAGTGTATAATTCCTCGCTTTCGCGCAAGGCATCCTCTGCCTTCTTGCGAGCGGTAATGTCTGTATTTATTGCTAAGAGTCCTATGGTGTTGCCCGTTTCATCCTTGATGGAATCTGCACGCAGCATAACAGTTAGTCTGTTTCCATCCTTGGCTATATCCTCTACTTCTCCACTCCACGAACCCCCATTCATGATGGTTTCAAAAACATCGCGGGCGACATCCTGGTCTGCGTAAACGCATTGCGCCACTCCCGCCACACCGAGTTCTTCAGCTGAATATCCCAAAAGATTGGTGAATGCTTTATTCTGATAGAAATGATTGCCTTGCTTATCGGCCATTCCAATTGCATCGCTTGAACCTTCAATCGCTTTTTTGAATAAAAGAAGTTCTTCCTGCACCCGTTTGCTTTTGGTGATGTCGCGAACAATTGCATGGATGTAATATTTCCCTCTATCGTGGAAAGCGCTCAGGCTGACTTCTGCATAAAAAAGCGTCCCGTCATAACGACGATGCTGCAGTTCATAGGATTGGGGATGACCATTAATTGCTTCTCTTGCCCTCTCCAGTATTTTTTCTTTGGTTTTTCTTCCATCAGGCTGAATGTCCGGCATGAATCGATCAAAAGAATGCCCGATAATCTGTTCCTTTGTGCAGCCGAGCATCTCCATGGCCTTCCGGTTGCAGTCAATGAATACATGTTCATCCCCTATGAAAATGGCATCATTGGAATATTCGAAAAGGGTTTTGTATTTAATTTCGCTTTCCCGAAGTGCCTCCTCCGATCGTTTACGTTCGGTAATATCGAAGAAAACGCAGGCGAAGTAGCCCGGCGCGGGCTGAAAGCTCGTTACCATAAAGTATTTGTCCAGCACGCTGGAATAGTTCTCGAAGAGGACCGGTTCACCCGTCAGCGCCACTTGCCCATAGGTCTCTATCCAGTAATGCTCCGTACCCGGCAGAACTTCAAGGACAGTCCTGCCGACAATTTCACCGGCTTTCAAACCGGTTATGTGTTCGAAGGCCGGGTTGACAGACAAAAAACGATAATCCACCGGTCGTCCCCCGTCATCACAAATAATCTCGTGCAGAGCAAAGCCTTCCAGCATTTCACGGAAGATGGCTTCGTAATCCTGATGGGTCTGCTTACGCTTCACCATGATTTTGCCGGATAAGGAGCGTTCTGATTTTTTGTTTCGTTTTTTTGAGTCAGAATTTTCTGCGATCAGTGTCTGCGTGGTCCTGGAGGAATCTTTCTTCATGTCTCTAACCTGCTGCGATAAATGATGGCAAATGACGAGAAAAAAGCCGCTTATTTGATATACCTTGATCTTACCTGCTGATTATAATGACAAGTCTCCATGTTGATGTCAAATGAAAAATAGTCTGTGGTGATTTTGCTGATAAATATGAAATGCCAATAATGATTATTGCAGTTTTAAAAAAGGATCTACCTTCTTGCCTTGTGGTACCCCGCTTTGATCGCATCCTCTTCGGAGTCGAATTCCACCCGGTGATAGGCCTCGACGGCATTGTAGTATTTCATGCCGGGAAGATGATATCTTTTACTGTCCCGATTGCCGATAACTTTTACCTTTTGCGCGGGCACAGGAGACACAGAAGATGTTTTTACCGGAGCAGTTGCCTGAACTGTAGACTGTGTTGTCACCGGTGTTTTTACGGCAGGTTTAGCCTGTGTGACAGGGGTGGCTATTGCGGGTGTTTTTACCGGAGCAGTTGCCCGTGCCGCGGATTTTGCTGCCGTCTGTGCTTGTGTCACCGGTTTAGTCTGCACGGCCGGAGGAGTCACTGACTGTAATGTCGCTTGTGTCACTACAGGTGTTTTCGCCGCAGCTTTTGTCTGTGCCTGTGCAGGAGCTGCTGCAGGTGCTTTTACCGGGGTCGTTACCTGGACGGCTGGCTTTGCTGCCGCTGGTTCTTGCGTTACCGGTTTTGTCTGTGCGACCGGGGGAGCGGTCACAGCCGCTTTTGCAGGAGAAATTGTCTGGATTCCAACCGCTGCTGATTCAGATGTTTTTACTAATGTTTTTGATTGCACTGGAGCAGCAGCTACAGAGGATATTTTTGCAGGGATAGTTGTTTTAACGGCAGCTTCTTTTGGTGGATGCGTTTCCGCCAATTCTGCCCCTTCCTTTTTCTGATCCGTCTTGGGAGCGTCCGTTGTTTTGGTTGCGGAATAATTTTTAGCGACAACCTCTCCTGGACCCGCAAGTTTACGGTTGTAGATGTTGGGACGGAACTGCACAGTTCCTTCCGAATCAACCCAGGCGGTTACGTAGACAATATTAATGGGAATAGGCGAGGGGAGATTCAGAGTACGTGTTGCCCCCTTGGAGATGGCTGATTTTATGGCTTCTTCAGAACCCATCGGGGTTTCCTGCATCAAGTAAACGGCCAGGTCTATGGGGTCTTTGACCCGGATACATCCATGACTGAAGGCGCGCGGAAATCTCTGGAACAGCTTTTTTGTCGTGGTATCATGCAGATAAATATCATGCGGGTTGGTAAACATGAATTTTATACGGCCAAGTGAATTCCCCGGTCCTGGATCCTGTCGCAGAAGGAGAGGGAAATTTCTTTCTGAATAGCTGGACCAGTTTATTGTACTGGGGTCAATCCGCTGGTTTGCACGATATACCCGCATACGGGACCGGCTTAAATATCCCGGATTTTTTTTAAGTTTCGGAAGATATTCCTTGGATGCGATGCTGTAGGGAACTGACCAGGCCGGATTGATAATCACGTTTGTGATGAGTCCGTCGAATTCAGGAGTTTGCTGGGTTGTTTTACCCACAATGACAGGCATGTTTAACACAGGTTTGCCGTCCTCAATCAGATTGAGTGTAAAATCTGTAATGTTGATAAGAATATAACGATTCCCCTGAACAGGTGTCATCTTCTTGCAGCGTTCGATGGTTGCGGTAAGTTGTTTGGCGCGTTCGCTGGCGTTTATGTTGAGTTCTTTCAGGGTTTCGGCTCCCACAATACCATTGGCTGTGAGGCCGTGTCGGGCCTGGAATTTTTGAACGGCTTCCTTAAGCGATTCATCAAAAACAGTATTCCGGTCGGTTGTCTCATTCAAACCATTGTTTTTGTTCGAATGCTTCTTTGCCGGAGACAGATTTCCATTCTGGTTGTCCGGGTTTGCTAGACGGCTTTGGGGACCTGATGCAGTCTCCCTGGAAATTCCATTTGCGGCATCCGGTTGTTCCAGTGGTTCAGCCGGCCGAAGGTCTCCGCTTGCGATAAGACGTTTTTTCAGCAACGGGATACGATCATTCCGGTCTCCTTCACGCAGTGCCGGACCGGATGGAATCTGAGGCCAGCCGCCCTCATCTGTTATTTGCAAATAATCGGAAATGGCTTTTTCCAGTGCTGAAACATCGCATAGCTGGCGTCTTTCGGACAGAGATTCGTCTGCCGCCAAAGCGTAAAACGGCAGGAAAGTGAAAACAATCGCGCAGCAGAACAATCGGAAGAGGTATGATGCGGGAAGTTCAGGAATACGTGCTGTGTGAGGGAAATCTACCAAGTGCGGAATGCTCCTGAATCAATGTGGACGAAATTTGCTCTCGGGTAATAGCCGACTCCTCCCATTTGCAGTGAAAGCGCGGTGCCGTGAACATCGGAAAGGTCAATGCCTGGAATGCGGATATCGATAGCGCGGCCTTCCAGGTGTAAGCTCTGTCTTCCAACCCTGTGTCCGGTGCTCAGGAGGTAGTTGTTGTATTCCGGTGAACGGTAGCCGGAGATGACATGAATTTCATTTTCGCCCCCGAGTCTGGTGTTGACCAGATCAAGATACTCAAGGGTTCTGATGTCAATTGGATATTGCTCATTGGTATGGTGGCAGCGCAAAATCCAGTTCAGATTTCTGATGGATTCAAAGTTATAATGACCATGCCTGTTGCGATACTGGGTGTTAATCGTTTCATAGGTGTGGGTGTTGAAAAGTCTGAGTCTGCCGGAAGGCTTTATTTCTCTGAACGGACTGGCCGTTGCCTTTTCGGGGAGGAGAAGGGCTGCCCCGGCAAGAAGCGAGGTTTTGAGAAAAGATCGCCTGGTTGTGGTAAAACTCATTAAAACTCTCCAACTATCAACTTCAAATAATTGTTATTTTGGCGAGGAGTATAGGAAAAGAGAACCTGTATGTCAAGAATTTAATTGTAATTGTTAATTACGCCGTTACTTGGACGCTACTTGGCTGAACTTTGAATAGCAGAGAAATTTGATACAAATCTACTTGTTTTCATTTGATTATTAATGATGAACGCTGCAAATGGAGAGGAAATGTTTCTACTAAGACAGATCCATTCGGCTCATATGGGAAGAATCGTTCAAATTGTGTATTTCTGATAAAACTATGTTCATGGTTTAATTGCTTTTATGCTACAATGCAAAATCAAATTGAATCGGTCATAAAAGGATTTGTCAAAATGCGCAACGATATTAAAAATCTTATTCAAAAAAATCGTGTATGTGTTATGGCGACGGTTTCCGGGGGCCAGCCGCATTGTTCGCTGATGTCTTATACGTCAGATGCGGACTGCCGTGAAATTTACATGGCAACTCACAAGGACACGAAAAAATACCGCAACCTGGCGGCCAATCCTTCCGTCAGCCTTCTGATCGACTCCAGAGAAGCGGGAGGTGAAAGCCAAACCAAAGCACTGACCGTTACGGGTACCTTTCAGGGCATCATCGACGAACAAAGAAAAACGGTTATTCAGGAAGCACTGCTAAAAAGGCATCCCGATTTAAAAGAATTCTTTGCCGATCCGGCCTCGGAAATTATTGTGATCCGGGTAAAGGCTCTGCAATTGTTGGACGGAGTAACAGATACATATTATGAGACGGTATGATGATCGCTGAAAAGGGATATCGTTTGGGCAACAGGCTGTTAAATAAGAACTTCCTCGCGATCTTAGGACAAAGCGGAAGATTTGGCAATTTCAGCCAGAATCTTTCTGTCAATGCTGGACATTGGCAGTTTTTCTAATTGCGAAGCCGTTGCCCAGCGCCAATTCTGGCAGGTACGTGCCTCGGGATCACCTTTCAGCAAGCGGCATTTGAATGCCTGAAGAGTCAGATGAAAATGTGTATAGATATGATTTACCGAAGCCAGACAATTGCCCGCGGCAATCGAAATGTTCAACTCTTTGTTTACGCAGTCCCGCAAACGTTTCTTTATGTTTTTACCGTCATGAACAAATCCGCCGGGCAGCTTCCACAGGGAGGCGAGAAGTCCTGATGCCGGACGCTGCACAACCAGCAGCCTGTGACCGGCATCAAAAATCACGGCGGCGGCTCCCTGTTTACGGGGAATGGCCGGATTTTTCCTTGTTACCGGAATAGACTCCTGAAGACCGGAAAGACGCGCCCGGCAAATTGAACCAACCGGGCAAATCACACAATCAGTTTTTTTCGCTCTGCAAATGGTTGCACCCAGATCCATAAGGGCCTGGTTGAAGTCGCCGGCATGTCTGGAGGGAACCAGTGCCGCCGCCAGATCATGCAGTTTCTTTTGTTCCCGGGGATCATCCACGGATTTGCGGATGGCAAACAATCGGCATAGGATTCTGCGGACATTGCCGTCAACGGCGGGAACGGCCAATCCGTATGCGATGCTCAGGATCGCCCCCGCCGTGTAATCGCCAATGCCGGGGAGTTTTTTGATTTCTTCAGGTTTATCGGGTATCCGCCCTCCCCATCGATCAGTGATAATACGGCTTGCGGCATGAATATTTCTAGCCCTTGAATAATATCCCAAATTTTCCCAGATTTTGAGCACATCCTGTACAGGTGCGTCCGCAAGTGTCCGGACATCAGGGAAGGATTTTATAAACCTCTCATAATAGGGAATCACTGTATCGACCCTCGTTTGTTGAAGCATGATCTCAGAAATCCAGATGCGGTAAGGGTCATTTGTGCTCCGCCAGGGAAGGGAGCGTTGGTGGTGCCTGTACCAGGCAAGGAGTTTAAGACGGAGAGGATTTTTGATTTTGGCTGCATATTTCATCATGGTTGATTATATATCCTATGCAAAAGGACATGACAACTGTGCTGTTTCCGGCGATGTTTTTTTTATTTCATCTGAAAATCCTGAAGGTTATATTCTTGACAGCGTCAAAGGGTTTTGTTAGTCCTAAAAAAACTAAAAAACAAATTACAGTTTGAAGCAAGGAGGAGGTATGTCTGATTCGTTGAAATACAGGGATGTGTACGGGCAGTCGATCAACCAGCCTGATGTTTTCTGGGGCAAAGCAGCGGAAGCTGTCCAGTGGACGAAAAAATGGGACAAGGTTCTTGATGACAGCAAAAAGCCCTTTTATAGCTGGTTTACGGGCGGCGAGCTCAACACTTGCTACAACGCGCTTGACTATCATGTGGAATCAGGCAGAAAGGATCAGGTTGCAATTATTTATGACAGCCCCGTTACGAATACGGTTAACAAAATTACCTATGGAGAGCTTCTCGACAGGGTCTCCAGATTTGCCGGAGTGTTAAGTGGATTAGGTGTCACGAAAGGCGATACGGTGATCATCTACATGCCGATGATCCCGGAGGCCATGGTGGCGATGCTGGCCTGCGCCCGTATCGGCGCCGTGCATTCCGTTGTTTTCGGCGGTTTTGCCCCCAATGAACTGGCCATCCGCATCGACGACGCCAAACCGAAAATCATGATATCCGCTTCCTGCGGTATCGAAGGGAAAAAGACGCTGGCCTATAAACCGCTTATGGATGAAGCCATCAACCTTGCCGCCCATAAACCTCAAAAGACTGTCATCTATCAGCGCCCGCAGGTGAAAGCTGATTTGATTGCAGGCCGTGACCTGGACTGGGAAGAGTTGATGAAGATAGCAAAGACCGTTCCCTGTGTGCCCGTCGCTGCAACCGATCCGCTCTACATTCTTTATACATCGGGAACAACCGGCAAGCCCAAAGGTGTCATGCGGGACAATGGCGGGCACGCCGTTGCCTTGAAGTGGTCCATGAAGTACATCTACGACATCAAACCCGGGGAAGTTTTCTGGGCGGCCTCGGATGTCGGCTGGGTGGTAGGTCATTCCTATATTGTTTATGCGCCGCTGCTGTATGGCTGTACCACGGTTATGTATGAGGGCAAGCCTGTCGGAACTCCCGATCCAGGGGCATTCTGGCGTGTCATTTCCCAGCATGGCGTATCCGTTCTGTTTACAGCGCCGACGGCTTTCCGTGCCATCAAAAAGGAAGATCCCAACGGGGACTACCTGAAAAAATATGACATTTCATGCCTGCGATATCTGTTCCTCGCCGGCGAACGGCTCGATCCCGACACGTATCACTGGGCGAGCGGTATGCTGAAGATTCCCGTCATCGATCACTGGTGGCAGACTGAAACAGGCTGGCCGATTGCGGCCAACTGCATGGGAATTGAACAATTTCCGATCAAGGCGGGATCACCCACAAAACCTGTGCCAGGCTACAATGTTCAGATCCAGGACATGGACGGCAAAACCCTACCCGACGGCGACGAAGGCGCCGTGGTGATCAAACTGCCTCTTCCTCCGGGCTGCCTGCCCACCCTCTGGAAAGATGACAAGCGCTACCTGGAATACGTCACCGAAAGACCCGGATATTATGTTACCGGTGACGGCGGCCGTTTCGATCTGGACGGCTATCTTTACATTATGGGGCGCATTGACGACGTCATCAATGTTGCCGGTCACCGGCTTTCCACAGGGGCGATGGAAGAAATTGTGTCTAAGCACAAGGATGTCGCTGAATGCGCCGTACTGGGCGCGGATGATCAGCTCAAAGGCCAGGTCCCGGTAGGTTTTGTTGTTTTAAAAGCCGGTGTGGACCGGAAGCCCGAAGAAATAGTCGCGGAACTAGTACAGATGGTGCGGCAGGAACTTGGCGCGCTGGCCTGCTTCAAGGAAGCCGCCGTGGTGAAGGCATTGCCCAAAACAAGATCCGGGAAAATCCTGCGCTCCACGATGCGCAAAATTGTGGACGGCAAGGACTATGTTGTTCCTTCCACAATAGATGATCCGGCGGTCCTGCCGGCCATTGCGGAGTCGGCTAAAACGATCGGCTACGGGAAGAAGAAGTAAAAAAGGCTATCAGGCTGTAGACTATTAGACTGTTAGCCTATAGCCTGATAGGCTGTTAGGAAAAAGAAGGCCGGCTGCAATAATTATTGAGCCGGCCTTTGTATTTTTTCAAAGCCTTGCTATTTGATCAGTTTGGCCAGACGGTCCCAGCGGACACGCTTTTCTTCTGAATCCCATGACCAGTAAAGAATAAAGGCCTTGCCCTGAACGTCCTTCAAATCGACAAAACCCCAGAAACGGCTGTCCAGGCTGTGATCGCGATTGTCACCCATCACGAAAAGAGAATTTTGCGGAACGGTTAACGGCCCAAAGTTGTCCCGTGTCTGAACCTCCGCAGGATAAACCGTAGCATCGTCATATACGCCGAACGGATCTTCGTAAAGCTGGTCGTTGATAAACAGCTTCTTGTTTTTCATTTCTATCTTGTCACCGCCGATACCGATCACCCGTTTAATAAAATCTTTGGATCGGTCTTCCGGGTAAATAAATACAACAACGTCACCTCTCTTGGGGTCGGTCAAGGGGATGATCGTTTTTCTGATCAAAGGAATTTTTACACCATAAATAAATTTGTTAACGAAAAGATGATCACCGATCAGCAAGGTTGGGATCATTGAACCGGATGGTATTTTAAAGGCCTGGACGATAAATGAGATAATAAAACCCGCTATCAAGACGGCCATCAGGACGGCTTCAACAAACTCCCTGAATTTCGATTTAATTTTTTTTGGCGGTAATTTCTTCCCCATATACCTGAACCTCTTTCAATGATTATTTGGATTGCAATCAACGGACAGAAATGTCTTGTCTTCAGTAAATTTCCATGGCGCATCCGCCGGCTAGCGTTCCACCAAGTTCACGACATTTTTCCAGGATTTCCTCGGTGATTTTCCCCTTTGCGATAACAGGGGTGAAAACATTTTTAAATTTGTAACCTAGGGCGATGCGCTCGATAGCCCTGAGGGCCCCCGATCCGTCATTGCCGGCGCTGATGAAAACGACATAGGGCTTGCGAAAGACCTTGTCCTGAGCGTCCCCGTAAGTCCGGTCAAAAAAATCCTTGATCATGCCGGACATGTAACCGAAGTTTTCCGGTGTGCCGATCGCCAGGCCGTCACAGGTAAGGAGATCTTCGATGGTCGCGTCACCGGCCTTTTTTAAAATGACCTCCACGCCGTCGATTCCCTTTGCGCCTTCGCAGACCGCTTCGGCCATCTGACGGGTGTGCCCGGTCTGGGAATGATAAACAATTAAAATTCGGGTCATAAAATAAAACAGGTAATGGGTTAGGGGTAATAAGTAATGAAAAATAAATTTCCTTTTAACCTTTAACCTTTCACCTTGTACCTCTTACCCCTTACCCCTTACCCCTAAACTTTTCTATGGCATCCTGGAAATAATGCCGAGGAAGCCGTCGGCTTTCAGCGACGCTCCACCGACCAGTGCCCCGTCGATATCTTCCATCGCAATCAATTCAGCGATATTGTCTTTCGTTACACTGCCGCCGTAGAGAATACGAACATCAGCGGCCATACAGCCATGCATTTCAACAAGAAGCCGGCGAATGAAGTCATGAACATCTTCGGCCTGTGCCGGGGTGGCCACCACACCCGTTCCGATCGCCCAGACCGGTTCATAGGCGATGACGATGTTGTCGAGCTTTTCAATTCCGGCCAGCGCGCCACGCACCTGACGGCTCACAACCGCCTCGGTAACACCCTTGTTTCTTTCGCCGTCCGTTTCGCCAACACAGATAATCGGCTTCAAGCCGGCCGACAGTGCTTTCTTCACTTTCAAATTAATGGTTTCGTCGCTCTCGTTAAAATATTTGCGGCGCTCCGAATGACCGATGATGACGTAGGTGCAGCCGGCATCTTTCAGCATTAGCGGAGAAACTTCGCCTGTATAGGCTCCCTTGTCTTCGAAATACATGTTTTGCGCGGCTAGCGCCACAGCCGATCCCACGAGGATTTCTCTGACGCTTAGCAGGGCGGTAAACGGTGGAGCAACTACCACTTCGCCGGTTTTTAAGCCGGCCGTTGCGTCTTTCACTGCCCGGGCCAGTGTGACGGATTCGTCAATGGTGTTATTCATTTTCCAGTTGCCGGCAACGATCCATTTTCTCATCGGTTTTCTCCCCGTTAACCGAGCGCGGCAACAGCCGGCAGCGTTTTGCCTTCGAGGAGTTCCAGAAAAGCACCGCCGCCGGTGGAAATATAAGATATCTTATCGCTTTTTCCGGTTTTGTGCACGGCCGTGTCCGTATCGCCGCCTCCCACTATGGTCATCGCGCCGGATTGCACGACCGCATCCACCAGTTTAAATGTTCCAGCGGAAAAAGGAGCAAGTTCAAACATGCCCAGCGGACCGTTCCAGACAATCGTTTTGGCTGTTTTCACCGCGTCTGAAAAAGCCGCGATGCTTGCTGGGCCGATGTCCAGACCCATCCAGCCGTCCGGAATATCCTTCACGGCAACAACATTTCTTTCAGCGTCCGCTGATGCTTCCTGGGCGATAATGGTATCCACCGGCAGGAGGAACTGCACGTTTTTGTCTTTGGCTTTGCCCATGATTTTTCTGGCCAGATCCAGCATGTCCGTTTCACACAGGGACTTACCGATGTTGAAACCCTGGGCTTTTAAAAAAGTGAAGGCCATGCCGCCTCCGATGATCAGGCGGTCCACTTTGTCGATGACATTTTCCAGAACCTTGATCTTGTCGGACACCTTGGCGCCGCCGATAATGGCGACGAGCGGTCTTGTGGGATTGCCCATGGCCTTGTTGAAATATTCAATTTCATTTTTCAGGAGAAAGCCCGCGGCGCAGACCGGCACAAACTTTGTAATGGCGGTGTTGGATGCGGCCGCACGGTGCGACACGGCAAACGCATCGTTGACATATACGTCACACAGTTTTGCCAGTTCCTGTGCAAAGGCTTCATCATTTTTATCTTCACCCGGATGAAAACGCAGGTTCTCAAGTAAAATCACATCACCTGCTTTCATCGCGGCCACGGCTTTTTCCGCTTTTTCGCCGATGCAGTCATCAATAAAGGGAACGTCTGTTTTCAGCATTCCGGCAAGAACCGGGGCGACCGGTCTTAAGGAGAACTCTTCAACTCTTTTCCCCTTGGGCCGTCCCAGGTGAGATGTTACAATCACCCGTGCGCCTTTTTCCCTGATAAAATTAATCGTTGCCAGACTTGCTTTGACGCGTGTAACGTCAGTGACGTTGCCTGACTTGTCCATGGGCACATTGAAATCCACCCGCACCAATACCTTCTTGCCGCTTACATCGATCTGATCCAAGTACTTCATGCGCGTTACCTCTTTTCACGTATTATTTTATTTCATGATAAAGGACAGGAGCTCCAGCATTCGATTGGAGAAGCCCCATTCGTTGTCATACCATGAAAGTATTTTTACCATTCTGCCGCCGATGACGGTAGTGTTGGGCAGATCCACAATCGATGAATGGGGATTGCCGTTAAAATCTTTGGATACCAGTTCTTCTTCAGAGCAGCATAAAATGCCTTTCATTGCCCTTTGCGAATGTTCTTTCAGTTTTTCGTTGACTTCCTGCTTGCTTGTTTCGCGGGAAAGGGTTGCCACAAAATCCACCAGGGAAACATTGGGGGTGGGTACGCGTATCGCCAGTCCGTCAAGCCTGCCTTTCATTTCCGGAATGACTTCCGCGATAGCGCGGGCCGCGCCGGTTGTTGTCGGAATCATGGAGAGGGCTGAAGCACGGGCGCGCCGCAGGTCCTTATGGGCCTCGTCAAGCACGACCTGGTCATTGGTGAAGGAATGAATGGTCGTCATCAGACCGTATTCAATCCCGAATTCCTCATGCAGAATTTTTACAATCGGGGCCAGGCAATTTGTTGTGCAGGATCCCATGGAGATGATGTGATGTTTCGAACGGTCATAGTCCTGCGAATTAACGCCGAAAACGAACGTAACATCCGCTCCCCTGGCCGGTGCGGAGATGACCACTTTTTTGGCACCGGCTTTCAGGTGCTTTTCCGCCCCTTCCTTCTCCGTGAATCTTCCCGTGCTTTCGAGCACAACATCCACTCCTAAATCTCTCCAGGGCAGTGTTTCCGGGTCTCTGACGGAAAAGGCTTTGATTTCCCGGCCGTCAACGGTGATTGCATTGGGAGTAACTTTCACTTCAGCATCAAGTGTTCCATGGGTAGAATCATATTTGAGAAGGTGAGCGATTGTTTTTGCATCGGCAAGATCATTGACTGCCACGAATTCCACATCTTTGTTTCTGTAACCGGCGCGAAATACCAACCGCCCGATTCTTCCGAATCCGTTTATTGCAATCTTTATAGGCATCTTTTCCTCCTCAATCCTTAATTAAAAAAGATTAAACAAAAGCCTGTGGGTTGTCAATCCATTTCTCTTTTCCGGGGGGTACTGTCCGGCCGGCCGGCAACCTAAAGCATGATGGATGCAGGGGAAATTGTTATGTTGAAGTAAACGCGCTTCTTTGCTAAAAGCCAATCATGTCCGGTCATCTTTAAAAATAATTTTTGCACCGGAATGCTGCAAAAAATCGATAGAATATTCGTCTGAATGATATGACCATTTCCTTAAAAACCTGGGGCGCAAACATCGATGAGCGATGATAATTTATACATTGTGCTGATGGGGCTGCCCGCCAGGGGAAAGTCCACGCTGGCTTTGCGTTTGCTGGAGGCATTCCGCAAGGATCACATCCGTACGCGGATATTCAACAACGGTAATCTTCGCCGGAGTTACCTGCCGCTTGACGAGACGTCCCGCGCCGAATTTTATTCTCCCCGGAACTTCGCTGCCATAGCACTACGGGATCAGTTTGCCCGTATGAATATGGAAAAGGCGAGAAGTTATCTTCGCAGTTCAGGCCAGGTGGCTATTCTGGATGCGACCAACGCCAGCCGCCGCCGCAGGGAAACAATAGAGAGTTATCTCAGCGATCATCCGCTTCTTTTTATTGAGTGCGTTAACGACGACGAAGAGATCCTGAATTTAAGCATTCTGGAAAAAACAAGGCTGCCGGAATTCAACCATCTGGAATACAAAAAAGCGGAAGCGGAATTTTTAAAAAGAATTGATTATTATAAGTCGATTTACACTCCCTTGAAAGTGGAAAGAAATTTTGTTCGTCTGGATTCTCTGCAAAACAGGATTATCAAAGAAAAACATACGGATCCTATTTATCTTTACGCCCGACTGCGGGATTATCTGGTTACGGACGAAGTAAAAAACCTGTTTTTAATCCGGCATACGCAAACCGAATATAATCTTGAAGACCGCATCGGAGGAAATCCGGGTTTGACCATGAAGGGAAAGGAGCAGGCGGAAGCGCTGGCGCAGTTTTTCTGCGCGAAAAAAATATCCTACATCTTTACCAGCAGCAAGATCAGGACCAAAAGAACGGCGGAAGCGATTGCATCGAAGCAGGACCATTGCAGGATCATCCCGCTGAAAGAATTTGATGAAATCAATGCCGGCATCTGTGAAGGGATGACCTATGCGGAGATTGAGAAAAAGATGCCGGAGGTTTTCCGCGCCCGTGAAGCCAATAAATACGCGTATGCCTATCCGGGTGGCGAAAGCTATGCGATGATGAAGCCGAGGATTGAGGAGGGGATCAAAAAAGCTTTCTTCCTGAACCGCCACGCGCGCAATATTATGATTATCGGCCATCAGGCAGTCAACCGTTTGATTCTGTCGCATTTTCTTTACCGGCGTGAAGTGGACGTCCCTTATATTTATATCCCGCAGGATCGTTTCTATCATATTGTTTCCACACAGAATAAAAAACTTTTTGAATTAAAGCCTTATGATAAACATTTTTATAAAAAAACAGTTCAGGGAGGTTGAATCCCATGAGTGGAATAAAAGTGAATATGGAAGAGTTCAGCAGACTGGCAAAAAATCCCGGCGAGGTGCCGGTGGTCATGCTGAACCTGATTAAGTTCAAAAGTGCAGAAGGTCAGGCTTCCTACGCACGATACATGAAAGAGGCGGGGAAATTTGTTGAAGGGGTCGGAGGGAAAGTCCTGTATCTCGGGAAACCAGAGGAGTTGCTCAATGGCGATGAAACATGGGATCTGCTCATGCTGGTACAATATCCTTCCCGCAGGGCATTTCTTTCCATGGCCAATAATCCCGATTATCTTAAGATACACCGTTTCCGCGAAGAAGGGGTCGAACGGGCTGTCCTTTATGCGACCGATCCGATCAGGTTTAAAGATATAGCTGGATAGACTGTAGGCTTTTAGGCTAAAAGGAAGGGCGCACAGCGCCCAACAAATCAACCTAACAAGCTAACAGCCTATAGCCTGATGGCAACCCTTTTTATTCTTGCGTTCATCTGTTATTGCTCATATACTTTGGCAAAAAGGAATCACGGGGACCAGGGGATTGATTCAGGAGGTAATGATGAAAAAAACTTTTGTTTTTGTAATGGCTGCAGTGATGTTGTTCGTGTTTTCCGGTTTGTCAAAGGCGGCGGAACCTTCCCTTACGGGTGTATGGTCCATGCCCGTTGTCAAGGGCAATGATAAGGGAAAAGAAAGATTTCAGGTTGAAATATTTGAAAAAGACGGGATTTATTACGGAAAAATTGTAAAGCTCACCATGCTTCCCGCAAATGCGATATGCAAAAAATGCAAGAAAGAGAGGCAGGACAAACCGCTGATGGGTATGCTGATGCTGGCCAATCTGAAAAAAGAAGCAGGAAGATACGTTGAGGGAAAGATCTATGACGTTGACGAAGGAAAAGAATACAAATGCAACATGACGCTGATTTCGCCGGACAAGTTGCAAGTGACAGCATGTGTTATGTTTATCTGTAACAGCCATTACTGGACAAGGGTTAAATAAAAGAAAGTTTGACAGCCTGCAGCCTGTCAGGACAATAAAAAGCCCATCAGGGTTGATACCGTTCCTGACGGGCTTTTTACATGAGATGTTGCGGCGGGTGAAGTTTTTTCCTTTAAACTGCTGAAGTTCTAAAGAACGGGGAAGAACATCAAGAGGACACAGTATGTATCAACGCCAAAATAAAGACGGATATCATTCAAGGGTAAAGGGCATTGATCAGAAAACCCTGGTCTTCGGAGACCGGACGCTGATGACGGAATTCAGGCTTAAGAAAGGTGCGGTCGTGCCCCGGCACTCTCATTCTTATGAACAGACGGGATACCTCATAAGCGGCCGCATGATTTTTATTACAGGGGAAGAGCGATTCGAAGCGCTTCCCGGAGACAGCTGGTGCATCCGTATGAACGTTGAGCACAGCGCTGAAGTCCTGGAAGATTCGGTGGCCGTGGAAATCTTCTCTCCGGTCCGGGAAGATTATCTGCCTGGGAGAACTTTTTGATTGATAACGGGGAAGGGGCATTATTTATGCGACAATATTCACTTACACCGGCAGCCGGTAAAAGACTTATCGGCAAAGGCATAACGGGTCATCCGGACGTTGTGGCTGCTCTGAAAGACAAAACGGTTGTGATTATTGCGGGCACGACCAACGGTTACGTGGCCCAGGAGCTGCTTGCCATAATCGGACAGGCGGATGAATTCCGGCGGGAACGTTTTTTCCGTGGCATTGTTTTACCTCCTTCCCATCCGACGTCGCCATCCGGCAGATTTCCTGATGAAAGCGGTTTTCCGGGCGACGTGGTGATTCAAAAAGGGATCTGGCAAAAAGGCAAAACCATTTTTGACGCGGTTGATGAATTGAAAGAGGGCGATGTGATTTTAAAAGGTGCCAATGCAGTTGATCTGGAGGCCAGACGGGCTGCAATTTTAATTGGACACCCGCAGGCAGGGACCATCGGTGCATCAATTCCTGCTCATTACGGCAGGCGTGTGCGGCTGATTATTCCGGTTGGCCTGGAAAAGCGCGTTTACGGAAATCTGGACGATCTGGCCTGCGAGATCAACAGGCCCGGAGCGCACGGACCCAGGCTGTTGCCCGTTCCCGGTGAAATTGTTACGGAAATGGAGGCCATTGCTTTATTGACGGGCGCCACGGCGAAGCTGGTTGCCGCAGGCGGGGTTTATGGTGCAGAAGGAAGTGTCTGGCTGTCTGTGAGCGGCGAACCGGATCAGGAAGAAAGGGCCGCGGTGCTTCTTCAGTCTGTGGCTTCAGAGCCGGCATTTAAACTATAGGAGAATATCATGCCTGTTGTAAATGTTAAAATGGTGAAGGGAAGAACCGTCGAACAGAAACGCAATCTGGCCAGGGCGGTGACGGATGCGGTTGCCCGAACGATCGATGTCAAACCGGATGCTGTCTGGGTTTTGATCGAAGAATACGAAAAAGAAAACTGGGCGGCAGGCGGAGAGCTCTACTCTGATAGCAGAGTCCGTGCCCCGAAATAACAAAATCAGCGTTGTGCTCCTGCTGCCTGATTGGCGGTAGCAATCGCCTGATGGGCCAGGTCGATGGACTTCCCCAGGGTGTTCAGTGTCTGATCGGGGTTATGAAATCCCATGGAGTTTTCCGCCGCGATAAAATCCCACAGCCACTGTGCATTGCGGATAAGCTCCCGCGCCCTGTTCAGATCGGCACTGTTTGCCTTGGGGGCCGCACCGGCTTTGCCGATCGCTTCATGAGCCTGCGCGATGGTCCGTCCCGCAATCCGCTGAAGCTCAAAGACATTGTTTTGCGTTTTTTTGACCCGCTCCAGAAGCCATTGTTCATCCTGTGTATGACAGGTGCGGCAGGAAGCCTGGATGTGTTTCATCGGGCTGGTCACCCAGTGCGATGAGTATTTGCGGCCGCCCTCCCGCATGTAGGGCATATGGCAGTCCGCGCAGGACACACCGGATCTGCTGTGTACACCCCCGCTGGACAATTCAAAGTCCGGGTGCTGCGCTTTGAGCATCTTCGCCTGCGAGTCTGGGTGCAGCCAATCCATGTCGAATCCAAACGGGATCTCCCTGTAATACGCATACATATCCGAAGGATTCAAACCTTTGTCCCAGGGGAAAAGAACGCGCTTCGTTTCCGGCTCAAAATAATATTCCGAGTGGCACTGTCCGCACACATAGCTGCGCATGTCTTCACGCGACGCTTTGGCGACATCAATATTGCGCCTTTTCATAGCTTCAATGAAGGCGGGGTTGATCACCCTCAGTTTCATGGTCCGCGGGTCGTGGCAGTTGGCGCAGACGATGGGATGTTTGATCAGCGGCATCAGTTCGGCAAGAGGTTTTTTGGCATAATTCCAGCCCATATCTTTGTAAATATCGAGCAGGTATGCCGTTTTGCAGGTCATGCAGGAACCGGACGTTGCAGATCCGATGCGCTTGCTTTCTTTTAAATCATCCATCGCGTAGGGATGGCCCCGGTCTTCGGAATAGTCTTTGCTGAAGGCCATGCCCTTGAAGTTGACAAGGATCTCCGGCTCTTTGATGGATTTCTGATCTTTGACGGAACCGCCGAATCCGGTGGGGGAAGGAGACATTTCCCTGTTTTTCAGATAGCTTTTGTATTCCAGGGGATAATGCTTGCCCCAGACGGCCGGATCGTATTCTGTATCCGGTATGTCGGCAAGTTTTATGGTGGAGGCAGGCGGTAGAAGAAACACCCGCACCAGAATGATGATGAGGATAATTAAGGTGACAGCCAGCAAAGCTTTTAGGAATAAATGATTAATTTTCAACTTTGATCCCTCCATTGTCCTGGCTTCTGCCATGAACCAGATAACGGTGACACTTCACGCAATCAGCGCCGCCCTCTGTCATTGGTGTATTGGCAACGGTTGACATATGGCACCTCAGACAGTTTCCGTTAACAATTTGACGGCCCTGTGCGGAAAAACCGATGCCTGCCGGGTAATCCCGTGCCGTTTCATGGATTAAGTCATTAATGCCGGCGCGGGCTTTATAGGTGAGTTTGCCTGCGATATGGGTGACCGGCAAATGACATTCCGTACAGGTAAACTGATGATGGTTGGACAGGCTCCATTGCTGATGCACGGGTTTCATGCTGTGGCAGGACCCGCAGAATCGTGAATCACCGGACTGATGATAAGCCCCAACGGCAACAATCATGGTTACCAGACCGATGAAGATTCCCAGGATGAACATTTTGAAAACAGATGATTTGGCGGCGCGTTCAAGAAGCATAATCATTGCACCTTGCAGTTGGTAGTCGGCAACAACGGCTGTTTATTTATGCATCACAGAACTGTTTGGAGATATTACTGGCAAGCCCGGGGCAAGTCAATGAAAATGATTGCAGGTCATGTAGAAAATTCGTCAAGGAAAGCGCTTTCCGCTTCATAGGTGCCGATGAGGATAAGTTCATCATTATTCTCCATCTGGAGGTTGGGTTCAGGATTAATCAGGGCAGTGTCCTTGTGCTGTATTGCCACAACAGTGCAACCGGTTTTCTCTCTTATGCCCGACTGAGCCAGAGTCTTGCCGACAAGGGATCTCGGGACCTGCAGATGGAAAAAGTTCAGCCCTTCCGCCAGCAGCAGCGTTTCTTCGTTCATTAGAAAGTTGAAAATGGCATTTGCTCCGAGTGATGCGTAGGACATGACAAAATCTGCACCCGCGCGGTGCAGCGTGGAAATATTACGGTCTTCGCTTGCGCGGCTGAGAATCTGCATGTCGGGCCTCAGGCTTCTGAGATATTTGGTAAGATAAATATTGGTGGCATCATCGTGAGAGGTGATCAGGGCTGCCGGCGCTTTTTCGAACCAGGCTTTCTCCAGCGTGTGAATATCTGCAGCATCTCCATAAACAAAGTGGGTGTCTTCTTCGTTTCTCCGGCGGTTCCTTTCAATGATGAGGTAGGGGATATCGGATTCCTGAAACCGTGCGGCTATCGCGTGGCCGACTCGCCCGCCGCCGACAATGATGACCGGATCACCGGCAACTTTGCATATCTGATAGAAAGAATAAACTTCATCATATTTTGCCACGGATGCTTCGGTTCCGGCAAAGACAAGAACGCTGGTCCGGTCGATGACGGTATCCGGCTTGGGGACGATGAATTTTCCTCTTTCCCAGATGCCCACCACCGTAAGCCCAAAGGATTCCCGAATCCCGCTTTTGGACAGGTTTTGTCCGACAAGGGGGGTCCCGATAACCGGTGCCTGGGCGATAACCAATTGTTCGTAGCGGCCGATCACGTTGGCTTTGCAGTCGCCCGCGATCGTCCATGCCGCAAGAGAACTTCCCAAAAGGTCATAGAGCTGCAGTACACGAGAACTTCCCGCGAGCTGAAGGATGTCTACGGAATGAGGCGACTCCGCGGTGGTAACGATCGGCAGGTGCTCAAATTCCTCCCGCAGGGTCAACGTGATGTTTGTATTCATCTGGTCGCTGTTGGTGGCTACAATCAAAGCTGCATTTTGAGCGCGAAGATTCGAATAGGTTTTGGGGTCATCAATATTGCCAACAGCCACCCGGATGTTCCTATCATAGAGTTCCAGCGCCTGCTTCAATTCATCCACCACAACCACATAATCCTTTTTGTAGCTTGTCAGCTTTTCCACCAGAGAGGAGGTTACCGGATCGTAATTGGTGATGATTACATGGTTGCGGGTATCCATCGGAAGTTCTCGAGGGGCACGGCTTCTTGCCTGCGCGTCCATCCAGGGGGCAAAAAAGAACTTGATAAAGACGAAAGGGAGTAGGATCAAAAGAAGGATAACGCCTGACAACAGAACAATAATGGAAAAGGCACGGCCGATGTCGCTGGTGAACGTTATATCCCCGAAACCCAGGGTGGACATGACGGTCAGCGTCCAGTAAAATCCGGTAATCCAGGAATGTTCCTGACCTTCCAGATCCATCAAATAATGAAAAAGAATGCTATAGAAGGTGATCAGTGCTACAATGACCAGTAAGTACTTGGCCAGCATGCTGATGTTGGCTTTGACGATTTTACTTCCCGATATTGTGCTTAAGATCGCAGGCAGAAACTTCATCGGATGTATCCCTGAACAATCCCTGAAAATTTATTTTGATGCAACGAGTATAGGAACAATAGTTTGGGACTGTCAACAGAAATCATGCCACGGTCAGTCTCCGCTGCCGCTAATGCACGATGATGTTGTTCAGCGCTTCTTCGATTCCCGGATATTGGAATTGAAATCCTGCGTCAAGCAGGCGACGGGGTATCACGTGCTGACCTTTAAGCAGGACAGAACCAAATTCGCCGAGAATCAGTTCGATCATAAAGCCCGGTGCGGGCATAAAGGAGGGACGGTGCAATACTTTTCCGATGGCCTTCCCCAGTTCCCTGTTACGGACAGGCCGGGGAGAGCACAGATTTAACGCGCCGGATACTTCTCTGTGTTTCAGCAGGAAAACAAATGCTTCCGCCAGATCTTGAATATGGATCCAGGAAAACCATTGACGTCCGCTTCCCAGCGGACCGCCCAAAAAGAATTTAAAAAGGGGAATCATTTGCCCTAGCGCTCCTCCGTCTGGACCCAGCACAATACCGAAACGGGTGACGATAACGCGCGCATTTTTCCCCTGAGCCCGGAAAGCTTCTGCTTCCCAATCATGTGCCAGGCGTGCCAGAAAATCATTGCCCGCAGGTGATGATTCATTCAGTTCTTCGTCTTCGTGAAATCCGTAATATCCCACAGCGGATGTGCTGAAAAAAGTGATGTGACTTGCATCATCCGGCAGGGCTTCGACCAGATGCTTTGTTGTGTTGATGCGGCTTGCGCGAAGAATGATCTTCTGCTGTTGTGTCCAACGGCTGAATATGGAAGCCCCCGCAAGGTTGATGATGACGTCGTGATCGCGAACGGATTCCTGCCATTTGCCCCTGCTGTTCGGATCACCGTTCAGGTAGGAGACACTGGTGGTTTTTTTTAATTGTGTCCCGGCAGGTCCCTGTGTGAGGATCGTAACCTGATGACCTTCCCGGATAAGCCGATCCGTCAGAAATGTTCCGACAAAACCCGTTCCGCCTGTCATGAAGATTTTCATGGTATCCGTCTCCTTTTTAACGCGGTTTCCCTCCGCTGGTTCAGTCATGTAGGGGCTGTCGCCCAAATATCCTTTTCGCTTGCCTAAAAGTGTTTTGAATAAATCTAAAGCTTGCGATAGGTAATGACAAAACTCGCCTACGGCTCAAACAGTTGTCATTACTGGTCTTTCGCTGCGCTTTGATTCATGAAACAAAACGCTTTCAATGGCCGCTCAAAGGGATATCGTTTGGGCAACAGCCCATACAAGATTGAACTAGAAGCGAGGCGGTTTTTATCAAACTTTTCCGTCACCAATAAGGGGCAATACCTTGTCCAGATGAAAAAAGATCAGAAATTTCGGACCACTTTGGTGATTGCCTTTTCCTGAGGGATGCTTTTTCCGTCTTATTTGCTCAATCAACGGGCTGTCTTTTTCCTCACGGATCTTAGTGATATAAAGCCTGCGGCCTTCGTAACCGCCTTCTTCCTTGAAGATGTAGGCGGCATGGGGATTAACCTGAAGATTTGCATGAGTCAGCCTGTCGGCGGCAATGAAAGCGACTGTTTCTTCATCGATAAAATGAGGTCTGCCATAAACAGCCGCGTTGACTTTACCGCTTTGGTCAGCGGTGGAAAGAACACCAAAGCCATCCGCCTGATCAAAATACTCGCTTAACTTCATATTTCCCCCCTTTGATTTTGATGCGTTTTGACATAAAGTAATCTATGAATGATCTGTTGTAAAGGGCAAGGATGATCTGAAATGAAAAAAATCATCTGGTTTTTTGTTTTGTTGTGTGTCGGTTGCGTCTCTGTGCCGGATGGTGTGGAGCCGGTGGATAATTTTCAGGTCGAACGGTATCTGGGGAAGTGGTACGAAATTGCCAGACTGGATCATTCTTTTGAAAGAGGCTTGACCCGTGTAACGGCCCGGTACAGCCAGCGTAAAGACGGAGGTATCCGAGTCGTAAACAGGGGTTATCTGGCCTTAGAAGGCAAATGGAAAGAAGCTGAAGGCAAGGCATATTTTGTTCATGAACCGGATCAGGGGTTTTTAAAAGTCTCCTTTTTCGGACCGTTTTACGGATCTTACGTGATTCTGGAGCTGGATAAGCAGGATTACTCTTATGCACTGGTCTGTGGACCGGACAAATCCTATCTGTGGATTCTGGCCCGCAGCCCCGAACTGGACAAAGACATCATAAACCGGTTGATATCCAGGGCATCATCCATGGGATTTGACACCGGCAAGCTCATTTTTGTGAAACATGACGAAAGGGATAAACCATGACTTGCAGAATTCTTGGCATTTCCGGATCGCCGGTGAAGAAAGGCAATGTTGAAACATTCTTAAACCTTTCAATGAATGGGCTGCCCGCAAAAAATATCGAACAGGAGACGATTCATCTTTCAGGTTTGAAAATTCAGGATTGCATCCATTGTAATTTTTGCCTGTCCAGGCAGAAACCCGGTAATTACTGCTCCCTGAAGGATGACGCTCAAGCCGTTTTTGAGAAAGCCGAGGCGGCGGATATCATCGTGTTGGCCAGCCCTGTGTATTTCATGCGTACTTCCGCGCGGATGGCGGCAATGATTGACAGGTTTCGGGTTTTTGTTTTCGGCAATCTGACGGCAGGTCGCATGAAAAATAAAATTGGTGTGAGCATGGCTGTTTCCTGGCTTCGGCAGGGCGGTATTGAAACAACCCATTTGGCGCATATCCTGGCTTTTCTGACATTGGAAATGATTCCGGCCAGTGTTCATCAGGGGATAAGCCCTCTGGGCGCATCGGCTCATACCAGTTTCCGGGGATCAGGGGACTTCGATCTTCAAGAAAGGTCCGGGGTCGACAGTGACGAATCGGGCCTCCAGTCAGCAAGGTTCATCATGAGGCGTGCGCTGGAACTGAACAGGCTGATGCATAAATGAGGCTGGATCAGCGTGATGGAAAAAATCTTTCTGTGTTTGTTTCGCGATATGATAAAAAATAAGAATGAGGATAGATGCTGTTGAAAAAAAACAGATACAGAATGACCCTGCTTTTTTCAGCCATCACACGGAGACAAGCAAGACCTGTGGTGGGGACTGCCTGTTTGGTCAGACGGTCTCTTGATTACGCATAACACTGTTTCAGGGCAGATTTTCCTTCCCTTCGATGGGAAGGGCCAAATTGCTTGATTTCCCGTTTTTTTTCCAGTTTCCAGAAGTATCGGATCTTACAAACTTCGCCGATGGGCAACCCTGTCATATTTTCCAGATCGGTAATGCGAATATTAGGGTTTTTATCAAGTTCATTAACAATGATCTGCTCTTGATGACTCATTTTTTTACCCTGCCCTTCATTTAGGATGAAACGAATCCAGGTTATTCGATTATGATGAAAAAATACTTTGTGATACAATATAGCAAATAATGTGCCTTTCAGGCATAATTCCGGTTATGCTTTATAATATCTTGATATTGTTATGTATTTATAAAAGCGATCTTATGAAAAATATGACGGTTCTTGATTGGCCTGTCCATAACTGTAAATCATTCCGACAATAATATTTATGCAGACGCATGTTTTAGAAATGTAGGTTCGCAGAAATAGATTTCAATACAATATATTACATCAAATATTCATTATGTAAAGAATTCCGATAACAATACCTGCCGCGGTGAATCGTGCATAATTCATTACAATTCAATTGGTTAGGAAGTTAACGTGGATGGATTCTTTTCTTCCTGACCCCAATACATCAGAAGTTTTTTAGAAACTGCCAGGTTTAACTCCCAACACTTGTTGTAGAAAATTACCATTGACTTCTAAAATTATTCCTCATAATGTTTTTGTCGAATTTTATAATAGTTAAATGAGATTTGAGTCGGTTCCGTCACTATGATAGCAGGTTAAAATTATTGTAAGCACATGAAAATAAGATCAAAACCAAGTGAACCCAAGTCGCCGGATCAGCCTGAAAAATCTGGGAAATTAGCAGAAACAATACAAGCAAACAAACAATGGTTCCATGCCATTGCCCAACAATCTTCGGATATTATTCTTCTCGTGAATCGGGAAGCATTGGTGATGTATGAAAACGACGCTGTGGAAAGAATCCTGGGATTTAAGGTTGAAGAAAGAATTGGCAAAAAAGTATTTGATCATGCACATCCTGATGACCTGGGTTTTTTAAAAGATGCATTCAATTTATTGTTTGCAGATGAAAATGCCCCGGTTCAGCAACGTGAAGTGCGTGTGCAGGACATTGAAGGGAACTGGCATATTTTTGAAGCCCGGGCGAGCCATCTGAAGCAGAAGGAAACGATTGAAGCGATCGTCGTGAATCTTCGCGATATTACCGAGCGCAAGCGTGTGGAAAAGGCCCTGCAGGAAAGCGAAGCACTCCACCATGAGAGAGAGGAGCGTTACCGGAACATCCTCGATAACATGGAGGAAGCTTACTACGAGATAGATCTGAAAGGAAACATGACGTTTTTCAATAGCACGGCAGTGAGGAAGCTCGGCTACTTCGAAAATGAAATATTGGGCATGAACTTTCACCAATATGTGGAAAAGGACAGTCATCAAAAGGTATTTGATGCGTTCAACAAGGTTTTCCTTACAGGAGAGCCTATCCAGGGAGTTGATTGGGAGATCATAAGTAAAAAAGGAGAAAAAATACCTGTTGAGAGTTCCATTTCCCTGATGCGGGACTCCAAGGGCAACCCCTTCGGATTCAGGGGAATTATCCGGGATATTACCGAGCGTAAACGCGCAGAGGAAAAATTACGCCGCGAGGAACAGCGATTCCGGACTCTTGCAGACCAATCTGCGGACATCATTGTCATTGTAAACAGAAAAGGGATTATTACTTACGAAAACAAAGCGATTGAAAGAATCTTAGGGTACAAACCTGAAGAAAGAATTGGCGGTGGCTTATTTGATCTCGTTCACCCGGATGACTTGAAGTATTTAACAGAAATGGCCATTAAGATTGCCAAAGATGTCAACGCCCCTCATCTGCGGTCTGAAATGCGTATCCGTCACAGGGACGGAGACTGGCGCATATTCGAGGTTACGGGGAGCAGCTTGATCAATCATGGGAAAATTGAGGCTGGAATTGTTAATCTCCGTGACATTACCCAGCGCAAGCAGGCAGAGGATGCGCTGCGGAAAAGCGAAGCACGTTCCCGGGAGAGGGAGGAGCGTTACCGGAATATCCTCGATAACATGGAGGAAGCCTATTATGAGGTGGATCTGAAGGGGAACCTCACATTTTTCAATACTGCCGCCGTGATGAATCTCGGTTATGCGGATAATTTCATGATGGGTTTGAACTTCCGGGAGTATGTGGACGACGAGAATGCGAACAGGGTGTTCGAGGCTTTCCACAAAGTTTTCCTGACCGGAGAATCTGTCAAGGGTGTTGACTGGGAGTTAATCAGTAAGGGCAGCGGGAAAATACCAGTTGAGAGTTCCATATCCCTCATACGGGATGTCAAAGGCAAAGCGGTCGGGTTCAGGGGAATTATCCGCGATATCACCCAGCGCAAACGGGCTGAAGAAGCGCTACGGGAAAGCGAGACGAAGTTCCGAAACCTCACCGAGACCGCCCAGGATGCAATTGTAACGACCAATATGAGAGGGATTATTACTTACGCCAACCCGGCGGCAAAAGCACTTGCCATGGGCAAGGCGGTTGTCGGAATGGCTTTGAAAGATTTCCTGCCTCCGGATTCAGTTGAACATCATTATGATCAAATTTTTGACTTACTAAGCAGAGGCTTTTCAGAGACCCTGTCTTATGAGTCGAAAATCATGAGATTGCCGGGTGATGATCCGCTTTACTTTGATGTAAAATCCTCCACTCTGTGGAATCGAGGAGAACCTTCGGGAATCCTTCTTGTTGCAAGGGACTCAACCGAGCGCAAGCGGACAGAGGAGGAGATCCGCCTGATGGCCATTATCGACCCCATGACGGGATTGCTCAACAGAAGAGGTTTTATCTCCCTCGCAGAGCAGCAAATGAAAGCGGCCGTCCGGGCCTGTAAAAAAATGCTTCTCTTTTTCATCGATCTTGACGGCCTGAAGTTTATCAACGATACCTGGGGGCATGAAGAGGGCGACCGCGCATTGAGAAGAACATCCTTGATCCTGAAAAATACATTCAGGGAATCCGATATTGTTGCCCGCCTCGGGGGAGATGAATTTGCCGCGCTTGTTTATGACAGCCCTGAACTGCCTGAGGTTATTATGAAACGCCTGCAATGCAGAACCGATGAGGAAAGAGCCGCTTCCGATCTTCCTTATATCATTTCCATGAGCATCGGCGTAGCCGATTACGATCCTTCGGTGCCCTGTTCAATCCATGAATTGATGTACGTGGCTGACCAATTGATGTATAATCAAAAGAAAGGCAAAAAACAGGCAGGGAAATATCCTGTTTGATTTTCCTGCATAGGGGGAATATTTTCAACTGTGTTGGATTCACTTTTATTTTTTGGCACGATACAATTCAGAACGTCAAAAAAATTTAAAAATTCTTGAAAATCCGCAGAATCCGTATTACGAACCGACAGGGCTGAATTTTTATTGAATGAATATCATCTGAAGACGCTGGTTATGATTTTCAGAAAGCGAATAGAATATGCCAAATAAAATTATATGTTCATTATTGGAGAGAGACAATGCCTGACTACAGAGTGAAAATTTCCGAAATGCAGGATGAGGATCTGGAATATCACCATTATTTAGTGACTGCGAAAGATGAGAAAGAGGCAAGGGCGTTCACCATGAAATTTATGGAGCGCTTCATTGATGATGATAATGATCCGGAGATCATCGAAAATGGATACACCTTCTACAACAAGGCAGTGATTGTCCGGCTTGAATCAATCAAAGAGACGACAAAAGAGAAATTCAAGGATTTTCTGCTGAAAATTCATACGATCAACATGGCCTGATGTTTGTCAATACCGGTCGGATCCCAAAAATGAAGCGCAATCCTTTATTTTTTCTGTTTTTACAGAATTTTACGATTGAATAAACATTTGAATGGGTCCCAAATGTTTATTATTATTGATATATTGTTATCATGGCAATGTTTCTCGAAGCGGATGTTGACTAACGGCCATAGAATACGATATAGAGCCACAATGTCGTAAATAAATAGAAGTAAGGAGGTTTGTATGGCAAGTTTATGGATTGATGAGAGGGATATAAAATTCCAGCTGAATGAGGTTTTCAATATCGGGGAAACCATTCTGGGCAAAGGCCGCTATGCCGATCACGATGTGGATATGTGCAACATGGTGCTCGATCAGGCGCAGAAATTTGCCGAGGTTGAGATAGCTCCCACTTATCCGGATGAAGTTCATCGTAAACCGGTTGAAGCGGTATTCAAGGATGGAAAGGTTTTTGCACCGGAATCCTACCACCGCCTCTGGAAACTGTATTGCGAGGGCGGCTGGATGACCACAGCCGATTCACCTGAAGTTGGAGGCCAATCCTTTCCGTTTATTATCGGAGCTGCTGTTGCCAATATGTTCCTGGCCACCAATCAGGCGTTTCTGATGTATGCCGGCTTGAGCCATGGTGCGGCTCGGTTGATGGAAGATCACTTCCAGCACCCCCTGCGTGACATTGTCATCGAAAAGATGTTCACCGGCCAGTGGGCTGGCACAATGTGCCTGACCGAACCGGGTGCTGGATCCGACCTGGGCATCCTGAAAACTACGGCCAAAAGGAATGGAGACGGTACTTATTCCATCGTCGGCACCAAGTGCTTCATTTCCGCTGGAGATCACGACCTTACAGAGAATATTATTCACCCGGTGCTGGCCCGCATCGAAGGTGACCCTGCCGGCACAAAGGGAATTTCCATCTTTATGGTTCCCAAGATTCGTTTCAATGAAAAGGGCGAACTGGGAGAACCCAACGATGTGCAATGCGGCAACATCGAAAGCAAAATGGGTATCCACGGCAACGCCACCTGTACGCTGAACTTCGGCACCGACGGCAAGTGCATCGGCTATCTCATGGGTGAAGAGTGCGACGGCATGAAGATCATGTTCCAGATGATGAACGAAGAAAGACAGGGCGTGGGAATGATGGGTGTTTCCCTGGCCATGTCGGCTTACCTGCATGCGCTTGACTACGCCAAACAGCGCATCCAGGGCTCGAACATCATTGCCGTGGCATTGAAAGATCCGAATGCAAAGGCAGTGCCGATTATTCAACATCCGGATGTGCGCCGCATGCTCTTAAAGCAGAAGAGCATTACCGAAGGTATGCGCGCTCTGGCTTTTCTGTGCTACTATGCGATGGACCAGGAATTCAACGCCGGTCTCGAGAACAACGAGCAGCAGAAAGAATACTGGCATGGCATGATTGAAATGCTCACCCCGATGGTCAAGTCCTACTGCACGGAGAGGGGCATGGAAGTCTGCGGAGACGCCGTACAGACTTACGGTGGTTACGGCTACTGCCGTGAATACCCGGTTGAGCAGATGATGCGTGACCAGAAGATCAACCTGATTTACGAAGGCACCAATGGAATCCAGGCGATGGACCTGCTGGGCCGCAAGCTTGGCATGAAAAAAGGCCTGTATTTCATGAATCTGCTGGGTCTGACCCAGGCGGCCATTGCGGAAGCGAAAAATATTGAAGGCCTGAAGGCGGAAGCGGAAATCGTCGAAGGCGCCCTCAATGCCTGTGCGGCAACCGCCATGGATTTTGCAAAGATGATGAAAACCACGCCTTTCGTTCCTCTGATCGGCGCTTGTGACTACCTCAATTGCTTATCCGACGCGCTGGTCGGCTGGCTGCATGTCTGGATGGCCAATGTAGCGACCAAAGGTCTTGCCAATGCCACAAACGACAAGGACAAGGCTTTCTACAGCGGCAAAATCCAGGGTGCAAAATTCTTTATCAACCGCATCACCGGTCTTGTGCCGGCGAAACTGGACAATTTGAAGAAAGATGAGCAGAGCGCGATGAACATCAGCGAAGAAGCTTTTGCCGTCTAAGAGTTTTTAATCCCGTTCAGTGCAAAAAAGGAGGAAGCCTTTGGGTTTCCTCCTTTTTTTATATGCGAAACTGAGGGGTAAAACTAAGGAGTCCGCTATCCTTCAGGACGGGTGGAATGATCAGGCTTCTCATGTCTTCTCAAAATGGTGATAATCTTTCGGCTGTTCAAAGTTTCCTCCCCAGTGCCATCCCCGCTGGAGAAATTCACGAACAACGGGATGATCTGCGGTGAACGTACCGTGGTTTCCCGGACGATAAACGGCTCCGGCGGGTGCAATCAGTCCGGTGGGATATATCACGGGATTCTGTAAGGGATTGATATCCACGGCGCGTCCGAAGGAATGGAGAGACAGTTTGTTGGTGTCAGCGATAACACGGAAGTTGAAAGCGGAAGAATTATTGTCTGCCATGGAATCACCGTCTTCCCATTGATAAGCAACAATAGGAACAACCTTACCGATCGGAAATTTTAACCTGTCAATCAGCTCAAAGATTTCGCAGATGTCATCCTCCAGCCGCGCATCAATGAGGATCTGTCCCTGGTGACGCAGGCTGTCAAAAGAATAGTAATACACGTCAATCATGGACAAAGAGTCTATGATTTCAAGAGGTGCTGTGCTGCCTTCAATGGCTTCAGCAAAACTCATGGCGCTGTCGATGATGATGTTTTCCGACATCGTGTAAACTCCTTGAGAATTTTTCCGAGCATTTCCTCGTTGAGTGATACTTCGTTATAGATTGCGCTCAAAGTGCTGCAGGAAAGATGTTCATAATCTGATAGCCGCGGTGTGATCACAACACCGGCCATGTCAATGGCACCCGGGGAAATAAAAATATTATTTTTGCCCGTAGTAAAGTAAGCGTCGGGGCGATGCTTTTGGCGCAGGAAAATGGTCAGTCGCCAGATATTCCCAATGTAAGAACAAATGACATTCACCGGTGGTTCATCCCTTTTTGCCAGGATTTTCCGCGCAGCTTTTAAGAAAAGGTTGAATTGATTCACCAGAGCGGCCGCATTGCCGGATTCCATAACAATGACAGCACGATCAAATTGTTTTCCTGCGGTGATTCGAACGGAAGAGGCGGTCTTGATCAGGGGGAGTTGGTTGAATCGGGCTAGAAACGGCAGGGTGTTGGACGGAATCATCTGGAAATGAGCGTGATCGGGCGCGGAGGCTCCGCAGGCCGGACCGTTGTAGAAAACGATATAATCCGGCCCAGCATCGGCGGAAAGCTGCAGGAGCTGATCCAGAGATGAGACGAGTTTCTGCGGCCGGTGCCGGAGGGTGACAATTGTAAAGTGCTGGTTAAAGATCGGGGCTGGATTACAGAGGATTAGAAAATCATCTCTGTATAATATGGCTTGTTGGGCGTCAGGCAGGTTTCTCCGACATAGAAAACAGGGACGTTTTTTGATGGACTCCCTGTCCACCGCAGCGCCACCGCTTACCGCGCGCGCGGGATTGTATTGCAGCGTGATGGTATATCTGCCGCATGAGAGCTGTCTGGTCTTTATGTTTTTCAGGTCCCGGCAGGCAGCCGCAAACTCGGGCCATGTTTCTTTCTGGCGATGATCAAGATCCCGGCAGAGAGCCGGCAGCGAAATGATTCTCGCTCCTGTGAAAGTGGCAGAAACGGGATTCAGCCGAAGGGACCGGGGCGCTGTCTGAATCGGCCTTCCTTCGTTGATTCGCTGGCGGGCGCACAGTTCTATCGTTCGCAGCCTGTCTTTGTAATAGTCATTTTGGTTTTGCCGTTCGACGGAAAGACCTGTATCGGTGTTATCTGCCCATCGACGGCACAGATAGAGGCTTTCATAAACTCTGCCGACTTTGAACTCCCGTGTCATTTGCAGGGCCACCGCGTAATCTTCCCCATAACTCACATTGGGGAAGCCGATCAGGCGCAGGACATTTGTATTAAAAGCCCGCGGTGCGCCCATCCCGTTGATCCGGAGCAGATTGTTGTGGCCGTTTTGGGAAGTCCATTCCCGGTGATTAATCAGCCCGGGCGGAATCTCTCTCTGCTGTTGGTCTACCAGGGTATAGGAGCCGACGGCCATTGCGTATCTTCCTCTGCGCAGATTATTGATCATGGTCTGCAGGGATTTTGGTGAACTGTATACGTCATCGGAATCCAGTTGAACGGCGTACCGTCCGCAGTGCGATGAATAAATCGCTTCATTCCAGCAGCCGCCGATGCCCAGGTCGCGTCGTCCGGGTACCAGATGCCGCAGGTTGGGATGTTTTGCCGCAAATTTTTTTATTATATTTGTTGTCTTGTCCGTCGAATGGTTGTCAACGACAATGACATTAAAAGGAAACTTCGTTTTCTGACCAAGGGCACTTTGAAGCGCGTCGGCAATCGTTTTTTCGCGGTTGAGCACCGGAATGACAATGCTGGCTTCCCATGGAAAGTCCGCCGATTCCTCAGTTGCTTTTTTTGTTCGTGCCGGTAAATACGCGCCGACACGTTTCAAATGTTCTGTCGCAATCTTTTCAAACTTTTTCTGACGGATAAAATTTTCTTTTGCAACATAGTTGAAATGTGTTTCGGACTTTCCATTTTTTTTCTTCTGCTGTTTCTTGATGGACGCTGTATAAAGGAATTCCGGCAGATGGAAAATGACCGAGCCTAGAGATATTTTCAGGCGCAAATCATAAAGAGCGGTGTCCGGATCGGATCCGGGCGCACCGTATTTTTTTATGGCAGTTCGAATCGCTTCGGCGGAAAGAATGAAAAAATGACCAAAGTTGAAATCATCGCGGATTGATCCGGGTTGGTAGTCGGTAAGCGGATGGGCGGCGCGGCCGTTGGCATTGGCTTTCAGAAAGTCCGGGTAAACGAGTCCTGCACCGGTATCCCGGGCAACGGCAAAGATCCTTTGCATGGAATATTCCGAACATTGTATATCCACGGAGGAATCAACGGCCAGAAGATAACCAGAAGAAAGGTTACGGAAGAATGAAGATGACTTTTGTATTTCTTTGATGATGGAGGAAGCTGATGGCCAGCGCTCCGCGGCCTGTTTTTCATCCGAGGCGCAAAAGAGAAAAAATCGCCCTGATTGATAAATCGAAGGTTTCATGAAGCCTCGCGAAGGGAGGAATTTTAAAAATCAGCCATCATCAGATTGAAAGCATTTTCCGCCGTGTCCCGGGCCAGTTTGGAAAGCGCCTGTTTTCTGGCGGGCAGCGGATTGGTATCGTCAAGCAGCCTGTAATCCACGGTCCCGATGATATTTCGCGAAGACCAGATGGTTTTCCCCGTGTCTTTTTCGCGGAAACTGGCTTCGAGGATAACGGTCATCCTCTCTTCGGCCGCAAGTAGATTGTCCCGGTAGGAGAGCGTTCCCGTGCTGATATTGAGAACATTTCCGCTGATCACCGCGTCCGCCTGTTCGATGTCCGAAACGGTTTTAAAACGGTTGCTCTGGATAATCTGGTCGATAAATGCGGTGCGCATGTAATTTTCTACTTCGGCCAGGGCTGTTCTGTTGCCGAATGGCGCCACATAGACATTTTGTATACGGCTGTCGATGTGTTCGCCCTGCGGTGCGAATGTGTAGCCGCATCCGAGGACAATATACACCGTCAGAAAGATGAGGCCCGATTTTATCACGGACGAATAGGTTTGTTTTTTCATGAATGGTTCCTGCTTATGGTTTTACTACAATATTCACCAGTTTTTTGGGAACGTAAATCACCTTTACAATGGCTGCGCCTTTGAGCATCAATGCAATTTTTTCATCAGCCTGCGCACCTGCCTTGATCTTTTCCGCGTCTTCATCGACCGGGACGGTCATTCGGCTGCGCAACTTGCCGTTGATCTGAATCACGATGGTCATTTCTTCCTCACTGGCGATCGCCGGATTGAAATCGGGCCATGACATTTCGGCTACCGATGCTTGATGTCCCATCATTTGCCAGAGTTCTTCCGTGATATGCGGAACAATTGGCGCCAAAAGCAGAACCGCCGATTCGAGCGCTTCACGGATTATCGCCAGCGCATTCCGGTCGTCCCTTGCCGGTCGTTCAACAGCATAGAGCGCGTTGACCAGCTCCATCACGGCGCTGATTGCGGTGTTGAAATGGAAGCGGTCTTCAATGTCCATGGTAACCTTGCGGATGGTCTGGTGCGTTTTTCGTCGCAGCGATTTGAGATCTCCTTTGGCGGACATTTCTTCTTTTGCTGCTGAAACCATTTTGATATCTTCCAGATAATCGTCAATGATTCTCCACAGGCGCGAAAGAAAGCGGAAAGATCCATCCACTCCCTGTGAGCTCCATTCCAGGTCCTTTTCCGGAGGCGAGGCAAACAGACAGAAAATCCGTGCTGTGTCGGCGCCGTAACGCTGAATCAGATCATCCGGGTCAATTACATTTTTCAGCGATTTGGACATTTTTTCCGTTTTGCCGATGATGACATCCTTTCCGCAGATGTGGCACTTGCCATCAGTGGCCTGTTCGGGGAAAAGATAGCCGTGTTCCGGGCATTTCATGGTTTCTTTGCAGACCATGCCCTGTGTCAGAAGGTTGGTGAAGGGTTCGTCTACACCGATAACGCCGAAGTCGCGCAATACTTTGGTGTAAAACCGCGAGTAGAGCAGATGCAGGATCGCGTGTTCGATGCCGCCGATGTACTGATCAACCGGCATCCAGTAATCGAGTGTCCTGCGGTCGAGACCCGGCTTTTCGTCATAATCCGGACTGCAGTAGCGATCGAAATACCAGGACGACTCCACAAACGTGTCCATGGTGTCGGTTTCTCTGGAAGCTTTCCCTCCGCAGCTGGGACAGACCGTATTGACAAATTCGGGAAGCGCAGCCAGGGGAGAACCGCCCTCCGGACTAAAGGTGACATTTTCGGGAAGGACAACCGGCAGATCTTCCTCTTTGACAGGAACGATCCCGCATTTGTTGCAGTTGATCATGGGGATGGGAGCCCCCCAATACCGCTGACGTGAAATGCCCCAGTCGCGCAGACGATACTGGATTGTTCGGCGGCCTTTTCCCTGGGATTCCAGGAAATCAGCGATAGCCTCCAGAACCTTCGTGTTTTCCATACCGTCAAACGGACCGGAATTGACCAGAATACCTTCATCCACGTAAGCTTCGGTCATGGTTGCAGGATCCAGTGTTCTGTCTTTTGGCGAAATGACAACGACGAGCGGCAGGTTAAATTTTTTGGCAAATTCGAAGTCCCGCTGGTCATGTGTGGGAACGGCCATCACGCAGCCTGTGCCATAATCAGCCAGAACAAAATTAGCAGCGTAGATCGGCATCTCCCGGCCGGTCAGCGGGTTTTTGCAATAGGAATCCAGAAACAGACCTTCCTTTTCATAATACTCGGAGGTCCGCATGAGTTTGTCCTGTTTTTTTACCTTTTCAACGAATGACCGGACATTGTTTTCGCAGGGTTTACCTTTGGCCAGTTCCATAACCAGAGGATGTTCAGCGGCGATCAGCATGAACGTTGCTCCGAAAAGGGTGTCCTGTCGGGTTGTGAAGACTTTAATCGCTCCTTCACCGCTGGCCATGGGGAAATCCACTTCACAACCGTAGCTTTTACCGATCCAGTTTTTCTGCATCGTCATGACGCGTTCCGGCCAGCCGGGCAGTTTGTCACAGTATTCAAGCAGTTCATCGACATAAGCGGTGATTTTGAAAAACCACTGATCGAGGACTTTTTCTGTTACTTCCGTCCCGCAGCGCCAGCAAAGGCCGCCTTCGACCTGTTCGTTTGCCAGAACCGTATCGCATTTGGTGCAAAAATTGACGCTGGAACGTTTTTTATATGCCAGGCCTTTTTCGTACATCCAGATAAAAAAGAGCTGCTCCCAGCGGTAGTACTTGGGGTCGCATGTGGCGATTTCCCTATCCCAGTCGTAGCTGAAGCCCATGCGTTTGAGCTGTTTACGCATGTGGCTGATGTTTTCATAGGTCCACCTTGCCGGATGGATTTTATGTTCGATGGCGGCATTTTCCGCCGGCATGCCGAAGGAATCCCAGCCCATGGGATGCAGGACATTGAATCCCCGCATGCGCTTGTAGCGGGCGACCACATCACCGATGGTGTAATTGCGGACATGGCCGATATGAATCTTGCCGGAAGGATAGGGAAACATTTCCAGCAGATAGTATTTTTTCTTTTGAGGATTTTCAGAGACTTTATAGGACTTTTCCTGCTCCCACTTTTTCTGCCATTTTTCTTCGATGGCAATCGGTTCGTACTTCATAAATATGATATGCTCCCCAATGGTAATAATCGGCAATTTGTCTAACATATCGGTCTGGTGCTTGCAATGCCTTTGTTCAGGCTAATGGATGGGCTTTATCATTGACTAATAAAAAAGCCGGGAGCAGTTTCCCGGCTTTAATATTCATCTGCAGCAGAGAACCTCAGGGTATGACCGATTTCAAAATCTGTTTTTCAAGCAGATCGATCAATTTTTCTTTGGAATATTTTTTCATGTTCCAGCGACGCAGGGCACGCAGGGACAACTGGTAAATAATCATGTTGGCCGTGAATGATGCGTCCTCAAAATGAAACACTTTTCTTGCTTTTCCCTTTTTAAGGATTTCTTCCAGGTAGGAGACCACCTTGCTTTCCCTGGCCAGAATAATTTTAAGCAGGCGTTTTGAAAGGGCCTTTGATTCCCGGTATAAAAGAAGGATTTCATCCTCGTAGTCATAACTGTAATAAATAAATTCATGAATCAGCGTCTTGAGCTGTTCGAGGGGATCGTCCACCGTCATCAACCCTTCCTGTTCGAAGAGCTCTTCCTCCCGTTTGTGGATCATTTCAAAAACAAGGAAAAGAATATCCTCTTTGCTTTTAATGAAGTAATATAAGTTCCGGATATCAATGCCTGTCGCCTTGGAAATTTCCCTCATGGATGTCTGAACATACCCTTTTTTCATGAAAAGTTTTGTGGCTTTTTTAATGATCTGCATTTGTCTTTTCTGAAACAGAACGTTGGTTTTTCTTGGCTTGGATTTAGTTTCAGACAATGTTTTTTTTCTCATGGTTTTTTGCAACCCTTTCAGAAATCGCTGTACATTTTTATAACAAAAATACCCTGTCTGTCAATATAAATTGAAAAAATCGCTTGACAAATTTATCAGGGCAAAATAATTCATACAACGAATGATGGTTGTATACTGTTATCGAGGCAAAAGTACCGTTTTTCATAACGAATTCAACAAACAATCCATGAAAGCGAGGTAAAAAGATGAAGATTGAAGATGTGAAAAATGTATGCGTTGTAGGCGCAGGCAACATGGGACATCAGATCGCGCTGCAGTGCGCACTTTCCGGCTTTAAAACCGTCAGTACGGATGTCATTCCGGCCGTTTTGGAAAAAGCTGAAAAATTTGTAGATACCTATCTGGCCGGCCGCGTACAGAAAGGGAAAATGACAGAAGATACGGCAAAGGCGGCCCGTGCAAGAATCTCCTTTACCGGGGATTTGAAGGAAGCCGCGAAAGACGCTGACGTTGTAATCGAAGCCGTTTTGGAAAGGATCGATCTGAAAAGGAAAGTATTTGCCGAGCTGGACAAATATGCACCACCTGACGCAATTTTGGCCACCAACAGCTCTTTCATTGTGAGCTCCAGAATTGCCGATGCCACGAAGCGTCCCTCCCAGGTATGCAATCTCCACTTCTTCAACCCGGCTCTGGTGATGAAGCTGGTCGAAGTGGTTCAGGGACCCCATGTTTCAGATGAAACGGCCCGGTGCATGATGGATTTCTGCCTCAAGATCGATAAAGTCCCCATCCATATCAGGAAGGAGGTCGATGGATTCGTTTTAAACCGGATTTTCAGCGTGATTCACAAAGAAGCGCTCTGGATGCTGGAAATGGGCGTGGCTTCTTTTGAAGACATCGACAAAGCATGCGTCTATGGCGCCGGTCATCCGATGGGGCCTTTCCGTTTGCTGGACCTGACCGGTATTGATCTGGCCTATGATATCGGCATGAGCCACTTTTACGAAACCGGCAATCCCGCTGACCTGCCTTCCCCCAGTATTGTGAAACGTTACACAGAAGGCAAATTCGGCCAGAAAACGGGTGAAGGCTGGTACAGCTATAAGAAATAAATTACAAATAATATCATAGAGGAGGAGTTATGAGCAGGGAAGTTGTATTTACAGGTGGAATCAGAACTGCCTTTGGCACGCTGGGGAAAACCCTGCGGAACATGATGGGTGAAGAACTGGCCGGACTTGCCATGAAGGGTCTTTTGGAAAAGACGAAGGTTCTGGAAAAGGGAGGCATAGTGGATTCGGTTTTTATGGGATCGGCTATTGGCGGCAACACGGCAATCAACCCGGCCAGGTGGGCGGTTCTGGCTTCAGGCCTTCCTGAAAGCACATCGGCTTCTTATATTGAAATGCAGTGCGGTTCGGCAATTGACTCCATCAATCATGCTGCATGGAAAATTCTGGCGGGTCAGGCTGATATTATGATTGCGGGCGGCTTTGAATCCTACAGCCAGGCTCCTTGCCGGTTTCCGATGACCACAGAGCCTTTCCGCATGATTCCTCCAATGCCGATTGCCTATTCACTTGCTCCTTCGAGGGACGCTGCTACGATGAACATGGGTTTTACAGCGGAAGCGCTCCAGAAAATGTACAACATATCCCGTGAGGTGCAGGATGAATTTTCTTATCGGAGCCAGCAGCGCGCAAAAAAAGCGATCGAATCCGGTTTCTGCGCCGAGGACATTCTGCCGATCATGGTGCCCCAGGGCAAGAAACCCGCGATCGAGTTCAAAGTGGATGAATTTCCCCGCCCTGAAACCACGATGGAAGGTCTTGCCAAACTTCCGCCGGCTTTTGTTAAAGACGGTACGGTTACCGCCGGCAATTCTTCCGGCCGCAATGATGGTGCTGCTTTCGTTTTGATGATGACCAGAGAAAAAGCCGAACAGCTGGGGTTGGCGCCCTGGGCCAAATGGCTGGCAGGCGGTGACTGCGGTGTCGATCCAAAAATCATGGGGATTGCTCCTGCTTATGCTGTTCCCCAAGCGCTGAAAAAAGCCGGCTTAAGATTGAGCCAGATGGATGTGATAGAGTGCAATGAGGCGTTTGCCGTCCAGAATCTGGCGGTGGCTGCAGAACTGGAAAAACAGACGGGAGAAAAAGTGGATTGGGAAAAGTGGAATCCCAACGGTGGCGCAATATCTTTCGGTCATCCCAACGGCGCTTCCGGTGCCCGTATCGGTATTTTCACCATGCGTGAGCTGATGAAAAAAGGCGGCAGGTACGGATGCTTCAGCTCCTGCTGCGGAGGAGGTTTGGGCGTAGCCACGGTCATTGAGAACCTGCAGGTTTGATTTTTTAAGACGTGCCATCCTGCGGCACGTATCGCCATTGCATATTAAAGGAGTGGAAAAGCCGGGGATTCCCCGGTTTTTCCGTTTTGATGTTTTTTCAGATAAATATAATGAAATTCAATCCATTTATGCTAAGATAATCACTACCGGTACAAACTTGAATAGAATAGTCACCCAGCAATAAAATAAAACTTTGGGGCAATAGTGGTGAATTCAATGGCTGGTGGCATGGGTAAAAAGGTTCATTCCAACGGTGCCAAAGATGTCCAAAACTCCCGGAAAGAGGCGGGTTCTGTAAAACATGCCGACCCGGAAGGCATCAATATAATTGAAAATATTCACGATGGATATTTCGAAATCGATCTGACCGGTAATTACGTTGTTGTAAATGATGCCCTTTGCGAAATATGCGGTTATCCTAAAGAAGAAATAATCGGCACGAATAACCGGAAGTATACAGATAATGAAAATGCAAAAAAAGCATTTGACTCTTTCAGCCAGATCTTCAAGACAGGGAAAACCGGCAAAATCTTTGATTATGAAATTATCAGAAAAGATGGAACAAAAAGGCATTTGGGAGTGTCTGCTTCATTAATACGGGACCATTCAGGCAATGTCAGGGGATTCCGGGGAACCGCACGCGATATCACGGAGCGTAAGCTTGCGGAAGAGACGCTGGCCCAATCTGAGGCAAGGTACCGGACGATCCTTGAAGAAATGGACGATGGTTACTTTGAGGTTGATCTCGCAGGTCATTACATCTTTGTCAATGAGGCAAACTGCCGTCTTCTTGGCTATGATAGACAGGAATTGATCGGGAAAAGCTTCCGATGTCAAATGGATGAAAAAGACATCCAGGCCGTCACCAGCGCATTCAGCAGAATCTACCAGACAGGCAAACCTGAAAGGAACATTACCTACACGGCGATTCGCAAGGACGGCACATTTGGATACGCGGAAATTACCGGGTTCCCCCTGCAAAACAGGAAAGGGGAAATCATTGGTTTTCGGGGTGTTGCCCGGGAAATCACGGAACGTAAAAAAATGGAGGAAGCTCTGCGGCAGTCTGAAGAAAGATACCGCAGTATCCTGGATGAGACACATGAAGCATATTATGAACTGGATCTTGCCGGAAATTTCACCGTGGCAAATGACGCGCTCTGTGGTCACCTGGGATACACCCGGGAAGAACTGATGGGGATGAACTTCCGGGGTCATGTACACAAAGACGACGTTGAAAGAATATATAAAATTTTTGCAATGATCTATCAAACCCGTAAACCTGCGAGGGGCATGGTATACAGGATTGTATGCAAAAATGGAGAAATATCGATTATCGAAAACACGGGTTTACCCCTCTGCAGTCGTAAGGGCGAAGTGATAGGTTTTCGGGGAATTGCCAGGGACATCACAAATCAGAAAGAGATGGAAGAGGCGCTGCGGCAGTCCGAAGAAAGATACCGAACCGTCATGGACGAAATAGAGGAGTGGTATTTCGAGACGGATCTTGCCGGCAACGTTCTTTTTTTCAATGATATCTTTGCCCGCGTCTTGGGGTATTCCCGACAAGAGCTTTCGGGCCTGAATTATCGAAGCTTTATTAAGCAGGAAGAACAGGTCACGGTTTATAAAACGTTCAACCAGGTTTACAAGACAGGTGAGACCATCAAGAATTTTCCCCAGGAGTTTGTCCGGCCCAACGGCGATATCACTTTTGCTGAATTTTCGATTCTTCCGAAGCGTGACCAGAAAAGCAAAATCTGCGGATTTCGGGTTGTGGGACATGATATCACCGAGCGAAAACGCACGGAGCAGCAGCTCAATTACATGGCCACACATGATCCTCTGACTGGATTGCCCAACCGGCTCCTGCTGATGGACCGTCTGAAGATGGCTTTGGCTCATGCCAAACGCAACCGATATAAGCTCGCCGTGATGATGCTTGATCTGGATCACTTCAAAACCGTCAACGACACCCTGGGCCATTTGACGGGAGACCAGCTTCTGAAGGAGATAGGAGGGCGCCTGACCGGTCTTTTGCGACAGAATGACACAGTTGCCCGTTTGGGGGGTGATGAGTTTGTGGTATTATTGTCCGAAATAGGAAAAATGGACAATGCAGGTGAAGTAGCAAAGAAAATCATCATGTCTGTTGCGGAGCCTTTTGTTCATGCCGGCCGCAGGATAAACTCCACCACCAGCATCGGCATCGCCATTTATCCGGACGATGGCGAGGATACGGAGAAAATGCTGAAAAATGCCGATGCGGCAATGTATCACGCCAAGTCACAGGGAAGAAGCAACTACCAGTTTTTTGCTGACACGAAAGAGATTTAACGTTTGTTTTTGAAGGGAGCTATATTTCTGTCGACTAACAGGAACTCCTGATTACATGAAAAAGCCCTGCCCTCAGTTGACTGAGGGCAGGGCTTTTTCGGTTTAGGCCCCTTTGATCGGAACCTTCGTTCCCTTTGCCTTTGCCGTCTGATTCTTGGGAACGGTGATGTTTAAAACACCGTTTTTAAAACTGGCTTCGGCTTTACTGGCATCTGTTTCCGAAGAGAGTGGTATCACCCGGTTAAAGGACCCGTATGAACGTTCCATGTAGTAATAGTTTTTACTCTTGTCTTCTTTTTCTTCCTTCTTTTCTCCTTTGATTGTTACGGTATCATTGGTGACAGTGACTTCGATGTCCTTCTCCTCTACGCCGGGGAGCTCAGCGCGAATCGTAAATTCTTTGTCGCTTTCCTTTACATCGACAGACGGAATGAAAGCAGCGAATCCGCCAGTTTTGAGGGAACGCGGCACCATATCAAATCCGGAGAAAAAATCATCGAACAAACTATTCATCTGATGCTGCAAAGAATAGAAAGGATGATCAACATCACTTCTTTCCGGTCTTTGCACTGCCGGCAACAAATTTCTTATTCTCATGACCATATCCTCCAATGAAACACACGCTTCAGAAACGAAGTGCACGGAAGCGTGCTGGTTGAATTGTCCCGCCGGGGGCGGGGCTTGTAACATAAAATTGCACCTCTAACTTTTTCCTTTAGCCTTTTTTCTTGAACCTTGGCCCTTGATCCTTTTTAGGCCGCTTTAATGGCAATCTTCTTCGGTTTTACCTTTTCCGCTTTCGGCAATTCCAGACGCAGAACGCCGTTTTTTACGGTTGCCACAATTTTATCGCGGTCAATTTCATCCGACAGGGTAAAAACCCTCTCGTAATCACCAATTTCATACTCCGAATACATCATGGTGGCATCATGAATGCGGCCGTTATCCACCCGTCCCGTGATCGTCAATACGTTTTTTTCCAGTTCAATATCTACGGTCTTTTCGTCGACACCCGGCATATCGGCTAACAAAAACAGGGAATCTTTATTCTCGTATATATCCACTCGAGGCGCAAATACCTTGACATTGCGGATACGTTCCGTTGTCGGCGCGTTTTGAGTTTTCTGCATTTCTTGTTCTGCCATGGAAGTATACCTCCTTTCCTTTTATTTAATTTTAATCTTCTTGGGTAAATCTTCTTTGATTCTGGGTAAGGTAACCATCAATATCCCTTTTTCGTACTTTGCTTCAACAGCCTTTGCGTCGACCTGATACGGAAGTTGAATGTTGCGTTTGAAATTTCCGATCCCTCTTTCCTGCCGCAAATAGGTTTCACCCTTGTCAAAGTTCTCCTTCAAGGCTGTTCCCGCAATGGACAATACATCTCCGGAGACGGTAATGTCCATTTTTTCAGGGTCAATTCCGGGAAGTTCAGCTGTTACAATGGAGGCACCGTCTTTTTCCCAGATATTGACTGCCGGATAATCCTGTGTGGTTTTCTGTCCCGCACTGGAAAAAAGTCGGTTCATTTCCTGCTGCAGGTGCATGATTTCCGGCATAACATCAGAAAATCTTCTTACTCTCCATAAACCAGGGTTGAACATAAACTTTCCTCCTCTCTTCAAGCATATTTTTTGTAACTATTTGCTGTTATTCATTATTTTGCTCTTTTAATCAAAATATATGAATGAAAACGATGTTGTCAAGGGCAGTTGGGGGTGTGGTTTGTGACCTTCTATCAGAGTGAATGTTGAAGGAGCATCAGGATAAAAATTGGCTCCCGCCCTTGACACTCTATATTCCAGTTCATATATTATGCGCGCTTCAGCGGAGGATCAAATAATGAACTAAGGGCTGGTAATTATGAAAGATCATGTCGTCAAGATATTCAAGGAGAGCTGCCGGGTGAAGGAAGCTTTCATTAACGATAATCTCGGTCGTCTGGTGAATATCATTGAGGTCCTGACAGCAGCCCTTAAAGCAGGAAACAAAATTTTAATTTTTGGCAACGGTGGTTCTGCAGCGGATGCGCAACATATCGCCGCCGAGTTTGTTAACAGGTTCATTATAGAAAGGCCCCCGCTGCCGGCAGTCGCGTTGACTACGGATACGTCCGTTATTACTTCTGTTGGAAACGATTACGATTTTTCGGAAATTTTTTCCAAGCAGATTCGTGCTTTGGGACAGCCCGGTGACGTAGCGTGGGGGATCAGTACAAGTGGTAATTCTCCCAATGTAATGAAGGGCCTCGAAACGGCCAAGAAGATGGGACTGATCACGCTAGCTTTTACCGGTGGGGATGGCGGGTCCATAGGCCAGATCGCTGACTTGTTACTGAATGTTTCATCGAACAGCACAGCGCGTGTTCAGGAAGCTCACATTACGGCCAGTCATGCGATTTGTGAACTGGTTGACATCAAATTATTCCAGAAACCGGATTTAAAATAAAAAAAGCTGCAGGAGCGGTAGTGAAAACGAAAAAAGAACATACAGACAAAAAAATAAAGGTGGAAACGGCCGACTCGGCGGGAAAAGAGATCATTTCGGAGCATGATGAATTAACGGAGTTGCAGGAAGCACTCGAAGCAAAAGAAAAAGAAGCCAAGGATAATTATGATCTTTATCTTCGGGCAGTGGCTGAATTAGATAATTTCAGAAAACGGGCGGCCCGGGATAAAGCCGATATCATTAAGTTCGGTAAAGAGGATTTAATAAAAGATATTCTGCCCTTTCTGGACAGCCTGGATCGCGCTCTTGAGCACAAGGACAGCAGCGATGCGCAGGCTTTTAAAGACGGGATCGCACTGATTCAGGACCAGTTTTTGTGCTGTCTGAAAAAGCACGGGGTGGAGAGAATAGAAAGTGTCGGAGCTGATTTTGACCCGAATTTCCACGAGGCGCTGATGAGGGTGGACAGCGTGGATCACCAGGACAATCAGGTTGTGAGCGAGATGGAAAAGGGGTATCTGCTCAACGGCAGATTGATTCGACCGTCAAGAGTCTGCGTTTGCAAAAAGACCGGAGAAAACAGTGAATGTGAAATATGCGAGGCTAATGGAGAATAAGGAGGAAGAAAAATGGGAAAAATTATCGGTATAGATTTGGGAACAACCAATTCGTGCGTGGCAATTATGGAAGGCGGTGACCCGGTCGTTATTGCGAATCAGGAAGGCAACCGCACCACGCCTTCTGTTGTTGCCATAACGGATAGCGGTGAACGGCTGGTTGGGCAGGTGGCCAAGAGACAGGCCATCACCAATTCGGAGAATACGGTATACGCCGTGAAAAGAATGATCGGCAGAAAATATAACTCCAAAGAAATTCAATATGACGTGAAGATTTCCGCTTACAAGATTACTGAGGCGGCGAACGGCGATGCCCAGGTTACCGTAAGAGGAAAGAATTATTCGCCGGCGGAAATTTCCGCGATGATTCTGACCAAGATGAAGCAGACCGCTGAAGACTATCTTGGAGAAAAAGTGACGGATGCCGTTATAACGGTTCCGGCTTATTTTAACGATTCACAGCGTCAGGCAACCAAAGATGCAGGAAAGATCGCGGGACTGAATGTTCTTCGCATCATTAACGAACCGACCGCGGCGGCACTGGCGTATGGTATGGACAAGAAAAAAGATGAAAAAATTGCCGTCTTCGACCTTGGTGGCGGTACGTTTGATATTTCCATCCTTGAACTGGGGGAAGGCGTTTTCGAAGTGAAATCGACCAACGGTGACACCCATCTGGGCGGTGAAGACTTCGACCAGCGCGTCATGGATTATCTGGTAGCTGAATTCAAGAAGGATCAGGGGATTGATCTGCGCACCGATAAAATGGCGCTTCAGCGGTTGAAGGAAGCGGCGGAAAAAGCGAAGATGGAACTTTCCACAACCATGGAAACGGACATCAATCTGCCTTTCATTACGGCGGACGCCTCTGGTCCCAAACATATGAATATTAAGCTTTCGCGTGCCAAACTCGAATCGCTTGTAGAAGATCTGATCGATAAAGTTGTCGGCCCATGCCAAACCGCGCTGAAAGATGCCGGCATGTCCAGCAAGGATATCGATGAGGTCATTCTGGTGGGCGGTATGACCCGTATGCCCCGTGTTCAGCAGAAGGTGAAAGAAATCTTCGGGAAAGAACCGCACAAGGGTGTCAATCCGGATGAAGTTGTGGCCGTGGGCGCTGCCATTCAGGGCGGTGTGTTGGCAGGCGACGTCAAAGATGTTCTCCTTCTGGATGTTACGCCGCTTTCTCTCGGCATTGAAACCTTAGGTGGTGTGATGACGAGGCTTATCGAAAAGAACACGACCATTCCCAGCAAGAAAAGCCAGATCTTTTCAACGGCGGCCGACAATCAGCCCGCGGTGAGCATCCATGTTTTGCAGGGTGAACGCCAGATGGCCGCCGACAACCGTACGCTGGGACGTTTTGAACTGGTGGGAATTCCGCCGGCGCCCCGTGGTGTGCCTCAGATTGAAGTGACGTTTGATATTGACGCGAACGGCATTGTTCATGTCAATGCAAAAGACCTGGGCACCGGGAAGGAGCAGAGCATCAAAATTACCGCCTCCAGCGGTTTGAGCGAGGCGGAAATTGAAAAACTGGTCAAAGAAGCGGAGATGCACGCGGAGGAAGACAAGCGCCGCAAAGAGTTAATTGAAGCCAGAAACCATGCTGATTCGCTGGTGTATTCCGTCGAGAAAAACATCAAGGAATTCGGTGACAAGGTTGATACTGCGGAAAAGTCTAAAATAGAGGAAGCGATTGAAAAAGTGAAAAAGGCGCTTGAAGGCGATGACCTTGATGCCATTAAGAAAGCACAGGATGATCTGATGAATGTTTCGCACAAGCTGGCTGAAGCCATGTACGCGAAGACCGCAGGCGGTCCTGGTGGTCCGGGGGCTTCAGGCGGAGCCGGATCTGCGGGGGCTGATCAGGCTTCAGGTAAAAAAGACGACGATGTTGTCGATGCGGATTTTGAAGAAGTGAAGAAATAAGGTGGAAAATTTCTGTTATAGGCCCGAAACCGTGAAATGCGGTTTCGGGCTTTTTTATATCGACCTGTCCTGAAAAATATTATAAAATATTAAAAATATACAGGAGGCAAAATGAAGAAATATCGCCGTTCAGCGGCAATCTTTATTTTATTCCTTTTTGTTTTTATTGCAGGGTGCGCGAGAGCCCCGCTGATAACAAAAAAAGGAGCAGAACCGCCCGTTAGAAAAAAAATCGAAAAACCCCTTGCAGCGCCGAAAGATAAAACTGCGGAAGCTCAACCGTCCATTATTGGTCCGCCTTCCGGTGTGGCCAGCCGCGGTAACGTAGGGTGTATTTTCCCGCTGACGGGTCGCTTTGGCAATGCCGGGCGCAGGGCGCTCGACGCGGCCCTCTTGTCGTCGAAGATATTCAAACAGCGCTCTTCTTCTTCCTGGGAAATCATTTCCGCAGACTCCGGAGGGAGTTCTGAGAAAATACGGGAAGCGGTTTCTCATCTCGCTGATGATGTAAATGTAATAGCCATTGTTGCCATGTCCGGTACGTCGGAGGCAAGTGTCATAGCCGAGGAAGCTCAAAGAAGAAAAGTTCCTTTGATATTAATCACTTCCAAAGAGGGAGTTACGGAAACCGGTGAATATGTGTTTCAGCATTTTCTGACGGCGACGCAACAGATGGATGCTTTAATGAGATATGTTCACAACAAATTGAATATTGGAGTTTTTTCAGTCCTCTATCCCCAGGATGATTATGGCCTGGAAATGGTCAATCTTTTCCGCAATAAAGTGAAGAGCATGGGTGGTAAAATCCATCAGGCAGTTTCTTACCGCAAAACGGACACGGATTTCTCGGCACAGATCAGGAAACTTACAGGAAACAGGATCGACTCAGTACAGCAGAGTAACGCTGCGGCTGAAACCACTCCCGGCAGATTAACTGTTGATTTTGAAGCCCTTTTTATTCCCGATTCACATCAGCGGGTCAAAATGATTACTTCTCAACTGGTTTACTATAATGTCAGGGGTGTGCAATTATTGGGGACCAGTTTATGGCATTCACCGGATTTGGTAAAAAGCGGGGTTGAATTTCTGGAAGGGGCTGTTTTTGTGGACAGCTTTTTCACAAACGGATATCTTCCGGAAACGAATGATTTTGTCGATGTATATTATGCAGAATACGGCCGTGAGCCCGGAAATATTGACGCCCTGTCTTATGATACAATGGACATTGTTTTGAAAGTCCTGGAAAAAAGAAAGATTACGAAACGGGATGAATTCCTTGATGCCCTGCTGGATGTACGTGGTTTCAGGGGAGCGACAGGTATTGTTTCTTTCAACGGTAATCGCGTGGCTCAAAAAGACGCTTTTATTTTGATGGTTCAAAACGGGAAGATTGTGCAGGTAAAATAATAATGTGCGGCATGGCATCAAAGGCGGCTAAACGATGAGAATTTTATTGACGAATGATGACGGGATTTATGCCCGGGGGCTTGCTGCGCTTTACGGGGAGCTTTCCGGGGAGGCGGATTGTCTGATTGTTGCGCCGGAAATTGAACAAAGTGCGGTAGGTCACGCGATTACGCTTTTCCGACCGTTAATGGTACGGAGCGCAACAAAGGGCGGCAATTTTCTGGGTTATGCGGTTTGCGGTACCCCTGCCGATTGCGTAAAAATTGGAATCAAGGAACTGGCCGGACAAGCGCCTGATCTGGTTATTTCCGGGATCAATCGCGGCTCCAATTGCGGGAACAATGTGATTTATTCAGGGACGGTTTCCGCTGCCACGGAAGCAGCCATGATGGGTGTTACGTCTATGGCGGTGTCTCTCGATACACATCAGGAGGCGGATTTTACTTTTGCCGCCCGTTTTGCAAGCAGGATGGTGCGGTTGATCGAAAAAAACGCGTCGCTGCATGGAAGCGCCTTCAACGTCAACATTCCATGTCTGCCGGAAGAAAAAATCAAGGGAGTTGCCGTGGTGAGGCAGGGCAAAGGCAACGTCATCGAGACTTTTGAAAAGCGCACAGATCCACGAGACAATATTTATTACTGGATTTCGGCTGAATCGCTGACGGCTTCCAAAGACGTGCAGACAGACATCGGCGCTCTGTCTGAGGGTTACATTACCATCACACCGATTCAATACGACCTGACCCGTTATGATTTGCTGGAATCACTGAAAACCATGCTGGATCATCCTTTTTGACATTCCGTTCAAATCCGGATGATGAGCCCAAATCATCAAGATATTAAACACGATGTTCATAAAAACCCGGCAGCCGGACGACTGAATACGTTAAGGATTCCACGCACAGGTAAGATCAGCTTTTTGTCTTACTCACCTGATCTTTCAGCCTTTTAATATGCCCTCTGCCAAGGCCTTTCACATCGCAGCCTAATGCCAGATATTGTCGGATACGGTCATCGTCGAGAATCCCGAAACAGTCGATGACGGCAATCGGGTGCCCCGCGGCCTTCACGATTCTGGCAGGGTCCAGATACAGATAAGCTTCATGGCGGACCGCCAGCACCAGCGCATCAATGTTTTTCATGGCCTTGTTCAGGTCCTTTTGCACCTTCAAGTCTTTCAGTTTTTTCTGGTTGCGAAAGAAGACGGACTTGCTTCCCGGATCATCTTCCTGGTTTTCAAATTCAAACCAGGAGTCGACATAGGGGTCGTGTACCCGAATTTCGGCGCCCATTTCAGTCAGCCTTCTTATCAGAATTTCAGACCCGCTGTAGCGTGTGTCACCGACATCCTCGCGGTAAGATGCGCCCAGAATAAGGACTTCCGCGCTGGCGATGGGCAAACTCATATTGCGCAGAGCGTCACGGACAAGTTGGGCGGCGTGCAGCGAACGGGTGTCGTTGATATCAATGGCCATGGGCGTAATTTTGAAAGTGTCATCTTCAAAACCAAGAATATGACGGTTGGCCCAGACACCCAACCCGCCATCTTTAGGCAGGCAGTAACCTCCAATGCCGGGGCCCGGGAAAATCATATTGGAATGCGTCGGGCGCACTTTGATGGCTTTGATCACTTTGATCAGATCCACACCATTTCTTTCGGCAAACAGACTCCACTCGTCGAGAAACGCAAGGATGGTGGCCCGGTAGCTGTTTTCGACGACTTTGGCTGTCTCTGATTCAATGGGCCTGTCCAGCACGGTGAGGGGGAACTTTTCGGTATTGAGTACTTCATTCAGGAACTTGATTACTTTTTGCTTGGCCTTTTCGTTGACACCGGAGCAGACACGCCAGAAATCACGGATCGATGCCACGTAATTTCTTCCCGGCATGACGCGTTCATAACTATGAGCAATCAGGGGGTCGCTCTTGATGCCTCTTTGCCTGAAAACCTTTCTCATGGCCGGCAGGGCCACCTGCTCCGTGGTTCCCGGTGCCACGGTTGTTTCGATGAGCACCAGGCATTTCGGGGGAATGTGACGGGCGATAATATCAAAGGACTCTTCAAGGGCGCTCATTTCCACATGGCCGTTTCGCACATTGCCCAGTTGATTTTTTGCATAGTCCAGCTGGACGTCCACAACCACGACGTCGGCAAATTTCAATACATCGTAAACAAAGGTTGCAACGAGAGTTTTCTTTTCCAGAACGCAGCGCCGGATCATAGGGGCCACTTCCGGATCCTCCGCTTTGACGGGTGATATGCCCTCGTTGAGTTTGGGGATCTTCCAGTAACTCCTTCTGCTCGGTCTCTGCATGCCGATTACAAACTTGCCCGGCTGGCCGTTCTTTTTGGTTGTGTCAGCAATGATAGCTGCCATGACGGAGCCGACAAAGCCTACCCCCATGACGACAACAATTTCCTGTCCCTTTTCCCGGGCTCGTCCCACCAGTTTCCCGATGCGGGCTAACTCTTTTTTGTATTCTTCCTGGCCGGGTAGCGGATATTTCGTGCCGTCGGGACTGATAGAGATGGACTGATTCATAGAGGTGCTCCTTTTATTTTTTTTAACGTATTAACAAAACCGGAATGGGACTTTTCCGGATGACCTGAGACGTTGTGCTGCCCAATAGCAATTCGCGAAGGCGATTGTGACCATATGCACCCATGACCATCAACTCTATTGATCCCTCCTTAATAAATTTAAGGATTTCATCAACCTCGCGCCCTGTTGAGATAATCACTTCGCAGTCGGCGCTGCCCTGCTGGATGGTTTCCTCCACCTGTGCGGACAATTCCGCTGCCCTCGATGCATCTGAGCTGACGATGATTATGGTGATCGGCCAGTTTGCTTTTTCCGAAATCATCAGGGACAACTCCAGCGCTTTTCTGGACGGGGCACTGCCGTCGTAGGCCAGTCCCATGCTTTCGATTACCCGGAAGGATTCAGGAATCACCATAACGGGTTTTCCTGAATGTCGGATGACAATTTCGGCAACGGAACCGATCACCCCGCCCTCTTTTACATGGAAGTGTTCTCCTTTTTTTGCCATTAAAATCAAATCTGCGTTTTCGGATTCTTCGATGATTGCATCGCTGATCTTGCCAATATTTTTTTGGGTGCGGCAGGGAACGGCCGCCATCCGGCAGCGGTCTTCAAAATCCTTGAGCAGCAGGTCGGCTTTTTCTTTCAGAGATGCTTCAATGGTTTCACAGAAAACATCGTAGGGAGGCATGCCGACGGTCGTGGAGATGTCGGTCATCATCGGTCCCTGGATTAAAAAAATGTCGATAACATGGAGACCCGTCAGCGCCGCCTCCAGCTTCGGCGCGATATAGATACCGTAATCGACAGCGTTTGCGCTGTTGGGTGACCCGTCAACCGGAATGAGTATGGTTCTGATCATGGTGCCTGTCTCCCTGCTTTCTTCTGGCGGTGATCATTTTTGTTTTTTATCAAAATGACTCAGGTCGTGCAGAAGGTTGCCGATATCCTTATCTTCCCAGATACGTTTTGAATCTTCGTCTTCTCCCGAGTCCTCATCCGCGTGTGTTCCGTCTTCCCTGAAGCTCAGAAACTTGCCTGTCAGATTCCCGTTTTTGTATGTTGCCTTTTCCCTGATTTGTCCGTTTTTAAAATAAGAAATATATTCGCCCTCGCGTTTGTCTCTTTTAAACAAACCCTTTTCCTTGATTTGCCCGCTTTTGTAATAGCATATATATTCTCCGTCAAATTTGCCTTGCTGAAAGTGTTCTTCTTCGCGCAATTCTCCTGTCTTAAAATAACGATGGTAGGTGCCGTCCAGTTTTCCGTTTCTATAATTTTCTTCTTCGCGCACATGTCCGTTTTCATAATAGGAAATATAGGGGCCATCCATTTTATCGTTTACGAAATTCACTTTTTCCCGAACCTGTCCATTGGCATAATAACTGACGGCGGAACCGTTTTTTTTGCCGCTTGAGAAATGAAGCTGGGCCATGATTTGGCCGCTGGGGAAGTATGTTGTATATTGACCGTGTATTTTCCCTTCCAGAAGATATTTTTTTTCTTTTATGGCTCCGTTCGGATAATGAATTACTTTTTCTTTGGGCATAATATAGTGCTCATTTCATTTTCGGTGCTTGTTTTTTCAATTCATTGGACCTTGCAAGCCTGCTACCGTTATTCTATCCGGTTTGCTATTCTCATTTTGACAGGGAGATGGTTTGTAAACAGCTTTACCCTGCAAGGCCAATCTCTGGAAGAATAATGTCTTTTTTAAACAATCCCCCCGGAGAATGCAACCAAAAACAGAAAGGGTTTTTAAGTAAATTTTGTTTTACTTTTTGTAAAAAGGCTATTAGGGTTTGACAGTCGGACGATTTATTCCATATAATAAGAACGTATTACCATATTTGAGCGGACAGAAATGATTGTTTCCAATTTAGATACAACAAGAGTTGCCGTTATAGGCCCGGGACGTCTTGGCACGTCGTTTGCGTATAAGTTGGGACGCGACAACAAACGGGTCGCCATTTATTATCACAACTCGGAAGTATGCAAGGCCATTAACCGTGACCATTTAAATCCGATCCATTTAACTGAGGATTTGGCCAGGCGTTTGGGCGGAATGGACCAGGTTCCCCGTTTGTCGCAGAAAGTTTACGCGACGAATGACCTGGAGCATATTGTTGAAACCAACGACTTCATCATTTTGTCGGTAACGATGAATCGTCTTCCCGAACTGCTCAATTATCTCAAGCCGATGATTGACAGAAAGGCTGGGGACACCTGCCTGATATCACCGATCAAGGGTTTGATTTCCGATGAAATATCGACGGAACTCATCACACCGTCACAATTGATACACAACCATTTGCGCCATCTGGAAAATAAATATCAGGTCATTTGCATCGGTGGTCCTTTTTTTGACATGGATATAGCGCTGGGCAAACCGGTATGCCTGACCGTTGCGGGGAATCGTCGCGCAGCCGGGATTATCCGGGATCATCTGCTGATGTTCAACCGCAAGGAGCTTAATGCCTATTATAATTTTGACAAAATCGGTGTGGAGGCCTGCGGAGCCCTGAAAAATATTGTTGCCAATATCAAGGGCTTAACGGATTCATTGGATCTGGGTGATTCGATCCCGGGCACGATCTTTGCCCGTTCCGGAGTGGAAATCCGCTCGCTGACCAGAGTGCTCGGAGGCAGTTTCCAGGCTTTTCACTCTCAGGCCGGCGTTGGCGATATGTATGTAACTGTCTCGTCGCTGGCCAGCAAGAATTACCGTTATGGAAAGTATTTCTATGAATTGTATACCGGTAATCCCATTGAAACGAACCTGAAGGTGCTTGGAAAAATTGACGGCACACCGGAAGGTCCCAACACGATCCGCAATGTTTATAAATATCTGGACAAGAAAAACATGTACAGCCCGCTTTTTTCCTGCGCTTATAATATTTTTAATAAAGGCGGCAACAAAGAGGCTATCAAAGACATGATAATTCACGCCTGCCAGTTTGACAAGAGGAAGAATGAATATATTGGGCCTTTTTCCAGGTTGATGTATCGCATTATTCCGGATTACTGGTACCGGCGCGACAAAGAAATTTTCGATTGACATTGCTTGGTCCAATGAAAACCGGCTGATCCAGGCCGGGCCTGACGTCAGAGTTGTCAATTCATTCCTGAGAGTAAGACATTGGTATTTCCCGGACAGACTGAAAGTAAATTTACAAACAGAAAATAAACGTAGACGGGGTTTGAAGATATGTGGAAGCAGAAAATCGTTTCTCCCGAAAACATGCTGGCTAAAATTGATCCGGGCATGAGCATCTTTCTGGGAACGGGAATGGCCGAACCCCGGACGCTGGTTAAGCACCTGATGGAATCCGATCAGTCCAACCTTCAGGACCTGGAACTGATCCAACTGGTCAGCCTGGGCGATGCCGTGGCCATTGATGAACGTTATGCCCGGAAATTTCGGTTAAAAACATTTTTTTCCGGATGGCTTGCATCCGATGCCATCAGCCAGGGGCGGGTTGACCTGATTCCCAGCCGTTTTTCGCGTGTTGCCTGGCTTTTTAAAACCGGAGTGATCAATATCGATGTCGCCTTTATCCAGGTGACCCCTCCCGATGATAACGGCTATGCATATCTGGTCGGGGCATCTGTAGAAAAACAGGCCATGGAAATGGCTAAAATCGTGGTTGGCGAAATCAATTCCCAGATTCCCCGGACAATGGGCGATACCCTCGTGAACATGGACGATTTCAATTACCTGGTTGAGGCAACCGAGCCGCCATATTATGTCGGCCGTTGGCCGCTTCAGGAGGTTTATCTGAAAATCGCCGCGAACGTGGCTTCGGTTATCCAGGACGGCTGCTGCATATCCTATGGGATCGGGCCGCTTTTTGAAGCGCTGGCCAAGACGCTGACGACAAAAAGAAACCTGGGAGTTCACTCGCCTTTCTTTACGGATGCGCTGATGGACCTGGTTAAAAGCGGAGCCGTGACGAACCGCCATAAAAATATTTATCGCGGAAAGTCCTGTGCTTCCTATGTTATCGGCACGAAAAATTTAATGCAATGGCTCGATTTGAATCCGCTGGTGGAATTCCAGCCGCAGGATATTGTAATGGATCCACGGGTCATTGGACTCAACGATAATATGGTGGCCATTTTCCCGGCACGAAAAGTCGACCTGACAGGCGATATCGCGCTGCATTCCGGCAAGGGCAATGTTACTGCCGGACCGGGAAACGTACAGGAACTCTTTATGGGAGCGGCCCTTTCCAAAAACGGCCGGAATATATTTGCCCTGCCCAGCCGCAACCGCAAAGGGCAGCCTAATATCAAGATTTCCTTGGATAAATATCCTTTCCAGTTCACCAATCGTGAGTCGATGGATGTTGTGATCACAGAGTACGGAGTGGCGTATCTTATGGGTAAAACGCTGCGTGAGCGGGCGCAGGCGCTCATTGAAATCGCGCATCCGGATGACCGTCCGGAACTGGTCAGGCTGGCCAAGGAAGAGAAGATGATTTACGCCGATCAGATTTTTTATGCCGAATCCGGTCACCTTTATCCGGATAAAATAGCGTGTTCGCATAAATTCAAAGATGGTCTGGTGGTTCGTTTCCGGGCAATCAAGCCGTCTGATGAAGAGGAAATGCGCCGTTTATTTTACCGGTTTTCGGATCAGGCGGTTTATTACCGCTACTTCAGTCCGATCAAAACCATGCCTCACAAAAAAATGCAGGAATACGTCAATGTGGACTATCGCTGCACCATGTCGCTTGTGGCCATCATTGACGAGTCCGGGGTTGAGAAAATCATCGGTGAGGCGCGTTATGTCAGAACCAAGGGAGAACCTTTTGCAGACACCGCCTTTATTGTCGACGAACAATACCAGGGCATGGGCATATCAACCTATCTTTTCAATCTGCTGATCCGTGCGGCGAGGGAAGAGGGCGTTGCCGGACTGAAGGCAGATGTTTTGGAAAACAACCGGGCCATGCTGAAAGTTTATGAAAAAGCGATCTACCCCGTACGGACCGTTCTGTCCGGAGGTGTATATAAAATTACGATTCCTTTTGATGCAAAATAAGGGCGCGACTGAAGAAAAACACCTGCCGAGAAGTGTGCTCTTCGCGGCAGGTGTTTGATGGGTATGAACCAAATGACCAAAAGATCATGGACTAGGTTAGGTTCCGAATAGCCACGTTTCTTTCCTTGAGCTCCCTGCGGTTCGCAAGAAGACCTTCGGCGGCAACATGGTCGAGGACATAAATCAATTCGCCGCCCCGTTTTGAATACTGCTGACCATACGAAATGGGAATCTCGGGAGTGACGCCACCCAGGAGAGATCGTGTTATGGATTCCGTCTTTCGTGCGCCGTTGGCCAGAAGAACGACGGTTTTTGCCTGATAAACCAGTTCAGCCCCCATACTTACGGCATACTGCGGCGAATCCGCCTTTTTGCTGAAATGCCCGTCGGCAACCGCATTATGGATGGTATTGTCGTCCAGCTTTACCAGCATTACTGAACTTCCTTTAAAAGGAATACCTGATTCGTGAAAGGCCACATGACCGCGGCCGCCCACTCCGATGATTTGAAGATCAATCCCGCCTGCCGCCTTAATTTTCCTGGCGTATCCGTCCAGAATTTCTTTCCGAATCCAGGCCAGGTATTCTGATGATGATCTGGCATTGATGGCGATGGATTTTCCGGCGTCGGTACCCTTGAATTCCCAGTCGCTTTTGTTTTCCTTTAATTCCCTGATCAGTTTTTTCTGGTCAATCAATGATCCGTAAGGAACGCGTGTTTCAATGAATTTCTTCTCCAGATGACTGAAAAGCTCCTGAATCATAAAATAAGCATAGCTTTCCGGATGCAGGACCCTCTGCTGAATGTTGTCACCGGGCAGGCCTACATATTCATCGAGGTTAAAACTGCGGACTCGGCCGGAATCAAAACGGCCTTCATTGGCTGCCCGGGCGAAGTGTTTGTAAAGCCCTGTCGGTGAGTTTCCCGTGGCCAGCCCCAAAACAGCCTCTTTTTTCTTTTTAAGAATTTCTACAGTTTTTTTGATGACAAGCCCTGCAGCAATTTCACTCATGTGCGCAAAGTTTCTTGTCACCCAAACAGTTATGCCCATAATGTGTTCTCCTGTTTTATCCAAGTTCACTTTTTACAACGTCAGCAATCTGCTGACAATACTTTGCCGTCACTGTATCGGAAGGACCCTCCACCATGACACGACACATGTTCTGGGTGCCTGAATAACGGACCAGAACACGACCTTCTTCACCCAGTTCTTTTTCCACCTGTCTGATGGCCTCTACAAGCTTGGGAACTTTTTCAATATCCGGCTTACGTTGGACATCCACGTTGATCAGTTTTTGAGGGAAAATATCCATCATGCGCGCCAGTTCGGAAAGCGGTTTGCCTTCTTTGATCATTGCGGCAACCAGCTGAAGGGCGGCAATAATACCGTCGCCCGTGGTGTGATGCCTGAGGAAGATCATGTGCCCTGCTTCCTCTCCTCCGATGACAGATCCAAGCCGCAGCATATCTTCGAGAACATAGCGATCTCCTACTTTGGAGGCATGGTGCTGAAAACCGTATTTCTTGCAGGCCATTTTTAAACCCAGATTGCTCATCACCGTGCTGACCAGCAGATCGTTTTTCAGTTTTCCCTCTTTCTTCAGAATGTTTGCACAGATAATCAGAATCTGATCTCCTGTGATCTCATTGCCCTTTTCGTCCACCGCGATGAGGCGGTCACCGTCCCCGTCGAAAGCCAGCCCGATGGCCGCGCCGTTCTCGACGACTTTCTTCCTCAGAAGTTCTGTATGCTGCGATCCGCACTGGTCATTGATATTGATACCGTTTGGCGTCTTGTGAATCGTTTCAACATCAGCCCCAAGTTCATTAAAGGTGTCCTGTGCCACCCGATAGGTAGCGCCATTGGCGGTGTCCAGAACAACTTTCATTCCTTCCATGGAAAGGTTGCGGGGAAATGTGTTTTTTGCAAACACGATGTAACGGCCGATTACCCCTTCAAGCCGGAAAGCTTTGCCGATGCCGCTTGCCGGTGGCAGGAAGTCATTGAGCTTATTATTCAGAATCAGGTCTTCGATCGTTTCTTCCTGTGCATCGGTAAGTTTGTAGCCGTCACCGCCGAATATTTTTATTCCATTGTCCTGAAAAGGGTTGTGGGATGCAGAGATCACGACACCTGCGTCTGCACGCATGCTCTGGGTGATAAAAGCAATTCCCGGTGTGGGAAGCACGCCCACCAGATAAGGATTCCCTCCCATCGAGCTTATGCCCGCTTCCAGTGAACTCTCCAGCATGTACCCGGAAAGCCGGGTGTCCTTTCCGATAATGATCATGGCGCGGTGACCTTCTTTCTTAAATAAGTGCACCATGGCCCGTCCAACTCCAAAGGCAATTTCAGGTGTCATGGGATAACGGTTTGCTTCGCCCCTGATCCCGTCCGTTCCAAATAATTTACCCATTGATTTTCTCCTTCTCTCGATGATTCATGTTCTACCGGCGGTTCAATGCCGGGTTTTTTATTAACCTGCTGACGGCAGAGCCTGAGCGGCTTTTTGAGCAATGGCCATCATAATGCCGTTTAACCATGTTACGCCCTTTCCCGAAACCTCTGCCGGCAGACTTTGAATGGTTGATATGTAATTCGCACTTTTATCTTTCGCGTTTTTTTCAAAGTCGTTTAGAAATTCCTCCCGGGCTTTCTCTGTTGCGGTCATGATCTCCGGTATTTTCCCCGTGAAAAGTTCTTCAAGCCAGCCGATCTGCGAAAGCAGTTCCTTTCCCTTGCTGCCCTTTTCAGCGGACGACGAAGCGGCTTTTACCGCCATCGCTTTTAATCTTTTCATGCGTTCCTTTTTTGCCGACGAAAGCTGCTCCATAAGACCGGCATAAATCAGAGAACCGAATTCCATGGTTTCCAGAAACGGTTGTCTTATTTGTGTATACCACGCTTCAAGGGCCGCAAGGTTTGCCAGATAAAGAATATTGTTTTTGATGATACGACTGAAATTAGGGTACATTGCCGGAATATAGTCTTTCGCCGTGTTGGCGGGGGATTTTTCAAAGATCATTTGATTGTCCCCGGGATAATCGTGACGCAGGACGGAGCCTGCCGCCACCACATTGCCGAATCCCAAACGCACCGGACCAATGATTCCTCCCTGTCCACCCAAAAAAATGGGGGGCTGGTTCAGCATTACCCCCCGGGGGACATCCCCCAGCAGCGAAGGGGTTGTTTTGTCGGCATCCGGTGTGAAATTGAAATGGATATAGGAGCTTCCCACTTCAGAATGATTGCTGCGGCTGGTGCCTCCTGCCATGAAACAGTCGCAGAAGTTAATCAGGCTGCCCAGCGTCACAAAGGGGAAAAGGATGGTCTGCTTTAATCCGACGGTGTGGGCGCCACCTGCCTCCTCTTCCAGGATACATCCCTCCCGGACATGTGCGCCCATGCCCATGTTTGCTTTCTCCAGAAAAACGGATTTGCTGAAAAATCCTCCTTTCAGCTCAACTTTCGCACCGAGTTGACAGCTATCAATGGTCGTCGGTCCTTCGTAACCCAACTGACAACCGGATGATATGACGGTTTTACTTCCATAAATCCGGCAACCCGGATAAATGCGTACTCCTTTCCCGGAAATTTGATCAACATAGACATCATCGCCAATATCAAGGGTTTCCGGATTGGAAATTTCCACCCCTTTATCAATTAGCTGTTTTATTTTTTCGTAGGATTTTGGTTTTAAATCCATACCGTCTCCCTGATTTTTAAAATTTGATTCCCATGATACGCAGGGAACGGTCACTCAAGAACCGTTCCCTGCTATATCCTTAATTACCGGGCGTAAATCGCCCTGCATCTTAACCCGTGCTTTAGAATTTGTCGCCTGGTAGCCTAAGTCTGCAGCCTGTCAGCCTGTTTTTTTACACCACCCCATAAGCCAGCATGGCTTTGGCGACTTTCGTGAATCCGGCGATGTTCGCACCGGTGACATAATCGCCTTTTTTACCATAGGCTTCTGCCGTATCAAAGCAATTTTTGTGTATGCTTTTCATAATGATGAGCAGGCGGTTATCCACTTCTTCGCGTGTCCAGTTAAGACGCAGGCTGTTCTGGCTCATTTCCAGACCCGAGGTGGCCACACCGCCCGCGTTGGCTGCCTTGCCGGGACCGTAAAGAATTTTGTTTTCCTGGAAGATTTTAATCGCTTCCGGGGTGGAGGGCATATTGGCTCCCTCGGCTACACAGTAACAACCGTTTTTCACCAGCGCCGCTGCGTTCTTGCCGTTGATTTCATTCTGCGTCGCGCAGGGAAGCGCGATGTCCACTTTGATACCCTGCTCACGGATAACATCCCACACATTCTTGCCCTCATAGCAGGTGGTGGATTTTTTGTATTTGTCGGCGTATTCGCTGATGCGACCGCGTTTAACGTTTTTCAGGTCAAGCACGTAGCTGCACTTGTCGCCGTCGATACCGGAATCATCAATAATACACGCCGTCGAATCGCAAAGCGATATGACCTTGCCGCCCAACTGGTTGACTTTTTCCACGGCGTACTGTGCCACATTGCCTGCACCGCTGATCGCGACGGTTTTGCCTTTGAACTCCAGTCTGCGTGTGGCCAGCATTTCCGCGGCAAAATAAGTTGTTCCGTAGCCGGTTGCTTCGGGGCGGACCAGGCTTCCGCCGTAATCCAGACCCTTGCCTGTGAGAACGCCTGTGTGTTCGTTGCGGATTTTTTTATAGTAGCCGTACAGATAGCCGATTTCACGTCCACCCACGCCGATGTCGCCGGCGGGAACGTCAACATCCGCGCCTATATGGCGGTACAACTCGCGCATGAACGCCTGGCAGAATCTCATGACTTCGCCGTCGGACTTGCCCTTCG
>CAYMYR010000012.1:0-59784 GCA_964394715.1 uncultured Smithella sp.
CCCACAAATTCATTTTCCCACTATTCAATTTCCAAAGAGCCTTCTTGAAACGAGCATTGACGTATAAATCATTACGATTTCGTTGTCAAGCCTAATTTTCAATTTTTTGTTCTGTCAGTAACCAGAAATCATCTGACAATCAAGAGTAATACCATCGGTGAACATGATGAAAACATCAACTACCTTCAAGCACATCTCTGACGAACAGAAGTGAGCTTCTACTCCCTATGCTCAAAACTGTCAAGAAGAAATTTTCAATATTTTGCAATTATTTTGTATTTTATTATTTCTTAATTTATAATAAATACTTATAAAGCTCCGCAAATAATTTTACAAGCCTCCAAAAAAATCCCGCATCGAAACAGATCATCGATCCATTTACCGTTATCTTACTTTTTAAAGTAGTAATTTTCCTACAAATGTCAAGTGACTCCCGCAGGAAGAAACCAATTGTTATCAATTCCGGGACAAGCCAGACATGCTCAACAGACACAATAAGAATACTTCCATCCTTGTTTACCAGGCAACCCCGATTACCAACCCGCAGCAGCCTATTTCTAAAAGCAAAGACCTTACGACTTTCATCTTGACAAACAAATATGACTATGATTTATGTTCGATTTCATTACTTTTAGAGGTTTAACTATGAAAAAGACTTTGACCAACAAATCCAATACCAAAAGAAAAAGATCCCATGGCTTTCTTGTCCGCATGGCAACAAAGAACGGAAGGCAGGTTTTGAGCCGACGCAGAGCCAAGGGCAGAAAACGCTTAACCGTATAAATAAAACTTATCATGTCTCACGGATGGCGGGTTTTTTATGCATGAAAGCACAATCTTTCCGAAGAGCGGAAAAAGTCACGAATAAAAGCAGCTATCAGATTATTTACAAACAGGGGGGCAGAAGAAGTTCTCAATTCTTTACCATGATCATATGCGGCAACCCGAATGGAACCAGACGCATCGGAATCACTGTCACAAAAAAAACGGGCAACGCTGTTTTTCGCAACCGGATAAAAAGACTGATTCGGGAATTCTTCCGCCGCAACAAAGACTTGTTTCCCGCAGGACATGATGTCGTCATCATGCCCAAAAAAAATATACCATTTCTTACTTATCAGGAAACATGCAGCGAATTGACCGAACTCTTCACACGGAAAGCCGGCAGATAGAAAATGTTCAAAAAAGCTTTGGTTAAATTCCTCGTTTCGATGATTCGTTTATACCAGGCCTGTATTTCACCATTCTTTTTCGCGTCATGTTGCCGTTTTCACCCATCCTGTTCGCAATACACAATTGATGCGATTCAATTGCACGGACCGGTGAAGGGGGGCTGCATGGGGATAAAAAGAATTCTTCGATGCAATCCCTTCCATCCCGGCGGTTACGATCCCGTCAAGTAAACATTGAAACTGGAGGTATCCTGAATGGATAAGAGGACTATTCTTGCTGTCGTCCTGTCGCTGGCCGTTCTATTTCTGTATCAGACATTTTTTGTTAAACCGCAACCGCCTCAAAAATCCGCGGCACCGAAACAGTCTGTCGGCTCAATTAAAAAGGACAACGCATCAACCACTGCATCCACCCCTGAAAAAGCAACAGTTGCTGAAAAAACCGCAACGGATTTAGAACCTGTTAAGCCGGAAGCAACGCCACGTGACATCCTGGTGGATACCCCTCATTACACAGCTGTATTCTCCACGCGCGGCGCCGCCCTCAAATCCATGAAGCTGAAAGATTATTCCCAGGACTGCTATAAATGCACCGACGACCTTTGGCCAAAGATCAAGAGATTGTTTACCGGCAGCAAAGATCCTCTTAAACCAAAAACAAAGGACTTTGTTGAACTTGTCGATGTACAGAACGGCATGCCCTATCCGCTTGCCGTGACATTTCCCGAATCCAGCACCGATATTTCTCCGGATGCGGTTTTTGAAACCACAGCCGGCAAGCTGGATTTGATGAATTCCAAAGAAAAGCAACAGCTAGTATTTTCAAGATCCCAGGGCAACGTTAAAATTGAAAAGATTTTTACATTTGATCCGGCAGCATACACCGTAGCTCTGGAAGTCAAGGTGCATAATCTGACCTCATCCCCCATCACCCAGGTCCCCACGATCAACTGGTACCAGTATGTCGATCCGGGAAAAGTTGACGACAGCTATGGACATGAGGGACCGGTTGTTTCCGTGGGAGACAGTATTGAACGTCAGGAAGTAAAAAAATTGAACAGTGAAAGCACCCTGGGGCCAAACGTGCTGTGGAGCGCGTATGAAAGCAAATATTTCATCGCATCACTCATCCCGGAGAATCCTTCTTTGACGAACGTCGTCATGACACGCGACGAAACAAACATGGTCTCGGTTGGAACAAAGGGCCGCAAGGAAGTTATTCCCGGCGGGCAAAACAGTGTTTTCTCGTATTCTCTGTATCTTGGTCCCAAACAATATGATCTTCTCAGAACGCTCGGTGTCGGCCTGGAAAACGCAATCGATTTCGGCTGGTTTAAATGGTTGGCGATTCCTGCTTTGTATATTCTCAACTTCCTGTTCAGCTTTGTTCATAACTATGGAATCGCCATCATTATCCTGACCACTATTATCAAGATCATTTTCTGGCCGCTGGGCAATATGAGTTACAAGTCCATGAATGAAATGAAGAAACTGCAGCCGAAAATCGAGGCCTTAAAGGAAAAATATAAGAATGATCAGACCAAAATCGGACAGGAAACCATGGCCCTGTACCGCGAACATAAGGTCAATCCCTTTTCCGGCTGCCTGCCGGTGCTGATCCAGATTCCCGTTTTCTTCGGGTTGTATAAGGCTCTGATGTATTCGATCGAGCTGCGCCACTCACCATTTTTCTTCTGGATTCAGGATCTGTCAGCCAAAGATCCCTATTACATTACCCCGGTCATTATGGGCGCCACGCAATTCATATCACAGAAAATGACTCCCGCCATGGGCGACCCGATGCAGCAGAAAGTGATGCTGCTCATGCCGGTCATTTTTACTTTCTTCTTTTTAAACTTCCCGTCGGGACTGGTCATCTACTGGATGTTCAATAATATATTACAGATAGGCCAGCAATACTATATCAACAAAAAACTGGCTTAAGGATCCCCTGCATACGGAGTTCAACATGAGTTCAAAAATATTGGAAATAGAAGAAAAAACCATTGACGGTGCAATCGAAAAAGCCTGCCGTGATTTCGGTGTGCCCAGGGAAAAACTAAATATTGAAATCATTTCCGAAGGCTCCAGCGGCTTTCTGGGTCTTATGGCCAAAAAAGCCAAAATCCGAGCTTCCCTGCTTTCCTTCGACATGAATTTTTCATTGAACAGCACCACGTCCGCGCCCGTGCTTAACGAAAGTAAACCCAGGGAAAAGTTCATTTCAAAACCGGAAAACCGTCAGGTGGCAAAGACAGAAACCCATCCCGAAAAGAAACCGGAAAAAAAGCGGGAAACAAAACTGGAAAACAGGCGCAAGCCAGAACACCCTGCACCGCCAGTCTCCCGGGTCCTGGCGGCGGCAACTCCCGGAGAAAGCACAGAAAGAAAAACTACCCCCTCTGCAGCACCGGTTGCGGCGACCTCCCCTTCCGCCCTGAAGGCCGGAGAATTGCTTTCCGGTATTTTGAGTAAAATGACTTTTGAATGCCAGGTAACCGCAACTGAGACAGATGACACGATCATTCTCGGCATTACGGGCAATGAAAGCGGCCTTTTAATCGGGCGCCGCGGGCAAAATCTGGACGCCCTTCAGTACATATTGAACAAGGCCGTCAACAAGGCCGACTCCCAACGTAAAATGATTGTTGTGGACTCGGAGGAATACCGTAAGAGAAGAGAAGAATCTCTGCTTGGCATGGCAGAAAGAATCCGCGAAAAAGTTAAAAAAACACAGAAACCCTTATCCCTCAGTCACATGAACGCACATGATCGACGTATCATTCACCTGGCATTACAGGAAGACGAGGAACTGGTTACCAAAAGCCGCGGTGAGGGCGAGTACCGGAAAGTCATCGTCATGCCAGCCAAGAGAAGCAACGCAGGGGGACATCCGAAAGCGAAAAACAGGCAATAGCTTTAAGTGAATGGTGGATAGCGGGTAGCTCACAGCTTGCAGCTGATAGCTCGTAGTATTTTATCCTGTCATCTCTTGCCCATCACGTTTAGCCCTGTGCCTGAATCTTCTTTCTGGTTCCTTGAAGGGGATGTGTAAAACATGACCCAAACAGACACTATCACAGCCATCGCCACACCTTTGGGCACGGCAGGACTGGGAATTATCCGTGTCAGCGGTCCTATGGCCTCTGAAATGGGACAGCATCTTTTCCGTCCTCATCACAAAAACTGCACATGGCAAAGTCATCATTTATATCACGGCGATATCGTTGCCGCCGACGGTGCAACCCTGCTGGATGAAGTGCTCGTAACCCTGATGCGGAAACCGCATTCTTTCACCGGTGAAGACGTACTCGAGATTTCCTGCCACGGCAATCCGTTGATCCTGCAGACCATTTTGGAACAATTGATTATTCTGGGATGTCGTCCCGCCCGACCGGGTGAATTCTCCGAACGGGCTTATCTCAACGGCCGGATGGACCTCTCTCAGGCCGAGGCACTCGCTGCCATGATTTCCGCCCAATCATCAAATGCCCTGAAGATAGGATTGGCCCAGATGAAAGGATCCCTTGGCCGTAAAATCAACAGCATCCGCACCCTGGTGATTGACGCTCTGGCAGGGATCGAAACGGCCATCGATTTTACGGAAGACGTTTCCGGACACGAAACAACGGCCCGTCCCCCGCAGATTCACGAAGCCATGAGCTGCATTAACCGTCTCTTATCAACCTACCGCCAGGGAAGATTATTCACCAAAGGCATCCAGATTACCATCACCGGCAAACCCAACGTTGGCAAATCAAGTCTGCTCAACAGTCTTGTCGGCAGAAAAAAAGCAATTGTCACCAACATTCCGGGTACCACCCGGGACCTGATTACGGAGACGATCCAGCTGGACGGCGTAAACGTTCATCTCACAGATACAGCGGGAATCCGCGCACCGATGGATGTCATCGAAAAGGAAGGGATTGATCTGGTCCGGGAAAAACTGGAGGAGGCTGATGTCATTGTCATTGTCCTTGACGGCAGTGCGCCGCTATCGGATGAAGACCGGCAGATCCTGGAAGAGAATCAAAAACATATCAGCAGAATCATCATTGCCGTCAACAAATCGGATCTGCCTCCTGCCTGGGAAACGGACCAACTTCTCCGTCAACCCGAAGCGGCCGGCCCAATGTCCAACAATCATTTGCTCAAAATTTCGGCAAAATTCGGCGACGGGCTTGATGCTCTGAAAAAAGCCCTGACGGGTTTAGCCGGGGGCAGCGAATCCATATGTGATGACGGCATGATCACCCGGCTGCGCCATAAGCTGTCTCTGGAAAAAGCACTTGACCGCCTCATGGCGGCTGACCAGTGTATCAGCGCCGGACAGTCACCGGAATTTGCAGCCTTTGAACTGCATGAGGCACTCGAAGCCCTTGATGAAATCACCGGCAGGAGAATTCAGGACGACGTCCTTCATAAAATTTTCTCCAGTTTCTGCATCGGCAAATGAAGCAGGATTTCATTGATTATATTGCATTTGAGATAAAAATCCACAGGCAGCGGAAGACCTCGCAAACCATTCCCATACAGATCCGGTATTTCAATATTCATCGAAACTGAAAAATTGAAAATCAAACCGCTTTATGCTATTATTTCTTAAATGCAGAAAATCCATGCGGCGGCGTTTTCAGTGATCATGATTCACTCATCCTGCACAGCATCATGAAAATATTTTTTATAAATTTCTTCTGAACAAATGGCGCTCTGGTTTATGCATGAGAAAATCCGTTGGCAGGATCATCGGATAAAAAACTTTGTGAATGCAGGCACAACCGACCATCCATTTGTAAGGATACGATGCTGAATTTTTTTTCATCATTTTCAAAACTGCCATCGCTCAAAAACCTGCCTCTCAAGTCTTATCTTGTTGACTATTCTCTGGACAGGCTTGCGTTTGGTGTGGACAATATTCATTTTGATGTTCACATCAGCCCTCAACTCCGCAATGCTCTGAAAAAGACAACTCTGCTGGTCATGATCAAGCATAGCCATGCGGAGCAATTTTACAGAGATTATAAAAAAGAGTCCTGCAAGAACGAAAAGGACGTTTTGAGAAATCTCTGTACAGACGTCCTGATGGATGGAATCAACCAGGCAAAATCCGAAGGCGAACATCAGATCGATTACCTGGGGCAGGCCGCGCTGGCAAAACTGTTTCTGGAAGAAGTCAGAAATCAGTATAAGAATCTTGTGGATCATTTTGAGCAGCAGGTCAGAGCCCATCAATTATCAGACAAACATGACGATTACGAAGAATTTAAAACCAGGGAAAAACTGGGCGAAATCAAAGTGAACCAGAGCCGCATTATCCGGCTGGCAGGAGAAGAAATGTTTCTTTTGCTTACGGACATACAGAATCGCAATCTGCGCAACATGCGTGAAACGCATTTTGACGAAGAGAAAATCCTCCCCGGTGTTTTTTTCAATAACCCGATACTTCACACCGATGATCCCTCTGACGATTTTTTTCTCGTCGAAGAATACATCCTTTTGGGCAAACGATCCCAGGATCCTGACACATACGGCAATGTGCAATCGATGATATATGCTCTTTTTGGTAAAACGGATCTGCAACAATACGGAATAAAGCAGGAAGGCCCGCCGCCGGAATCAGAACACAATATTGACCCACAAGATTCATCCCCCCCGGATAAAGGAAATAATCATTTTGACCAATGGATCATGGAAACCGGCAATATTCATCAGATGTTCAATTGTTTTGACGCGCAGGAACACCTGGAAAGAGCCAGAGACGGGGGAGCTCCCGTTGAAAGACTCAAAGAACTGCGAAGCAGGAAAGAAAAAAGGCAGATTCTTCTGGATTTCTTTTACAGAGAATTTAATAAAACAGGGATCCTCAAGCAGATTGTGGCCGCTTATGAAATGAAATCGATATACGGTATTTACTGCCCGCCCTTGACTCCGCGTTATATCCGGGAATACCTGGTTGATTTCTGGTCAAGAAGGTCCATTATCCGTGAAATGAAACGAAAGAACTCTTTGCGAGGCGGGACTCTGCCTCTTGCCCCGCTCAAGCAGACCATCAAACGGATCAAAACCGCCACTGTGGCCGAAAAAAAAGTGCACTTGTTTAATTTCCTGATTGAGTTTGCCCGGTATCATCGGGATAATTACAATGCTCTCACGCTGAAAAATGCAATGGAGGCCATCAGCATTGTCACGGAAGAAAAAATCCTGCAATTATCAAAAGGGAACCAGACGCTGTTTGAATTTCTGCTGCCTGCGGAACGTATAAAGGAAGAAAAGCCCGTCATCAATCACGTCATCCTGAAAGCGGACATCCGCGGGTCAATCAATATCAGCCATACCATGAGACTCAGAGGCCTTAATCCCGCATCACACTTCAGCCTGAATTTTTTCGATCCGATTTCCGAGATTCTCTGGAATTACCGGGCGGAAAAGGTCTTTATTGAAGGAGACGCCATTATCCTGTCGATCTTTGAACACAAAGACACGCCGCAGGGCTGGTATAGCGTTGCACGCGCCTGTGGGCTGGCGATCAGGATGCTGCAAATCGTTCAACGCTATAACATCAAAAATCAGGAAAACAATCTCCCGATCCTGGAACTTGGGATTGGGATATGTTACTGTTCAGGACCGCCTTCTTACCTTTACGACGGCGATTCCAAAATCATGATTTCACCCGCCATCAACCTTGCAGACCGTCTGTCAGGCTGCAGTAAATATCTTCGCAAGCACATCAGAAACCAGAATCCTTTTTATAACCTTTATGTGTTCAAAAATGCCGAAGAAGACAACGAAAACTCAAATGATGATTATTCTCTGCGCTATAATGTCAATGGAATCGAATTAAGCGCGGAAGGCTTTCTGAAGCTCTCCAGCGAAATCAACCTGACAAAAGTCTCCTTCAAAGAAGGACAGTCAAAAGATATCAAGTTTTACACCGGCAAGGTGCCTACTTTGAACGGCAATTACCAGCAGTTGATCATCCGGGAAGCTTCTGTTTTCGAAATGGATCCGAACACTCTTCGAATGACAAAAGAAACTCCCAGAAAATACTACGAGATATGCTCCAATCAGGAAATATACGACTTTATCAATAACTTCGGAACGGATCAGAATGCCATGTGATGAAGGTGTAAATCCCAGAGATTGACTGGGGAACCGTAATGTGCAATGAAATTTCAACCGGTAAATTTCTAATAATGATTGTCCGCTTTCGCCTTCCCTTTAAATAAACGATAAACAAAGATGGTATAACCGATAACGATCGGCATACCGACCAGCGCGATAACAGCCATGACCTGCAGCGTGTAAAGACCAGTCGAGCTGTTGTAGATGTTCAGGCTTAAATTCGGGTCGTTTGAAGCGGTGATCAGGTTGGGGAATTGAGCCGATCCGGCAGCCAGAAAAAGACCGGTAAAAGAAAGAGATGAAGCCCAAAACGGTATTGCATCATTTTTTTTGGAAACGGAAAAAAACAATCCGGTGAGCCCTGCAAAAGTAATCACCACGGCAAGATAAAATAAAGCATTCCCGGACAAACGGGGAAACAAAGCGGCAAGCATTGAAAAAGCAAGCAGCGCCATGACAGCATTGATACCTGTCAATATTCCAGCTGCCTTGAAAGCACGCTTCTGCACTTCTCCTTCTGTCTTCAGAACGGCCCATGTCGCGCCCTGCAGCAGCACGGCGGCAAGACCGGTGATGCCAAACATGAGCGGAACGGGACGAAGCAGCGTATAAAAGTCTCCTGCGTACTCCATTCTGCCGTCCAGAGGGACCCCGTAGATGATATTTCCAAGGGCTACTCCAAAAAGAAGAGCCGCAAGTGCGCTTCCAACGATAAAAGCTTTTTCCCAAAGGCCCGCACGCGCCGGGTCATTCGCGCGAAATTCCATGGAGACTCCGCGAAAAATCAGTGACAGCAGAACCAGCATCATGGCGGGATAAAAACCCGAAAACGCCGTTGCATACGCGTGGGGAAAAGCCGCAAACAACGCGCCTCCTCCTGTGACCAGCCAGACTTCATTCCCGTCCCATACAGGGCCGATGGAAGCAATCAGTGTATCTTTTTCTTCTTTCGTACTTCCAAGGAACGGCAGAAGAACTGCCAGACCCAGATCAAATCCATCCAAAAGCGCGTATCCGAGCAGCAATATAAAAATCAGCACAAACCACAGGACTTGATAATTCTGGATACTTTCCATCACGACTCTCCCATGTTTTATCAGCAGTGTTCTTTCAACTACGATGCCACAGGTCCCTGCTTGATGATTCTCACCAGCAGTAGAACAAACATCACAAACAAAAGCAGATAGACCAGCGTAAACATCACCAGACTGAAAATCAGTTGACCGGCCGACACCACCACCGACGAGGCAGAAGCTGTTTTCATCAGGCCGTAAATAATCCAGGGCTGGCGGCCGACCTCCGCGGTAATCCATCCCGTTTCATGAGCCAGATGCGGCAGCGGGATCAGGAAGGGAAGCAACCACAAATACCATTTTGCGTTATAAAGCTTCCCCGTCCATAACAGCCAGGCGCCCAGAAGTCCCAGCCCGATGAAAATTCCACCCAGCGTGACCATGATATGATAGGATTGAAACACCAGATTCACCGGCGGCCATTCTTCTTTGGATACGGCACGCAATCCTTTTATTTCTGAATTAAAATCAAAATTATATAAAAAGCTCAACCCTCCGGGTATGGATAGTCCATAGGTTTTTTCGTTGGCCTCGTCCACATAACCCAGCACATAAACGTCCGCCCCCCGGGCGGTCTCAAAATGCCCTTCCATGGCGGCGGCCTTCACAGGCTGCAGATCAATGACCTGGATTGCATGGCCATGGGCCGCTCCCAGCTGCAAAAGCGGTGTAACCGCAAAAAGAATAATCCCAAGTTTCAGCATGGTTCTGGCCGTCTCTCCATGGAGGCCTTTGGCCACATAGTAGCCGGCAATGCCGGATACCATGACGGCTCCGGTGATCCAGGTGGCCAGCACTGTGTGAAGAAATCTGGCAACAGTGGATGGATTGAAAACCGCATCGTAAAAGCTGCTGAGAACAATCTTTCCCCCGGCGTTGATTTCATATCCGGCAGGTGTCTGCATCCAGGAGTTGGCCACAATGATCCAGAAAGCGGAAAAATGCCCACCGAGAAAAACCAGCAGAGCCGCTGTCCAGTAAACCCCCGGCGACACCCTTTTTCTGCCAAAAATCAGGACACCGACAAAAACAGACTCAAGAAAAAAGGCGATCACGCCTTCGGCCGCCAAAATCGGTCCAAAAATATCCCCCACCGTGCGTGAATATTGAGACCAGTTGGTGCCAAAGGAAAATTCCATGACAATACCGGTCACTGCACCGATGACAAAAATCAGACCCAGCAGTCTGGCAAGGAAATCCGTGATCTGCCGATAAACGTCTTCTTTCTTAACCAGATGAAGCGTTTCGGAAATCAGGACAACCAGCGTGGTTCCGAGCGTCATGGCCGGGAAGAGAAAATGAAATCCTATGGTCAAGGCGAATTGAATGCGTGCAAGAATTAACGCGTCCATGGCTACCTCCTGGAATTTGACTTGAAAATACTATAGAAATATCCTTTTTTTTTCAATTGCTAAATCATTTTTGCGGCTTGCTTGAGATGTCCATTGCTTTGACATTTAAGGATTCGGTCATCCATCAGTAGATCAAAATGAACCAATCATCTTGCGCAACAGGGATGAGAAAAGCAAATCTTCGCAAGATCATATCCCTTGATAGCAAAGGGATTTCGCTGTATTACAAATTTAGGCATATCTTTTGCTTTATATATTGCAAAAGCATTTTTGAAATTGATAAAATGGACCTGTCTGATGATGAAAAAGGAAATTATTCTCTAAACGCACAAACAAGGAAAGGTCCATATCCCGGATTCATTTTCCGGTTGCCATATAATAAAAGGGAGGGAGAAAGATGAAAAAAAATATCGGATCGACACAGTCATTTGTTATTGTACTGCTTTTCTTTTCGGTAGTTTTCGGCTACCAGCCGTCGTGTTATGCTTCACCGCCCGAGAGCATTCAGTTGATCTATAATAAAGCTACACAGACACTCATTGTAAACATCGCTCATGACACGATGCTGAAGGGTTCTCATTTTATCAAATTTATCGAAATCAAGAAAAACGGGGCTGTTGTGAGCATCAACAAGTATGAATCGCAGCCAACCGGGGACAAATTCTCCTATAGCTATAAAATCCCCGCTATTGAAGAGGACACTTTTCAGGTAACGGCAACGTGCACGAAAAAGGACAGTCTGACATCGCCCTTGTACACTGTAAAATAAAAGATTCAGCATCAGGAGAATGAATGATGAAAAAAAATCTTTCGGGTCTTGTGTTTGTTTGTGTTTTTCTCTTCCTGGCGGTTTGCCTGACAACACCTCAATATGCCGCTGCCGATCCTCCCCGCGATATCACGCTGATTTACAATTTGCAGACGCAAACGCTGACGGTCACCGTCACTCATCCTTCCACCTTTACCGGCTTGCATTATATCAACGAGGTGAAAATCAGCAAAAACAACGTGCTGGTTGAAAAAAACGATTACAAATCGCAAACTGATAAGAAAGGCCTGCTCTACACTTACAAGATCCCCGCCGCACCCAATGATATTTTTGAAGTTACCGCAAGCTGCAACATTCAGGGATCGAAAACAGCAACCCTGAAGGTTGTGAAAGACGAAAAATAAGGAAACCGGCACTGCCGGACGGACAAACAACGTTCGCGTAACCTTAACCTGATAAGGTCACCCCCCTTTTTTACTGCAACACACCAGGGGAAATCGAAAGGAAATTTTCCTGAATTTCCCCTTTTTTCTTTGTTATTCTTATATTATCCCAGATTACGCAATAGGGAGATTCGTTGTTTCTCTGTGTCATTTTTGTCTATTGCGTAATCTGGGATTATATTTTATTTTTAGTAACATACCGGGGAAGCAGTATTGACATCAGATGCAGACTCGAACCGGATGGATGGAAAGAGCGGCAATCATGGAAACGGAAAAGTTCGACATATCCATTGAAGGCGGAACACTACTGACGATGTCCGCTAAAATGGAAATCATGGAGAATGCCACCATCGGCATACGGGGAAACCACATTGCACTGGTGGAAAGTGACTGCCGCACCCAGGCACACAAAACCATCAACGCGAAAGGCCATCTTGTTTTGCCCGGACTGATCAACACGCACACGCACCTGCCCATGGTCTGTTTCCGGGGACTGGCAGACGACCTTCCTCTGATGGACTGGCTCAATCATTACATTTTCCCTATGGAAGCACGTTTCGTCACGAAGGAAATGGTTTACGACGGTGCAGTCCTGGCAATGGCGGAAATGATCCTGTCGGGAACCACAACGTTTTGTGACGGGTATTTCTTTGAAAACCAGATCGCCGAGGCCGCAAAATTCTGCGGTATGCGTGCGGTGGTTTCCCAGGGATTTGCTGATTTTGCCACGCCCGACAATCCCCGGTTCGAGAAGATGATGTCTGCGGGAATCCGGTTTGTCGAGCGCTGGCAATCCTTCGCGCCGATGATAACACCGGCCTTCTTCTGCCATTCGCCCTATACCTGTTCACCAGAAACGCTGAAAAATGTGAAGGCGGCAGCGCGTGATGCCGGGATACTATATCTTACCCACCTTCTGGAAAACAAAGACGAAACGGATACTATCGATAAACGCTACGGCAGAAAACCGGTGCGCCATCTTTTAGATCTGGGTGTGCTGGATGATCAAACAATCGCGGTCCATTGCAACTGGCTTGATCCTGAGGACATTACGGTCTTTGCCGATCTGGGTGTAAGCGTTTCCCATAATCCGGTCAGTTCCATGAAACTGGCCGCCGGGATCGCTCCTGTACCGCAAATGCTGAAACAGGCCGTCAGGGTCGGATTGGGAACAGACGGTTCCGCCAGCAACAATGCTCTGGACATGTTCAGGGAAATGGATGCAGCAGCAAAACTTCATAAAGTAATATCGCTTGATCCTACCGTTATGAATGCCCCATCTGTTTTGAAAATGGCAACATTGGGAGGCGCCCGGGTTCTGGGCATGGAAAATCTGATCGGTTCCATTGAGACGGGGAAACTTGCGGACATCATCATCCTGGACATGAATCAGCCCCACCTGACACCCCTTTACAATCCTTACTCCCAGCTTGTTTATGCCGCCCGCGGAGCGGATGTAAAAACAAGCATTATCAACGGGAAAATTGTCATGGAAAACCGGCGTCTATTAACCATCAACATGGAAAAAGCGATAAACAATGTAAACCAAATTGCCTCTTATATTTCGTCGGAACATCCTTCCATAATCCTAAAGCATCCGAATTGACACGGCTGGACTTAAAAAATTTTACAGTTGAAACCCTGCCGGATTTGTGTAACAAGAATAATACAAAATCAATCAATTCAAAAGAGTAAACAAAAATGCCTGAAATTAACATGAGTATCAACTCTCTGCTTCATGCATTTCCCAGTGTCGAAAGTTATTACGATTTCAAGGAAAATGATCGGGAAATTTCACGGCGCGCAATACCCGGCATCATCAAATACGCCTTTCATCATTCTATCATTGAAACAGACAGCGAAGCGGCTTTCGTGGCATTTCTGGAAAAATACGGCAAAACCGATCTCTCTGATAAACTTCCTGAAGGGCTGACCTTTTCTGATGTTCTGAACACCCTCTCGGGCAATTTATCCGTAAATGCACTGATTGCGCAGCTTGAGGTAACAGCAAGGGAATTATCGCTTCCCGAAGTACAAGCCACCATGATTACCCGGCTTAAAAAAAAATTCGTGATCAACACACCAAAAAAGCGGGCGCTCCTTCGAATTCTGGCATTCAAGCTGGCACAGAAACATCCCGAATTGAACTGGCATTACGATCTGCTTCTGCAGCTGCCCATCTTTTCCGCAGACCGGTTTGAAACCCTTCAGGAAAACTCCGGTGTAACCATAGCATTTCATCTGCAGGGACAGGGTTCCATCATCTTTCCTGCCGACGTGGTATGGCTGAAAAATGAACTTTCCTCCTGCATCACTTATCTCCGTCTGGAGCAGCACCTTCATAAGAAAAACATCGAAATGATCGGCGCGACATCTTTCCATTTAAGGACTGCCAAGAAGCCCGGGCCGATGGAAGAGCACAGGCTTTACAATGAAGCTATCCGCAACGTCATGGCCATTGCTCATCAGATGAGCGCACGCTGGCTGTTGTCCGAATACAGCACCCCCCAGAAAAAATTGATCATCATTATCCACGCGGGCATCATGACGGAAGCCAATTTAACGATTCAGCGAATTTTGGAATTCAGCCTGAATGCTGAATCGGGCATTTACCTGACTGATTTTGCCCATATGTGCGCCCTTTACGCCACCGTCAAGGCAGGCTTTGAACTATACGCAAAGAATTCCCGTCGATCAACAGGCTACAGTGGGGACATCTGGGCGGTGAGCAACTTCCTGTCCTACAGCTATTTCGACTATATCCCGTGCCTGCTGGAAGAAAAAATGCTTCCCCGGTCCATCTTTGACCCTTCCTACGAAGACTTTAAAATGACACTGCTTTTCCCTGAACAGGCAGGCTATTGCTTTTTCGGGGCGATCAAAGCCATGCATCGCTTTCCGCAAAGTGCCCTGCTCCTGACGGAAATCGCCAAAGTTCTGCGCGCGCGTCTGATGCCATACGAAGCGGATGCGGTTCTCGCCAACCTGCTTCTTACCAGTCCGCTCAATCTCGTGGCCAGATTAATGCGAATGCTGATCTACTCGAACATCGCACAAACACAATCGGATTTTCTTTCGGCCCAGCTGGCTTTCGAGCGTGCGGAGGCGGAAGGAAGCTTTATTGTGAATTATTGCGAACCAATAAGTGACATCTGGCACGAAATCGGCGTACTGCATTTCGGCAGATGCATCAAATATTTAAAATACCTCCGCGAGGCAAAATCACTGGACAGGCATAACATCCAAAAGCAGGATCTGCTGGATCAGCTTACGAAAGCCAATGATGCTTTTCTGAAAAACATGACAGCCTCGGCAACAGGAAAAACCCTGAGCTCTCTTTATATGTTTGGTTACACATTGTGCCTGTCCGAACTGCTGTCCGAGGGGATTATTCAGGAAGGAAAAAGCAACGACGCAGTCATCCCCGGAATACACCGCCTTTTCAAAAGCATCAGCATTCGGGTATTCCGCAGCATCGGCTGGTTAAGAGATGAACCCCTCCCTGCAGGAAACAAGATCGAAGACACTTTTCAAAATCTGCTGATCACGATCAATATGGTCATTGCCCGGTATGAAAATCTGGTATTGTGCAGAAGCAACATCCCTTTTATAAAATACACGGTGGCACTTACTCTCTGGGATTTTACCCCCGCGATCACACCGCAGATTTGCCGCATGACCCTGGAATGGCTGAAGCAAGCGTGCAACGAAACAGAAAAATTAATTGCTGATAACATTTCTGTTTATCATATAGCCTACGGAAATATCAGCGCGGAAAAATTTCTCCTCCGTATCCGGAATATCATCGGGGTCATTTATCAATACATCACGGATGATGAACTGCAGCAGGAGCAGGATTCTCCGCTCGTACAGAAAAAAATGAACAAATTATCCGATCTCAAACTGATGCTGTTGGACCTGGAACATTCTCCGTCAGTATTTTCAACGGACTCTTGATTCTATGTTCCCGATCAAAACAGTTTCAGATACTTTCCGTATCCTTCCCGCTCCAGATTTTCTTTCGGAATGAAACGCAATGAAGCGGAATTCATGCAGTAGCGCGTTCCCGCCGGCCCCGGACCATCCGGGAATACATGCCCCAGATGAGAATCGGCATGTTTACTGCGCACTTCTGTTCTGGGGGACGGCAGGCTCCGGTCCTCTTTTTCCACAACATTTCCAGGCTCGAGAGGTTTTGTAAAACTGGGCCATCCGGTTCCTGAATCATATTTATCCAGCGAGCTGAAAAGCGGTTCTCCGGAAACGACATCAACATAAATGCCTTCTTTTTTATTGTTAACATATTCATTGAGGAAAGGCGGCTCTGTTGAACATTTCTGCGTTACATCATATTGCAGTCTGGTCAGTTTTTTCCTCAACTCCGTGTCGGCGGGCCGGTTGTATTGTTTGTTCTGTGAAGGTGCCGCGGTTTCTTCTTTTTTCCAAACCTCCTTTAGAAACCGTTCACGGCCCGAGCCGCTGCGGTAATATTTGTATCGCAAAGGATTTTTTTCGCCATAATCCTGATGATAATCTTCTGCAGGATAAAAATTCGTAAACTTCCTGATTTCCGTCACAACCGGCTTGTCAAACTTCCCCGAAACGGTAATGGCCTGCAGAGCCTGCGAAGCGATCGTTTTCTCCCGATCGTCGGCATAGAAAATGGCGCTGCGGTACGACGGTCCCCGGTCCGCAAACTGGCCGCCTGCATCCGTCGGATCGATATGTTTCAAAAAGTATTCCAGCACTTTTTCGTAAGTCACCTGCTGCGGATCATAATAGACCTGCACGGCTTCAATAAATCCCTGATCCGAGTAGGTTTCGTATGTAGGATCTTTGCCGTTGCCGCCGGCATACCCGGAAACAACCTTCACCACTCCCGGCAGTTTCTTCATGTCGGACGCAACACACCAGAAGCATCCACCGGCCAGAGTGGCCACAACCGTATTTTTTGTATTTTTCATGTTTATCATTTTATTAACCTCCGTAGATTGCGAATTGCCGCTCTGGCAGGCACACAACAATACAGCTGCAATGATAAAACAAATGACTGTTTTCATCTTCATTTTGACAATTCCTCAAATCGCTTTTCACATTTCAAAATCTGATCTATCGGCGGGAAATATCCTGCACCTATAAAATACCAGGATTTTCACCCCCTGAAATATCACATGGTCATATCGTGCATAAAACACTCTTATAAAAGTCTAATGATGGTTTTCTGTTTGTCAAACAGCAAATAAATGTTCATAAATACAGCCATAAACAAATCGTTTGGCCGACATTCCGACCAGTCCTCACAGATTATCTTTGGGAATATAATCAATACTATCGAGTCATACAGACTATAATCAATCGCGCAGACTTTTGATCACAAGGGCAATATGGTTTTACACAATATAAGGATTATTATTTTGGAAAATCGTTTTTTAACGTTCCGCTTTCATGCGGTTTGCTGTCATGAATCTCAATATCCGGGCCACTTGCCGGGGATTTGGTATTTAAGGATGTTATGGAATTGAGTTTATCATTTATGGCTTCAAGATGATCTACAATGTCGTTTATTCGGAATATCCAGCGTGCCAGTGCAACAAAAATAGCTATAGAAATTACCGTCATAATCATTACAAACAAAACAAACCCTACAGCAAAGGTTTCCATCTTCGACGCTCCTTATTCAGGTGAAATCTTCATCCTCGCCGGGATGAGGTAATTGATGATTCAACGAATGATTTTTACGAATACCGGTAAAAGATTTACACAAAGGAAACTTTTTATGCGATGCTGCCGAATGACTATTCGCATTGAAATCCACGCTCAATCAATTGTGTCCGGCAATGTGAAAAGGATCCATGACGGCTTCTCCGGTCTTGTCACCCGGAGGAACCGCCATGTTTTCTGAATGTCGTATTACTTCTTCTTGGCGTCTGTTTTCTTTTCGGCTTTTTTGTCTTCCTTAACTTCAATTTTCGTCGCGGTCATCTTGTATTCGATCGTGACTTTGGAACCGACTTTCAGATCACCTGTAATTTTGGTTGCGGCATCCTTGGATACTTCCCAGTTATCATTGCCTTTCTTAACAACAATCACATCCCCCTTAATTTCCTGGACAGGCCCCGTCACCTGATATTTACTTGGACCTGCAGCCATTGCCATTGTCGCAACAAATACAAATGCACACGCAAAAATCAAAACTTTTTTCATAAACGTACCCTCCTTTAAATTTTGTGTTCATCAATTCATTTAACAAAAAAACTCCCTGATGGCACGGAATGTTTTACTTTTGATCCCTTTGATATTCGTGACATCCTCGAAAGCCTGGTATAGTCTTCCGACAGGAATGGCTTTTGCCTTTGATGAACCGTTTATGTCAAAAATATCATCAATCAGGAAATTTTTTACCAGAGTCACCACACCTTGTCAAAGTGAATTGCTGATGCCGTAAAATAACCCTTAAATGATTCATCTGAGTCGAAAGATCTTGACTATACTTACTTTTCCCGATATTTGATCGTATGTTGAACTGATTTTGATGCTTTCAGAACCGTGTTACTTCCCGGAAGTGAAACAGCAATATGATAAGAGAATAGATATCCATCCATGCCTGAAAACAAAAAGAGCCAACTTCAACTGGAATATCCCTGTTTATGGATTTACAAAATCATCGGCACGGACCCGGACAAAATGAAATGCGCTGTTTACGAAATTATCCGGGACCGTCAGTGCCGCATCACCCCATCGCATCAGAGTGAAACGGCTAAATACTTTTCCATGAATGTTGAACTTACGGTGGAAAGTGAATCCCATCGCACGAATATATATGAATCACTGAAAGCACATCAGGCCATAAAACTCGTTTTGTAGCTCATTTTTTATTGCTCTTTAGCGGGGAATCGTCTGTCTTTGAGGTATTTTCTGATATTGACCCGATGATTAAAGATAATCAGCGTAAAAGTTGCCCCGGCCGCAACAGTTGCAACCATCGCCCATTGAAAAGCAAGGGAATGTCCAATGGACAATACGGCAACCATAAAAAATGAAGCGACAAACGGCACACGTATCGCCCCATAAACCAAAACCCAGACCATCGCCGCGAAAAGAGCCGCCCACGGGACGATCAGAGCCGTAAAACCCAAATAACTGGCCACCCCTTTCCCCCCGCGAAATCCGTGAAAACAGGGAAAACTGTTTCCCAGAATCAGAAAAAATCCGGCCCAGATCAGCCACCCGCCATCCGCGGTCATACAGTGGCGTGCAACCGCAGCTACAGCAATCGCGCGGCCGATATCCAGCGCCAGAATCAGCAAGGCCCATAACATGCCCGCCTGACGATAAACATTCGTCGTTCCCGCATTGCCGCTGAAACTCGACCGCGGATCCTCCCTGCCCGATAATTTGAAAAACAAAACAGCAAAATTAAGGGAACCGGCCAGATACGCCAGAAGGCAAATCAGGATGACTTTTATCATATTTCATCTCTTATCCATAAGGGCGGCCGCATGCGTCCGCCCGTGATGTCGCGCATCCGCAAACCGCTTACGCTTTCATGAATCAGTCCATCCTGATCAAAAATCCAGAGATCAAACGTCAACACCTCCCGCCCCGCATTCACCGGATTGATCCGGGCGCAATAAGCCCCGCCCTTTTTTGTCGTCTTATAAATCATCCTTCGGTCAAAACCTACCGGAAAGGCGACCATGCCGGCAAACCGCTGTCCCCATACACAGGCCGCGTGCATCGCGGCATCCAGGACGAAAGGCGATCCGAGCGTATCATCATCCGCTGTTCCGCTGCCGCCTTGAATATCCGCCAGCACACCTTCTTTTGAAACCGTAAGATCTCCCGTAATGTTTTGATAAAATGCTCCAAACGGAATCAATTCGCGATAAACCGATGCCGCGGGAATTTGAATGCAGCGGTTTTCCATTTTCCGGGCTTTTCTGAAAGACATGTCGGCACCGGGAGAAACCGCCCTTCCGGCAAACGTCACCCTCGCATGGTCCAGTGTCCTGCCGATGTCGGTATTATTGATTTTTATAAATGTCTGAAGCGAAGCGCTGATGCCTTCCGCCGACTCCTCCATTGCGATTTGTGCATCCAAACTTTCACCGTCTGTCTCAACAGGCAATGTTCTTGGAAAAAGCGCTGAACTCTGATCATGAAGCGCGGCCTGAGGATAATCACTTTTCACAAACCTCGCCAGAGTAATCAGGGCCTCCACGGCGGGGAAAACGGCCTTCCCGTCAAAACAATGATCCCGCAGATAAGGGGCAATTTCCAGCTTTACCGGGAAAAGCCTGCTCATAGTTTGTCCGGAAAGGTCTGCCATAACTTAACCGTTTTCGGATCCACCGCTACCGGCATTCCCGCGGAGTTGGCTGCGCAGTGTTTCGTATATCCGACACAAATGATGTGCCCTTTTTCCGCATGGGTGATAACATAATCAAACTGCAGCCGCACGCGTTCCAGATGAACCGGTCTTGTATGAATATACATCAGGTCATCGTAATAGAGCGACTGATAAAAGGTAATTCCCAGATCGATAATGGGATAGACATAGCCGCTTTCTTCGATTTCCCTGTAGGGGTAAGCCACATCGCGCATCAGCGAAGTGCGGCCAAATTCAAAATAACGCAAATAATTGGAATGATAGACGACCTGGGATCGGTCGGTGTCGGCATAAAGTGTTCTGTGCACCGTCCGATGCCAGATCAGCCCCGTGGTTTGGTCCCGGACATACTTTTCGTCGTTTTTGTATATCTTGGGGACAAAGGGTTTTGGTCTCATTTTACACTCCTCGAAAAATCACACAGCAGTTCGTTCCGCCAAAACCAAACGCGTTGGACAGCGCGATTTCATATTTCTGCCTGCGGGTAATGTTTGGCACCACGTCAATATCGGAAAATTCCGGGTCCGGGATATGATTGATCGTTGGAAGAATAAAGCCCTCCCGCATTCCTTCAATCGTCAGGGCCGCTTCAATGGCAGCCGTAGCCCCCAGGGTGTGGCCCAGCTGTGATTTATTGGAAGACACGGGAATTTTTTCAATGTATTTACCGAATACGTCCCGCAGACATTTGATTTCCGTCTTGTCTCCCTTGCCCGTGGATGTACCGTGGGCATTGACATAATGAATATCCTCCGGTTTTATCCCGGCATCTTCAATGGTTTCCCTGATCGCCCGGATAATGGTATGCGGGTTGGGGCTCGTGTAATGATAAGCATCAGATGTCCATCCAATGCCCAGCACCTCGGCACGCGGCGTCAATCCGTGGGCTTTGATGACCTCTTCCGCCGCCAGAACGACAACCCCCGCGCCTTCCGAAAGGACAAAACCCTTCCGGTCGATGCTGAAAGGACGGGACACCTGTCCATGATCGCTGTATGCGCGGTCCCCGGGATGGACCTTGATCGTCGCATTCATATTGGCGAACCCGTGAATCAGCTCCGGAAGAATCGGCGCATCCGCCCCTCCCGCCAGGGCAAAATCGCAATCCCCGTCACGAATCATGCGGGCACCGATCCCGATGGCATGATTGCCGGAAGCACATGCGCCTTGCGGTGAAAAGATCGGACCGGTGAATTTCAGAAGCATGCCGGCTTTCCCGGCCGGCAGATTGGCGCATAAGTTTGGCAGCAGGTAAGGACTGACCCGCAGCGGCCCCCGGTGTTCCAGATCGTGCATGGCCACACGAAACGCGTCCGTTCCGTTGAGAGCTGATCCGACCAGGCAGGCCATTCTCGGTGCGATGCGATCATCCATTACAATACATGCATGCTCCAGCGCCGCTTTGCAGACCTCCATCGTCAGAATGACAAACGATGCATTCCAGTTGTATACTTCCTTCGCATCAGTAAAATCAAGTTCAAGGGGAAACCAGTCGGGTATCTCGCCAACAATATCACAGGCCGATTCTACATTGCAGCGCGTTACCTTCCGAAAACCCGACTCGCCTTTCACAGCTCGCTGCCAGGTTTTTGCAAACGTACTGCCCAAAGGGGTTGCCGCGCCGTAGCCGACAACAAATACCCTGCGATTTTTGGGAGCTTTCATAATCTACATTCCATTCATCAATCTATACGTCGCAAGATCATACAGGAGTTGCAACCGCCGAAGCCAAAGGCATTTTTCAGGACGAATTCCTGCTGTAAACTCCGGATGCCTTCCGGGACACAATCAATGGTAATTGCCGGATCCGGTTCAAAGTTAATGGTTGGCAGCAGTGTGTTTTGCAGCATTCCCTGCATGGCCAGGATCGTCTCGATGGCGGACGACGCCCCCATCGCGTGACCCAACTGCGATTTATTGGCCGACGTGGGCGGCGTTTTACTGCCGAACACGTTGACAAGGGCATCTGCTTCCACCTTATCCCCGATTTTTGTTGAAGTCGCATGAGCATTGACAGCATCAACATCTTCAGGCTTCAGACCAGCGCTGGCAATCGAAAGTTCAATGCATCTTTGCACGGTCGGAAGATTGGGCGCCACAAAATGGCTGGCATCCGACGTCATTGCCGAACCGGCCATTTCAATCTTTGCATCAAGTCCGTGAGCACGTGCGAATTCATCCGTTGCCAGAATGATGCAACCCGCCCCTTCGGACACCACAAATCCCCTGCGGTTAGCCGAAAAAGGCCGACTGGTTTTTTCCGGTGGCTCTTGGGGTTGTCCTTCTTTCGGGCGATAAGCGCCGTTCATGGTGGCAAAACCGGCCAGAATGGGCTCTACCAGTGGACAATCCACCGCTCCGGCAATGACCACATCCGCCAGGTCGAGTTTGAGCATCATGTCGCCGATAATCATGGATGTCACCCCGGTAGCGCAGGCCGTAATTGTAGAACTGATGGGACCGGTAGCCCCGGTCAGGATGGAAACCTTGCCACCGACCATGTTGATGCATGAATTGGGATTGGCAAAGGGGTGCGGCATTTTCCCGTCGGCGATCATCTGGCGGTCCGCTTTTAAAACCGCATCCATGCCGCCAACGGCGGAACTGAAGGTTACGGCCACACGCGGCGCGATGTCGGCTGTTATTTCCAGGCCGCTCATCTTCAGCGCACGGTGAACCACCAGCAGGGCGTACGGGTAAATCGGCGATGTCCAGTGCGCCATTTCGCGGGGCTGTAAAAACGGGTATGTCCGGATATCCAATTCGCCCACCTGGCCTGCTATACGCACGGGAAAATCATCGGACAGGGGAAATCGTGTCAGCGGCCCGATACCACTTTTCCCCTGAACAGCGCCCCGCCACTGGATTTCCATATCCGTTCCCAGAGGAGAAACAGCATCATAGCCGAGCACATAAGTTTTTTTCACCACTTTTCACACACCTTTTTTCAGATCACCGACGGGAATCAATCCCGCAGCATTAAGTGTTTATCATGCAAGAGCTTGCCAAAAATATCAATTATAATTTTTTTTGATTATTTAAAGAGAAAAAAGGATACTTCTGATGGACATGATAAAATTTATTATTTTTCCAACAGCCTAATAGTCTAATAGACTGATAGCCTTTTTCACCATGGAATCAGCCGGTAGAGCTTGGCGAACATCTCGTACACCTCAATCCAGTTCTGCAAATCCCGCGTACTGATGATATGATCGCGTTTATTCACCATAATCCAGCTCATATGCGCCGCACCGTCCTTGCAGGTGGCGCAATCGCGCGTGGCGGACGTGCAGCAGCGATGAACCGTCTTCAAGTCGGCCGCCCAGCGATAAAAATGAATCAGCCGGCGTACGGGCGGTTGCCGGTTATCGAGCGATTCGGTCACCGAGGGACATTCACGCCATCCGAAGCGGCGTCCGAGCATCATGCCGCTGGTAATCACTTCATGATAATATTTGCTGGAAATGACTGTCTGCGGATATCTCTCCAGCATCTCGTCCATCTCCACCCGCAGGTCACGAAGCTCACCCTCATGCCAGTGAAATCCGTCAACTCCCTCATCATTGGATAAAAGCTGCAGATGCACTTTCAATCCGACGTCTGCAATTCGTTTGATGACCGGCTCAATTCTCCCCACCTGTTTGGGAGTCACGGTGTAAAGATAGTAAGTATAAGGATCCCCTTCATAATTTCTGCTGGATATGGCAAACGTGTCTTTGCCCCTAAGAATTTTTTCGTCTTCGCCGCCACCCCACAGAGAAATCCCTACCATCATGTCAGGAAACCTATCGCGCGGCACTTTAATCAGACCATTCGTCGCGCAATAAGAAGGAATCCGCTTGTAAAAGGCTTCGACGCGGTCCATGCACAGGGTTGGTTCACCCCCGATCAGAATCGCCAGGTTCACGCCTCGGGCTTTTTCCCGATCAATAAACGCCTCCCACTTTTTCAAATCGGTTTCTTCCTGTACGTGATGTTCCCCGGAGGAAAAAAAGAAGCATCCTTTGCAGCGAAGATTGCAGCGGTTGGTCACATCATATATTGAACTGCGGATATTAAGGCTGGATATCCGCTTATAGCGTTCATACCAGAGAGGATCCAGCAGGGAACTTACCGTTTTCATGATTGAAGACCTTTTGTTTTTATACCGTTGCGAGCTTGCATTCTCTACATCTTCACCGGCGGATGAATAACCTTTTCACAGAGATTCTCTCCCTTTTCATATCCCGTCACCCAAACAGCCAGATAGGTGTCCACATAGTCCAGCCAGGATTTGAACGTGTCCGGATTATTGACATGGCGATACAGGCGTGCCGTAACAACGGCCGAACCTGCCGCATAATGCCGGCAGTCGGCGCAATCCGTGTCCGGGACACAGCAGGCCACCGATCGGTCCCAGTTTAAGTCCGTCCTGTATTGACGAAAGGAACGGCCCAGTCCGATGTCCTGAGATGGATTGCACCTGGGATAAGAACATTCGTATAATTCGTGCAATCCCCCCGGCGACGTGTGCGCAACCGCATTATACACCGAAAAAAGGACATGCTGTGGATAGCGTTTCAAAAGATCAATCATCGCCTCTCGGGTGAGCTGCAGCGACTCTTGATTGTGTCTCAGGGGCCCCTGATATCCGACCGGTGAAGAGAAAACGTTAAATGTCATCCGGCATCCGGCGTCATCCAGCCGGGCGGCCACATCGTACACTTCATCAATGTTGCCACGCGTAAAGGTATAAACAAAAACAGCCCGTGGATCGTTGGCATAATTTTCAATCTGCCGCTTAAGAAGATTTTTCGCCCGGCGCACCCGGAGACTGGTTTCATCATTCCCCCAGACGGAGATATGAATCTTGTAGCCGACCGATTCCGGAATCTTTTTAAAACCATTGGTCGCAATGCACCCCAGCGGCATCTCGGTATAGCATGCCCCGAGTAGTTCCGGAACGAGCGACGGTTCTGCCCCTGCCAGAACAACATAGGTTATCCCCCGTGCCTTTTCTGCCCTCATCAGCTGCCGCCAGTCTTCAACATTGAGATTTTCGGCGGCAAACTGTTTGTCGCCTTCGTAATAGTAACAACCGTCACAGCGGATGTTGCAGCGGTTGCTCATGTCGTAGGTCGATTCGCGGAGAAAAAAATATTTTCGCACCTTCTCCCATCGAGTCCTGACTTCCGGAATGGCTAACAGGTCTGAAAATCTCATTCTTTCTGAAATCGCGGATGTTTGGTTTTCGAGGGTCATTCCAATCCTTCAAAGCCCGCGTTAATGTTTCGCGGCAAGTTTCTCCTCTATATACGCACAAATCAATCGCACGGTTTTTAACCGGGGATAATCATCTTCGTCAATGACAATTTTGTATTCATCCTGTAAAACCAGGGCAATGGTTGCCAGATCCATACTGTCAATGCCCAGTTCGTCCACCAGATCCATGTCCGGTTTGAATGTGTCCGGAGTGACATCTTCCAGCTTAAGTTCCTCTATGATGATTTCCGCCACACGCCGCACAATGCCCTTTGATTCGGTACTTTCAGGCATTCCCATCCTCCTTTTCAGCTTTTTATCTTATATTTTTGTCACAACCACAAGACCGCTGCTGACCGTATTTTCTCCAACGGTTGCTTTAAAGATATATTGCGTTTCGGTGCTTGCAACTTCGCTGGTGATACGGATCAACAACGTGTCACCCGGACGGACAGGACTGGTAAACCTGATTCTTTTCAGGTGTGAAATATGCACATTCGTACCTCTGCATTGTGCATCCTGCTGGATGGTTTCATAAACGGCGTGAACCACCGCAATGCCCGGTAGAATCGGCTCTCCCGGGAAATGTCCGGGAAACCAGATAGAGTCTTCCGGAACAAAAACCCGGGCTTCCAGCGCATCGGGTGCAGTGCGCCTGACATCACTGGGCAGACTCCATCGATCAATCAAAAATTGCTCCTCCGTCTGTTCACAATTTACGTACTTCGATTAATTTAACTTATTCATATATTATTGGATAATTTGTCAATCAAAATTATGCCCGTCAATCCATGGATAAAAATTATCCAATAAATTTCCTTCATGTTCTTGATTTTACAATCATTATTTCCATGTCAATCAGTTCGGCCAAAGGAACAACACGAAAACCCCTCTCTTGAATTCCCGTCAGAAGATTCTCTATTTCCTGAAATAAAACGGGATGATCCTCGTTGCGTCGCGGCGGTTTGTCATGCAGGAGAATAATATCGTCCTCCTTCAGTTTTTTCAAAATCCTGGCAGACAGATTTTTAATACGAAAATTCCCCGCATCCATCGCCCGGCAACTGAAAGTGACGCAAAACAGCCCCAACCGGTCAAGGATCGACGGCAGTTTTGGATTGATGATCCCTACGGGTGGACGAAAAGCCAGCGCGTCTATCCCCATTTTACGCAACACCACCCGAGCTTCATAAACTTCACGGTAAAGCACACGGTAGCCTTTCAACATGACCAAGGGATCGTGTTTCATGGAATGATTGCCCACGGTGTGGCCCCTGTGGATGATCTCATCAATCAGAGCCGGATACCGCGCGGCATTGAAACCAGAGACAAAAAAGGTTGCCCGGAGGGAATAGCGGTCCAGCAGATCAAGAATTTTCAAGGTGGTTAACTCCGTAGGACCATCGTCAAAAGTAATCGCCACATATTTTTTTCCTGAACGGCCCCTGCTGATCACGGGCCCCAGAAAGTTCGTTTGAGGATAAAAGCAGGCCACCACGCATAAGACAATATAAGAAAGCAAGAGCACGACGGACAGAAGCGGCTGAACAAAAAAGGCGACCGTGGCGGCGGTCAGCAGAACGATCCCCGTAATATGGGCGGGGCTCAAAGCTGGCTTTTGATCTTTCATAACCATAGCTTTTTGAAAACCGATAATTAAACGAATTAGAATGACGTTGTAAAATACCTTTAAGGGCACACGAGTTTCTGAGGCAAGGTGCGCGAGTTCGAAGGAATGAGGCGTATTTTTTTATAAGCCGCAACGACTGAAACTGATGCGCAACAAGGCATCTGACCTTTTTACAACGTCATCAGATCAAATATTCCCATAAGGGACCAGTATGCCCCTTCTCATAAAGTCGGGGCAATATTCGGGTGGCCTTGCTCTCCCCCGCACCGATCAGCCAGTTCACCCGGCCATCGGCATGCGCCTCTACTTTTTTCACAATATCGACATCCGAAATAAATCGGGACCGGTAAAATACCGGTTCAATCAGATTCTGCGACGGGCTGATCTGCCCTTCATGAACAGCCGTCTCATGCAGGACCGTATGCGGATAAATGCGAATTCCGCAAAAAAAGAAAAAAACCGCCTTTTCCAGTTGATCAACACCGTTTAATGTTTCCTGAAGCGTCTCTTCATTCTCGCCGGGGCCTCCCAGCATAAAATAATGGGCGATAAACAAACCGGCTTCCAGGGCTTTTTGATGAGCCCGGAAAACATCAGAAGCGACAAATGGTTTTTGCAGGTTATGAAGCATCCTGTCACACATGGACTCGGTACCGAATTCCACATGTGTCAGTCCAGCGTCCGCGAGCTTTTGATAATAATCATCCGGGGGAACCGTGGGAGCAAAAAAACCTCCCCACGGAACAGAGACACCGGCCTTCATAAACGCCTCAGCCACCAGCAGGCTGTGATCATAGCTGGCGTTGAAAGCGGAATCCGTCATAAAAATATATTTCGCGCCGGCTTTCTGCAGTTCGCAGGCCTGCCTCGCAATTTCCTTCGGCTCAAAAAAGCGCATCCGGCTGCCTTCAATATGAGGATAGGTGCAGTAGCTGCAACGAAACGGACAACCTCTTTTTGTCTGCAAATTAAGCATGCCGCCGTAGGACAGGTAATATTTTGTGTGCGTGGAATCCGGATCAAATGTCCTGTTCATCGATCCGTCCCATGCTCCGTAATCAACGGAGGTGGACTGTCTGGTGATGATGCCGGGAATGGTTGTTATATCGCTGTGGTTTTCCAGAGCTGCAAGCAGAGCGGGGAACCGTTCTCCTTCTCCGGCAATACCGTAATCCGCATCCAGCGCCTGGATAAATTCCAGGGGAAAAACCGTGTAGCCGCTGCCCCCCAGAATCAACAGGGCTTGAGAATTGCATCTGATCACATCCACCAGTTGCTGATATTCGGACAGAAACCCCTTGCTGTTGATTGTATCTGTATTGTCAATATTGCGAATCGAAAGGCCGATATAATCGGGTGCGTAGCAACGTAACAGCTCTCCCAGTTTTTCGAGAGAGGCAAATTCATTCATATCCAGAATTTTTGTTTCATAGCGGGAATTCAAAACGCCAGCCACATAATCCAGTCCCAGCGGATAAACCGGATAGGGTTTTTTCATCCTATTGGCGGAAATGAGCAGTACTTTCTTCATGAAATCATCTGGCTCTCTATAGAAGCGAACGACAAAGGCAATCGTCTATTTCGAAGGCTAAGCATCCGCCTTCTTTGCCTGCTGAAGGTAAGTTGCCAGTGCCCGGACGGAAGCAAATACTTTAGCGCCCATTTCCTTGCTCTCTATTTTAACACCGTAATCCTTTTCAATCATCATGACCAGTTCGAGCACATCGATGGAATCAATACCCGTATCGCCACCAACCAGCGGTTCGTCATCCTTAATGTCTTCAGGGGTGACATCCAGCAACCCCAGCGTCTCAATGATTTTTACTTTCAGTTCACTAATGGTTTCTTCTATTGTGCTCATTCACCACCTCAATATGTTTAATACAGCGTTTCAACACTGCAGGTAATTATCCTTTGTCACATGAACCGGATTCGGAAAGCATCCGGACATCATCACCAAGAATTTTTTCCAGTACGACCCGCACCATCCATCGGCAAAAGACATGAACATACGTTTTCCCTGCCATCCTGATGCCGATAATAAAGATAATGGTTGAGATCGCGTAAATCAATGGGGCACCGATAACAGCCACCAGCGGTTTTTTCACCCTGACGGCGATGATGCCCATGGCAACGACAGCCGGCAACCCGATTATGTAACTGAACCCGATCATGATCAGGCCGGCGACCATCGAGGGAGTAGGCTTTTCCCGAATGGCCTTCAGATCAGCCTGATCCTCAATAGCGGTTTTGCAATATTTCGTACGGGCCAAATAAAGAGCCGTTCTTTTAACAATGTTCAAAAACTCTCCCTGCCAGACAAGTTATAAAAAACCGAGAGATCATAGCTTCAATCGGGAACGATTTTCAATATTTTTTTGCCAGTAAAAACAGCGTACAGGATTCTTCTCTAGCGCTGCAGTATCCCGCCTATGGAATTCTTTGATTTTCTGGGGTAGTCTCTGTAAATGATGTCTTTAAAAACCCCGACACGGGCCTGTTCAACCGTGGCAATGAGTTCATCATCCACATAAATCCTTCCGTCACCGACAACTACGGAAGAACCGGATTCCTTCAAACGCAACAATCGACGCACGTCAATTTCATAGCGGACCATTTTATTATATGGCCGGATCTGACCTCTAAAGGATATACCTGCACAGCCCAGGGCCCGGCCGGCTCCCTGCGACTCCCGCCATACGCAATAAAAACCGAGCAGCTGCCAGATCGCATCCACGCCAAGACATCCCGGCTGCACCGGATCACCCGGCATATGGCATTGAAAATACCAGGCATCCAGACGAATATCCAGCTCCGCAACAATCCTTCCCCCTTTGCCGTCGGTTTCGATCTGCGTAATTCGATCGAACATGAGAAATGGCGGGGCGGGCAGGCGTGCATCAAAAAAAGGCGGCGGATCCGTGACGGCAGTTCCATAGGAAAAAGCCAGAATCTCCTCAAAACAAAAGGAGCTTTTCCCAATAAACTCCTTATAAGTCATCATGATTTTTCTCTTTCTCCGGACAGGTAATTTGCAGCCGGCTTCATGGATTTCTGGTTTTAACCAGTGCCCAAGTACCCGTACAAATCGGATAAAAGAGCAAAATCGCTAGTTTTTATAGTCACTATAAGAGAAATATTCTTTTGTCAAAAGAAAAAATCCGCATCAAAATTTCTTGGCAAGAAATATTGAATTCAGCTATAAGATGCATCAACAAAATATCCCGGGAAAGAGGAAATCATAATGAATCGCGCAGCCCTTCACAAAATCAGCTACGGCCTTTACATCGTAACATCAGGACAGGATGGAAAATTCAACGGCCAGATCGCCAATTCCATTGTTCAGGCAACATCGAAACCGGCTACCCTGGCCATCTGCATCAACAGGGAAAACTATACTTATGAACTAATCCGGCAAAGCAGAAAATTTGTCGTTTCGATCGTATCAGAAGCCGCGCCAATGACCTTCATCGGCCTGTTCGGCTTTAAAAGCGGCCGGGACGTTGATAAACTGAAAGAAGTCAAAACAATAACCGGCGTCACCGGCGTGCCGATCATCCTGGATTATTCCATAGGCTTTATCGAGGCTGAGGTTGAAGGCGAACTCGACTGCGGAACACATACAATATTTGTAGGAAAGGTCGTCGAAGCGGACCTCACAGGAGAGGGCCAGCCGATGACGTATGACTATTATCAGAATGTTAAAGGCGGCAAATCTCCGAAATCCGCGCCGACTTTTGATCAGGAAGCGGCTGCGGCCAAACCCAAAGTGAAAAGCGCTGCCCGCTATGTATGTTCTGTCTGCGGTTACGTATATGATCCGGAAAAAGGCGATCCGGACAATGGTGTCGCCCCGGGTACCGGGTTTGAAGACATTCCTGATTCCTGGACCTGCCCCATATGCGGAGCGGAAAAGTCACAGTTTGAAAAAGAGCAATAGCTTCTCAGGAGGTTGAAAAAAAATGGGGGACAGTCCTGTCCCCCATTTTTCCAGAAATTTATGCGGCTGGCATTTGTGTGAAAACACCGCGTGGATCAACCTGGGTGCGTATGATTTGCAGAGCCTCAGGCGTAACAAGCTTTGTCTCCGGGATGTCTCCTTCCGGTTTCAGAAGTTCAAAACCGGTAAGCTGCTGGGCCAGCTCGAAAGTAACTCCAGGTGTCAGAGTTTTGACCCTCATCCGTTTACTGACCGGGTGAAAGTCATAGACTCCCCAGGGGCTTATAACGGCGGCCGGACCATTGCCGATGAGACCTGCTTCCTGACGTGAGTTGCCGCCCGTCAGATGTCCCACAGAGGTTATGAAATCAACTTTCTCCGGAAACTTGTCCGGAGTTTGAAGCCCGACCAGGACCATCTTCTCAGTAAGTGAGGACAGATCGTTGTTCCCGCCACTGCCGGTCAGACGAACCTTCGGATGGTGATAATCATTCCCGATCATGTGGGTATTTACGTTGCCGTACATATCCACCTGCGCAAATCCCAAAAAGCCGATGTCCACATATCCATTGTAGCATTGAGCGAACGAATAGGACATTTCCATAATGGTGGGAGATTTCCGCCAGGTCATGGGACAGCCAACTGACCAGGGCATGTCGCCTTCAATAGGGTCCTGTCCACCGGATTCATAAACCAGGGTAATATTGGGGGCATGGGTTTTTTTGGCTAGAATCCCTGCCACCATTGGGATTCCTGTGCCGATATACACGACCGAGTGGTCGCTGATCTGCTGCGCTATGATGTAGGCCAACGTCTCTAAAGGATTGGCCGGTGCATTTAAATCTTGCATAATCTGCTCCTGTCTTAATAGTAAATTCCTGAATCGTGCTTCAGGGTATATTCTTCATACGAGAAATCAATGTCTTCATTATCGCCTTCGGCTGCCTTTGTCTGACGACGGGCCTCGGCGATCCATTTCGCGCCCCCCAGTTTGTCGACAAACTCGAACTGGTTTTTGACACCCATGATCCACTCGTCACAAAATGCCTTGTTGTTCTCTGCTGACGCGCCGCCAAAACGCATGCACTTTTCCCACCATTGCCTCGGCCAGTAATAACACCCGGGCATGCTTCCGGGAAGCGCCCCAAAAGGCATTTCCACCACGGCATCGGCATAGAAGAACGGAATGATCTGCCCCTGCCTGTTGTAGCGGATATCGTTCTCTGGAACAATCTCTTCGGCGGTAATGATGAGTTTGCGTGCCGCCGCGGCTACCGCAAGATCATTCACGGCGGGACCGTAAATGTAGGCATTGCCGTACTTGTCGGCCGCGTGACAGTGAATGATCGACACATCAGGGTAAATGGCCGGCACAAATACAACAGGATCAGAAACACCTTTCAGGGGATTCTGGACAACCTTGAGGTACGGGTTATAGCGAACGATGTCACTGCCGAGCATTTGTTTACTGAAAACACCGGCAACACCAAGCTGGGCGGCCTTGAATGCCTGGGCCGCTCCTCCATGGCTCCATTCCGATAAAATCTGGATCTTCCCAGCCTTCAGAGCACGGTCGTAGACTTTATCAATACCGCGCATTTCCGCTCCGGTGTATGAACTGTGGGAATGGGTCACCAATCCGTAAGTGATGAAAAAACTCTGATTGGTATTGGGCGCTCCGATCATCTGCAGGTTCTTTTTTCCCTGCCTGATGATCTCGTGAAAGGCCTGATGCGGTGTCCTCACATAGGAAAAACCACCATCTGTAATGACGTCGCCATCCTTGACAAAGGCATCAACTGCTTCGCCAATCGTCATCCGTTTGTCTTTCTTTGCGTGCTCCTTTTTCAAATGCGCCGCGCGTGCAGACTCAAAATCAACCAGCCTGTCCAAAACGGACGTATCGCTGATTCTGAGATTCGCAACGGCCTCCTCATTGTAGAGATATTTTGCCATCTCCATTGCCTCCTAACGTTTATTACCAATGTGCTCATGCACATTAATTTGCTCTTTAATCTTTTATCCTACAAGTTGAGTGCGGTCAAGTATAATTGTAAGTATTCGAAATCGTTTTAAGACTACCGGTCATAAAAAAGCTGTTGATTGGTAATTTCCTACATATTTTCTGAAGATGTTTTCATCTGTTTTTCAATTGGTAAATCATATCAGAAAATAAAAAACAGGGGACCAACGGTTGTTTCACCATTCTGGCGACCGCCCCGGGACGAAAAACACACAATTTGTCTTTGATTTTAACATCCGATGTGTATAGAATATAAATGTTTTCAAATGTCAGCATGCAAATTTTTTTATAAAATTGCATTTATCATAAGGGGGAGCTATGGCTGGCGACAGAGACAAAACACGGGTACAGCTTTTTGAAGATGTCAAAGTTCTTCGGCAGCAGGTAGCTGAATATGAAGAACAAAACACAAAATACCGGCAAGTTATTGATGAGTTAAAAGAAAATGAGAGGCGTTACCGCCTGATTGCCCAAAACAGTCATGATTGGGAATTCTGGCTGGACGTTGATGACCGTTTACTCTATACATCGCCCTCCTGTAAAAAAATTACCGGCTACACCGAAGAAGAATTTAAAAAAAACCGGGATCTTTTATTTAAAATCATTGATCCGTCCGATCGGCCAATCTTTACCGAACACCGCAATATGGTGAAAAAATCAAAAGTCCCGGGCGATGAAGAATTCAGAATTATCCGCAAGGACGGCAAGGTCCGATGGATAAGCCATGTCTGCCAGCCTGTTTATGACGAAGACGGCCAGTATGCCGGTACGCGCGCAAGTAACAGGGACATCACCGAAAGCAAGATTACGGAAGATGAGCTCAAAGAAAGAACAAGACACCTTGAGATTCTTGCTGAAAACATCGTTGACATGACCTGGACCATGGACATGGATCTCAACCTGACTTTTGTCAGCCCATCCGTGGAGACATTACGAGGCTTCACGGTAGAGGAGGTCATGGAACAGGGGCCGGATGAAATCTTCACACCGGAGTCTTTTGAATTGATCAACAGCGTCTGGGGGGAGGAACTTGCTCTGGAATATTCCAAAAAGGCCCCCAAGAATCGTTCACGAATCATTCAACTGGAATATCTGTGCAAAGACGGATCTACCGTATGGACCGAAACCAATCTGACGCCCATCCGGGACTTCAGCGGCAAGATGATAGAAATCTTAGGTGTTTCACGGAATATCAGCGATCGTAAAGTTGATCAAGAAGCTCCTCCGCAAAGTCAAATTGAAAGGCAGGGGATTGAAACACTTCTGCGGGAACAGGCCAATCAGACCCAACTGATGATGAAAAAGTTGCAGGAAAGCGAAAAACTTGCCCAGGAAAAAGACGATCTCATCAAACAAAACGAAAGACGACTGCTGGATTTCGAAAAACTCCTGAAAGAAAAAGACAATCAACTCAAGCAATCTGAGCAGCAACTGCAAGACATCATGAGAAAGGCGCGTGAAAGCGAAAGGTTGGCGAAAGATCAGGAAAACCGTCTCGGTCTCATGGAGGCAAAACTTCTGGAAAGCAACAACCTTATCAGTCAAAAGGAAAATCGTTTTTTGGATCAAACGGCATCTGAAAACGATGAATGCTACAAAAGCCTGTTTGAAAATGGCCACATGGCCATGCTCCTCATTGACCCGGACAGCAAATCCATTGTCGATGCCAATCGTGTCGCCTGCGCTTATTACGGGTGGAACCGGGAGGAACTGATACAAAAGAAAATGTCCGAAATCTGCAGATTGAGTGCTGATGAACTCAACGCGCAGATGACTCTGGACACGACGCAAAAGCACAGTTATTTTGTTTCAAAACACAACAGGGCGGATGGTTCAATCCGTGATGTGGAAGTTTTAAGCGGACTGTTGCCGCGAAACGGTAAAAATTTTCTGTACAATATAATCTCTGACATCACAGAACGCATCAGAATGGAGGATGCCCTTAAAAATACCGTAAAACTCCAATCCCTGGGCCTTCTGGCTGGCGGAATCGTTCATGATTTCAACAATCTCCTCACACTAGTGCAGGGATATATCGACATGGCCGTTTTAGGAATCAAATCCGACCACATCGCTCAAAAATGGCTGAAATCCGCACAACAGTCGCTGGACAAAACCAGGGAACTGACCAGCCGTCTTTCTGCTTTTTCGCGTGGAGGACAGCCAAAGCTCAAAATCCAGCACATTGAACATATTCTCCGGGATGCCGTTAAAAGTGCATTGAAATCATCACCTGTAAACCCGCAGATGGAAATCCAGAAAGGTCTATGGCCCGCTGATATTGATGAAGTTCAGATCAGGCATTGTTTTAACAACCTCCTGGATAACGCTCGTGACGCCATGCCCGGAGGAGGAACACTTAAAGTTCGCGCCGAAAATATCGACTTGAAAGAAACCGACACACTACCACTTGCAGACGGCCCGTATCTGCAGATTGTTTTTGAAGACAGCGGATCCGGCATTCCGCGGGAACATATCGACAAAATATTCGATCCGTACTTTTCGACCAAAGAATCGGGGCAGGACAAGGGCATGGGGCTCACCGTATGCAACGCCGTTTTGAAAAAGCACGGCGGCTGCATCATCGTTGATTCCAAAGAAAAAGGTGGCGCCTCCTTCAGCCTGTATCTTCCGGCCAAACCGGACGGAACTCCCGAAGCAGATCCAGGAGAAAAAGTGTTTATTTCTTCCCGGAGGCGCATCCTGATCATGGACGACAGTCCGGACATCAGAACACTCGTGCAGCTTTATGCCGATCAGCTTGATTTTGAAGCCACAACGGTGGCCGGGGGGCAGGAGGCGATACAGGAATATCAAAAAGCGCTGGATGCCGGCAATCCATATTGCGCCGTCTTGATGGCATTTTCGGTCCGGCAGGGCTTAGGAGGGAAAGCCGCATTGACGCGGATGAAAAAAATTACCCCGGACATCAGGGCCATTCTCATTTCGGGGGATGACGATCCCGTCATGAAAAATTACGCGGATTACGGTTTCCACGCTGTATTGAAAAAACCTTTCCGCTTCGAGGATGTCAAAAAGGTATTGGAAAAAACCCTGACATAAGAGTAAATATCCTGCGCGTTGTTGCCAGGCAGGTTCAAAAGGTATGGCATAGATTCAGAACTGTGCCGCCCGCCCGAACAAATCCTATCAGACTTTCAACGCTGGATCATCATCTTGTGATAAAGGTAATTTATAATATTTTTTAAGGAGTTCATCGTGTCTGAACATGTTCAAATGGAAAAATGGCGTGAAGCCGCGGCCAGGGAGCTTAAAGGGAGCTCCGTTGAAGCATTAAACTGGAAAACGGCGGAAGGTATCGTTGTCAAACCGCTGTATACGGCTTCCGATCTGGAAGGACTGGACACCGTCGACACCCTCGCCGGTCTGGCTCCTTATCTTCGGGGGCCTACGGCCACCATGTACGCCAATCGTGCCTGGACCATCCGACAGTACGCAGGGTTTGCCACCGCAAAGGAATCGAATGAGTTCTACCGCAAAAATCTGGCTGCAGGGCAGACGGGTTTATCGGTGGCCTTTGACCTGGCCACGCATCGGGGTTATGATTCCGATCATCCCCGCGTGGCGGGTGACGTAGGAAAAGCCGGTGTGGCGATTGATTCCGTCGAAGACATGAAAATCCTTTTTGATCAGATTCCCCTGGAGAAAGTCTCCGTCTCCATGACCATGAATGGCGCAGTGCTGCCAATCCTGGCGGGCTACATTGTGGCGGCCGAGGAACAGGGAGTCGAACAGAAACTTCTGACCGGTACCATTCAGAACGACATCCTCAAAGAATTTCTGACCCGCAACACTTACATATATCCCCCGCGTCCCTCGATGCGTATTGTGTCCGACATCATTGCCTACTGTTCAAGACACATGCCGAAATACAATACTGTTTCCATCAGTGGTTATCACATGATGGAAGCGGGAGCGGATTCCGTTTTGCAAACCGCTTTCACACTGGCGGATGGCAAGGAATACATCCGTGCGGCTATTGACGGTGGTTTGAAGATTGATGAGTTTGCGCCGAGGCTTTCTTTCTTTTTCGGCGTGGGAATGAATTTTTTCATGGAGATTGCCATGCTACGGGCGGCGCGTTACCTTTGGCATGAAATCGTCAGCGAATTCAACCCGACCAACCCCCGTTCATCGGTACTGCGCACACATGTGCAAACCTCCGGCTGGAGTCTCACCCAGCAGGATCCATACAACAATATCATCCGCACCACACTGGAGGCGCTGGCGGCGGCTCTCGGCGGCACCCAGTCCCTTCACACCAATTCGTTTGATGAAGCCGTCAGCCTTCCCACACCGCTTTCCTCCCGGATTGCCCGCAACACGCAGATCATTATTCAGGAGGAATCGCAAATCTGTCATGTCGTCGATCCCCTCGGCGGTTCGTACTATATTGAATCTCTTACGGCATCTATTATAAGGGAGGCCAGGATAATCATCGATGAGATTGAAGAGCTGGGCGGCATGGCAAAAGCCATTGAAACCGGCATGCCCAAAATGAGGATTGAAGAATCCGCCGCCCGCAGGCAGGCGCGGATCGATCAGGGAAAAGACACCATTGTCGGCGTCAATAAATACTGCGTTCAGGAAGAAATACCGATCGATGTGCTGGATATTCCGAGCTCCGTCCGTGACGAACAGATCAGCCGCATCAAACAAATCAAATCCACGCGCAATAACGCGGCCGTGCAGAAAGCCCTGGAAAAAATTACCTCCGCGGCCGAACAGGGCGGCAACCTTCTGGAGGCCTCCATTGAGGCCGTGCGGCTTCGGGCAACCGGGGGAGAAATATCCGACGCCATCGAAAAAGTATTCGGACGTTATGTGGCTACAACGAGAGTCATCTCCGGCGCCTATTCTTCGGAATACGGGGAAAGTGCCGTCCTCGAAGCATTGCGCGGGCGGACGAACAGATTCCTGGAAAAAACGGGACGCCGTCCCCGCCAGCTGGTAACCAAAATGGGACAGGATGGTCATGACCGCGGAATCAAAGTCGTTGCCACGGCGTATGCCGATATGGGTTTCGATGTCGATATCAGCCCGATGTTTCAAACCCCGGAAGAAGCGGCAAAAATGGCCATTGAAAATGATGTTCATGTGGTGGGCGTATCGAGCCTTGCCGCAGGCCACAAGACCCTTGTACCTGAACTGATCGAAAATCTAAAAAAAATGGGAGGGGAGGATATTATCGTGGTTGTCGGCGGAGTTATTCCTCCTGCGGACTATGATTTCCTCTACGCCAAAGGCGTTAAGGCAATCTTCGGGCCCGGCACGGCCGTTACCAAATCGGCGGACAAAGTTCTTCAACTTCTGGAGGAACAATACCTCTAAGAAACATGGTGGACAGCCCCTGTCTTTCCAGAGACTGTCCACCCGGCAATATTAGTTGGTCTTGTTCACGGGAGTGAACTTCTCCGATATGTCAATGATCATCTCACGGGCAGGCAATTCCTGAATCGAAAGAACCTGTTTCGGTTGCTTGTCCAATTCGATCATCCTGACGGCCCTGCTGGTTTGGGTATGAAAATAGTACCTTCTCCGCTTTAAGTCCGTCAGTGACGTCCACGCTGTTGAGTCCTGGATCTGACCTTTTCCCGTTGGAGAATTCGCAACAATTGAACCTTCGGGGATATCAAACTGGTTTAGAATCCGAAAAGCCCTGTCAATGGCTTCATCCGGTCCTATTTTTTCAGTCGGCATGGCCGTGCTCAGAAAAAACATGGCCCTGACAAATCGCGAAGGGGGTGTGAAATCGCCCGGCAGGCCTATGGATCCGGTGCCGTTACCCATTTTATCATAGGTTTTCCCGTTGAAAACGGCATTTTCCCTGCTCAGTGACTGCAGACCGATATAATTTTTCATGTTGGTCATGTGCCAATCATAGGTGGGGTTGTTGGCGATAACGCCGATGCTGTCGAAAATTTTCGCCTTCCCTCCCTTGAACTCGACAACGATGGCAGCTCCACTTTCGTCCACTACAAGATAGTGCAGTTGCGGACAGGTCTCTTTGTTGCACATAAGTTTGCCTTTGTATTTCAGGGTAAACTGGGCGACATCGACCGTTCCATTCTCCAGGGCCGACCTGACTTCCTTAACCGTTGCAAAATTACTGAGAACCCAGGAGACGAAATCCGTATTGGCAATCGTCTTTCCGTTTTGCGGTTTATCCTTATATTCTTCATATCCCATGTGATAAAAACCGCCGCAGGATAATCCTTTTTCGTTGATTCCGTCTGCAACCTCGTCAAGGACAGGCAGTCCGGGGCGTTCCGGACTCATGCCCACATGTTGATATTTTGCCGTCCATTGAAGTCCGGTTACACCGTCCCCGCAGATGTTCATTCTGCAGGCATTGTATGGATGGCCTTTGGGAACAGAAATAAGACGCCATCCGGTAACATCCGTACCGAACTCCATCGTGCGAGCCTGGAAAGCATAGCGGCTGCCACCGGCATCCCGAACCGAGAACGTCAAACCGGTACAGGCGTCGGCAAATGAAGATGCGAAGAAAACCGTTACAGACGCTGCAAGTAAAATCATTTTAATTCTGAAAATCACCATCATTTCCTCCCTCGTCGGGAACAAAGCACTCCCTATCGTTTACATATTTCGTTGCCGATCTAATAACAGCCTGATCGTCTTCTTTTACATCTTCATTCCGCCGTCACAGAAAATAACCTGCCCTGTGATGAAAGAGCTTTCATCGGAAGCCAGGAAAAGCGCCAGGTTGGCAATGTCCTGCGGAGAGCCCTTGCGATTCAGCGGCACGATAAAAGGCAGCATCATGTCCATCTGCTTGAGCGTTTCCGGAGGCATATTCTTCATCATGTCCGTCCAGATCATCCCCGGAGCAATCGCGTTAACGTTTACACCCTTTGCCCCCAGCTCCTTGGCCGCCGTCTTGGTCATCCCGATCACGCCCGCTTTTGATGCGGAGTAGTTGAGCTGTCCGATGTTGCCCAGGGCACTGGTCGAGGAAATATTAATGATCTTGCCGTAGCCTTTCTCCCGCATGATGCGCGCCGCGCACTGGATGCCTAAGTACACCCCGGTCAGGTTGACATCAATCACGGAATTCCACTGATCGTCGGTCATTTTGTGCAAAATGGAATCGCGGGTGATGCCCGCATTGTTCACAATGATATCCAGCGTGCCGAATTCCTTCACGGCCGTGTCCACCGTCTTCTGAACGGTGGCACGGTCGGAAACACTGCCAATGACAGCAACTGCCTGACCGCCTTTGGCCTTCACCTGATCCACGACATTTTTCGCATCTTGTTCATTGACATCATTGACGATGATTTTCGCGCCTTCTTCGGCAAATCTCAATACGATGCCTTCACCAATGCCGCGTCCTGATCCCGTCACAATTGCCACTTTGTCTTTCAGTCTCATAAGAAATCTCCCCTATTATTTTTTGGGGCATGCCCCTAAATACTTTCCTGTCATTCTGTTTGTCATCTGCATCTCCGGCTGTCCTCTCATGGTGAACCTGGTCTGCGTGGAGCCGGCCATCGTGCTGCCCGTATAAGTGCTCCGGCCCGTTGAAATCATAACTCCATCCCTGCCTTTGCATTCCACCGCATAGTGGATAGTGTTGCCGATTACCTTCTGGCTGGTTGTTTTACATTCAAAATTTTTATCCTGGTTTTTGGGAACGGGATCATTACTGGTTATGCATTGACGGACCGTGGTAGGCGGCATCTGCTGGGACATCCCTTTGATTTCCACCTGTGTGGTAATTTCCCACAGACCGTCTTTAAGCTGTGCAAAAGCCTCCCAGGAAAACGCGACAAAAGAAAACAACACGAGAATCATGACTATCCTTTTCCACATCGTTCTTCTCCTTGATCTGATTTGGAACATCACCGTCAACAACCTCTAAATCATGCTCCGTTGGTATCGATCCGTCGTGAATGAAACAAGGTTTAAACTGCAGGCCGTTTGCGGATGATCTCTCTGCAAAGGTCCAGATAATCTTCAGCACCGTGGCTTCTGGGAGCGTATTCAAAAATGGACTGGCCAAAGCTGGGAGCTTCGGCCACGGCAATATTCTCGCGTATCACGGAATTGAACACCCGCTCGCCGAATCGTTCACGGACCTTGTCCATGATGGCGTTGTTCAGCCTTTTCCGGCCATCATAGCGTGTGGGAATCACGCGATACGATGGACCATCTTTATTGAATTTCTTCTTGACTTCATCAATCAGCGACAAAAGCCTGCTCATGCCTTTGAGCGCGAGGAATTCCATCTGCAGCGGAATATATACTTCCCGGCAGGCGACCAACGCATTGACCGTCAGCAGCCCGGCCGCCGGGGGGCAATCGATGATCACATATTGAACATCGGAAACCTCCGCCAGACGATTCTTCAAAATTTTTTCCTTCCCTGGAAGACCGGACATTTCCGTTTCCAGACGCGATAAATCGAGGTTCGCCGGCAACACTCTCATCCCCTTGAGCTCCATGACCGCTGCATCAAGGCTCTGTGTTTTCCGCATAACCGAATAAATCGTGCTCTTCATCTGATGGGCGTCCAGGCCCAGAGAGTAGGTGAGATGCGCCTGCGGATCAAAGTCGATGACCAGAACTTTCTTCTTGAGCATCGTGAGTCCGACGGCAATATTGAGAGCACAGGTTGTCTTGCCGACGCCCCCCTTCTGGTTGCAAAAGGCGATGATGTCAGGACTGATCATACTTGATTCTCCCGGTATTGATTTCAGTCAATCGTCGAAAGATATTCTTTAATGATCCCAGCGATTTCAGCGGGCCTTTCCATGGGAATCAAATGCCCGGCATCGGCAACCGAGCCGTATTTGCCCTGCGGCAGCATCGAAACGGCTCTCTGGATATCCACCAGACCGATATTGGTGCTTTTTTCTCCCTCAATCACCAGCACGGGGCATGAAATTTTCTCCAGAAGCGGCCAGGGATTGCAGCACCAGCCGCCCATAAACATGGCGGCTTCGCTTTCCGGCGTGCATGTCAGACGCATGTCGCCTTGAGTCATTTTTTCCATACCAAACTGCTTGTACAAATACAGGATCTCCGGGTCCCAGGACGAAAAAAACGAACGCGATTTCAAATAAGACATCGCCTCTTCTTCACTATTCCAGTGATTGAGCCTTTTCATCGACTTGGAAGCCAGCGGATGAGCCTCCAGGCTGGGAGTCATCTCGTAAAACTGCTCCGGCAGGAAAATCGGTTCGATAAGAACCATCGCCCGGGGTTTGACACCATACATACCGACGGCCATGGCCGAAACCGTTGCCCCCATTGAGTGGCCGACCATCAGGTGGTCCTCAATCTTCCGTGCACGACAGAAGGCGGCCAGATCTTCGGCAACCACGTTCCATGCAAGGCCTCCTTCATGCGGGTCGCACGAGCGGTAGTTGCAGATATACGGAGCCCAGACCGAATGTTCCGGAACAAAATTTTCAATGATGGGATGCCACAGCCAGGGCAGAAATCCGGTTGCGTGAGTAAAAAGCATCTGGCGGGGACCGCCGGTGTAAAACAGAAAGGGCAGTTCGGCCCCACCGACGTCCTGCCTCTGTAATTCAGGTATATCTCTTTTCATAAATTAATCATTTTCCTTCTCAAAAAAACATGGAGACTTAACAACGATTTTCAAGGCTGCCCGCTCCGTTGTGCTTAGCTTGAAAAAAATCCATGCGACTCAGAAAACAAAGACAGCAGCCGCAACAACCGTGGTATAATGATTATCCATGCATATTTTTGACTGGGTCACATTCAGGGTCCGGACGATCTTTCCACTGATTTTAAAAATCTTCTTTTTCTCATCCCAGCTCTCATCCACGTTGAAATCAATTCCCAGGGTGGAGGCGAGCATCGCCGCCGCAAGGTCCTCGGCATGATCACCAGTCTGTTTCTCCGTCAGACCGTAAGCGTGATGTTCACTGATATAGCCATAGGACGATTTATCTGCAGGAATCGCACAACCGACGGAAGCGGCAAGGAGCCTTTTGGGTTCATTGCTGCAGCAGCGGCTCATAACACAGTACGTAATGGCGCCGGGCACCAGATATTTAAGCCCCTGCGACTTGGGAATCATTTTGCAGCCGGGCGGAAAGATGCTGGACACCTGTACCAGATTGCATTTTTCAATGCCGGCATTGCGCAGGGCGCGTTCAAAAGAATGCAGTTCATCCCTGTGCGAACCGACACCTTTGGTAAAAAAAATCTTTTTAGGAACAAAAGTCTGCATTTTTGTCTCCTTTGAATATTTAATACTCGGTTAGCGTAGAAAGGCCACGTTCACCCACCAGGATGATCCGGGTATGTGTCAGGCGGTTCGAAATCACCTTGGCCGTTGACTGCATGATTTTGAAACCCAGCGCATTGTCCTCTTCCATCATATCGCGCAATTTTTCTGAATCAAAAGAAATGAGTTTTGTATCTTCAAGACAGCGGGCGCTCAGGGTATAGATGAACGGCTCAACAACAGCCGACCAGCCCATCGATTCACCCCGGGTAATAAAATCAACCGTTACCTGCAAAGGCGGTTTACCTGTTCCCACGTAGGTATCCATGAAAAGGGCGATTTTCCCTTCCATGACCAGATAGAGGCTGCGGGCCGGATCGCCGTTGGAGTACAGATGTGCCCCGGCCTGATACGTTTCCTCCTTGCCCAAAGGTTCCAGTTTCACCAGTTGATCGTTACTGAAATTTTTAAAAAAAGCAAAATTCTTAAGTACGCTGACGGCGATCATAGTCCATCTCCTTTCCCGATGTTGAAAGTATTATCATCCTGTGTCACATTTATTAAATGCTCATCCCGCCAAAGGTTCAATACCAAATTTATTTGGTAGGTGATAATTTACACGAAATCAAACAGAATGCAAAATAAAATGATCAGGAAATATACAAACCGTTTATCTTGCCCGAAACCGAAAAAAAGATTATAAGGAACGCAAAAGAACCAGAGATCAAGCAAAGGATGCCTTCATGAAAAGATTTTTCTTTCTCGTCGCCGTTTTGTCTTTGATTTTATCAGGTTGTGCCACCGCTCCCGAAACCGTGCGTGAAGTCAAAAGAGTTCATTATGACCATAGTCCCTATCTCACGGATATGACTCTCCCCCCGGATTCCATTCTGGACGTCCGTGAACTGCGCCAGGATCATACCTTTTATCTGACAGATGCCACCACGGGCAGCGAGCATCTGTCTTTGGAAAACCAGATGAGGATGGACAGAGATTACAATAATTCGTATTTTTCCGTATGGCACATGAGATATCCCTATCACGCCCTTCCCGAAAGGGTCCGAAACGATTTCAACATATACGCCATGAAACCCGGCTATGCAGAAAACAAAAGAAAACATCCGGCGGACTGGATCAGAAAACTGGAAAATGGTGCATCACTGGTAAGCTATCCGAATATTCTTTCGCGCGGCATTACAACCAGAAATACAAACTTAAGAGAGCTGCCCACTAATATCCCTCATTTTTCCGCAAAGGACGGCGATAGCAAAGCCTGGCCGTTCGATAACCTGCAGCGATCTTCCGTACCAGCCAACACGCCGGTGTTTGTATGCCATCTCAGCGCGGACAAGGCATGGGCGCTGGTGGAAACATCGTTTACTTACGGCTGGGTCCCGACAGAGGACTTCGCGTTTGTGGACGATGAATTTGTGAAAAACTGGGAAACGGGGCGCTACGCCGTAATCACCCGTGAACACGTGTCCGTTCTGGATGAGAGAAACCGTTTTCTTATGCAGGCATCCGTGGGGCATATTTTCCCTCTGGAGGCCATCATGAACAGCGAAATGAAAATATCCGTAGCTATGGCGGATCCAAACAGGCAGGCCGTAATACGAAGTGGTTTCGTTCCTGTGAAAGCGGCCGCCCAAAAGCCCCTTCGCTTCAATCCGGTAAACGCGGCAAAGATCGCAAATGAGATGACGGGCGAACCGTACGGGTGGGGAGGTCTTTACGGCCGGCGCGATTGTTCCGCCACGACGCGGGACTTTTTCGCGGTTTTCGGCATCTGGCTCCCCCGACACTCCTCAAGCCAGGTAAAAGATGCGGGCTTATACATCGACCTGAGGGGCCTTTCTCGTGAAGAAAAGGAAAGAACCATCATTGAAAATGGTGTCCCTTACCTGAGCCTTTTATGGCGCAAGGGCCACATCATGCTATACATCGGCCACAAGGACGGCAGGGTCCTCATCTTTCATAATATGTGGGGCGTGCGGACAAGAGATCATCTAGGCCATGATGGACGAAAAATTGTCGGGCAGGCGGTCATCACGACTCTGATGCCGGGGCGGGAATTGCCCGATTTCGATCCGTCCATGGGCACTTATATTGACCACATTGCAGCCATGAATATTCTGATTCCCACAAACCGGGAATCATCCACCAAATGAACAAATATAAAATCATTCTGGAATACGACGGCACAAGCTACAGCGGCTGGCAGGCGCAGAAAAACGCCAGGAGCATCCAGGGCACGCTGATGGACGCTGCGAAAAAATTCATGAACACGTCCATCGATATTCAGGGTGCAGGACGAACAGACGCCGGTGTCCATGCGCTCGGACAAACCGCTCACCTGGAATGCGCGCATAAAATAGACTGCGAAACGCTGAGGATGGGACTCAATGACCACCTTCCCGCAAACATCAATATCCTGTCCGTGCAAAACGTGCACCCCCGTTTTCACGCCCGTCATTCGGCTGTCAGCCGAAGTTACCTGTACCTGATCGCTGCTAGACGAACGGCTTTCGGAAAAAAATATGTCTGGTGGGTCAGAGATCACCTCCAAACGGCTAAAATGCGAAAAGCACTGTCCGTATTCGAGGGGTTTCACGATTTCACATCTTTCGCCGACAAGAGAATGGAAAAGAACTCGTCAACAAAAGTTCTGGTCGAAAGAATTGAGCTACAAGAATTTAACAGCCTGCTTGCCATCCGCATCACCGGTTCCCATTTCTTATGGAAAATGGTCAGGCGCATTGTTGGAATGACCGTTGAGGCCGGACGCGGCAACATATCTGTCGGGGAACTGGAGCAGATGCTGCTTGCTGATTCCGATGTGCCCGCCCGTCATACAGCTCCGCCCTCCGGGCTTTTCCTGGAAAAAGTGTTGTACGAAGGGGACAAACTGCAGCCCATTTTGCCGCCAATTCATTTCCTGTAGTATCCTTTCCGGGCGGGACCTCACCCGGCCGTTTTTTTATCAGAAAAACATTGACATACAGAGGGAAGTTCCATATATTCCCGCTGCCGGAAAACGCTTTTTTTACCGGGCCATGCTCATTTAAAAAAAGCTTTCTCCCACCGGCAGGCGGACGGGTAAACGCGTTTCTTGCTGAATCGTTCACAAATCAGAATCATACAAATCTCTGCAACTACAGATCAGGCAGCCCTATGGATAAGGTCAAAAAAAAGGGACCAACAACTTTAGACACACTCAAAGAGCTGATCAGCCGCCACCGCGAATTTGACATCATCGACCTCTTCTCAGACATGCATCCGGCGGATATTGCCGAACTGATCGACGAACTTGAAGAAGAAGACCGCCTGCAGTTATTTTCCCTGCTGGATGTCGAAAAAGCTTCCGACGTTATTCTGGAGCTTTCCGACAACTCCAGAGAGCAGATCATTGAAGACCTTTCCAATGAAAAACTGACCGACATCATCGAAGAGATGGAATCCGATGATAAGGCCGATATCATCGCCGAGCTCTCCGACGATCAGGCTAAAGCCGTCCTTGACGCCATCGAACCCGAAGAATCCGAGGAAGTCAAAGAACTGCTTCAATACCCCGAGGACACTGCCGGCGGTATCATGCAGTCGGAACTGGTTTCGGTAAACAAAAACGCCACCGTTAACGATGCCTTTCAGGCGGTTGTCGATGCCAAGGACGAAATGGAAAATATCCACAATATTTTTGTTGTGGACGAAGAAGACAGGCTGATCGGCACGGTGCCCCTGCAGAACCTCATCACCATGAAACGGTTCACACCCATCCTGGAGGTCATTGATGAGAACATCCCCAGCGTGAACGTAGAAATGGACCAGGAAGAAGTGGCTCGCCTCTTTGAGAAATACGACCTTGTTTCCATCGGCGTTGTGGACAAGGAACAACACCTGCTGGGTCGAATCACCATTGACGATATTATGGACACCGTACAGGAAGAAACATCCGAAGATATGTATCGCATCGCCGGCCTGGGTCACGACGACACCATTTTCAACAAGACCATTGACTCTGTCAAAAAACGTCTCCCCTGGCTCTATCTCAATCTTCTCACGGCGCTGACTTCTGTGCTGGTCATCGGCTTTTTCGAGGACACGATCAAACTCATGGTGGCGCTGGTATTTTTTATGCCGGTGATCGCCGGTCTTGGCGGCAACGCGGGAGGGCAAACCCTGGCCCTGATCATTCGCGGAATTGCACTGGGTGAAGTCACATTCGAAAACGCCAAGCGGGTCCTGGCCCGTCAGATCGCGGTGGGGGTAACCAACGGCATTGCCGTGGGTACGGTGATTGCCGTTATTGCTTATTTCTGGAAAGGCATCCCTATTTTGGGACTGGTCATCGGCCTGGCCATGATTATCAGTGTTTTTGCCGGCACAATGGTTGGTGTCCTGATCCCCCTTGCCCTGAAAAGGCTTAACCTTGACCCGGCGCTGGGTTCCAATATTCTATTGACAGCCTTCACCGACGCGTTCGGTTTTTTTTCATACCTGACACTGGCAACCATTTTCCTTAAATTGCTGACCTGATGAGAACATTGAAAAAGCCTGCTGAACCGGAAGGTCGGTGAAAGCGCCATTATTGCGCTTCAAAATATTTCTTATCCCGAATCACGATGTATTTCCCGCATCCGGGACAATTTATTCCGGGTTTTGTATTGAGGGCGGATATATTCCTGCCGCAATAAGGACATTGGCCCCTGATCAGGGAACGGGCAATAAGCGGATAAGCAACGCCTGCCAGAATCAGAGGAATACCGATAATGAGCCCGACACCCGTCAGGCTGACCATAATGCCGATAACAACCAGAATAAAACCCATGGCTGTTCCGGTTAAGCCCCCGACCGGCTTTCCCCTGCCGCCTGCGTTTTTTGTCTCAGCGGATTTGTCGGTAGTCATGACCATTCTCCTGTTGATCAAAAAGTCCTGAAATCAAAGGTCCTCTCACAAACAGGTTTATTGCTTTGCGCAATTTTATTCAAATAAATATAAAAAACAGTGAATGTTGCTGTCAAGAAAATAATGTTTAATTCATTGTAAATATTTATATTTGTAAAAAATCATCACTGGACAGGCTGTAATTTTCTGCGACTTTTTCATCTAAATGTGCTAACTTTCCCCACGCAACAACAGGGGGACAAATTGCTCTTGGGTCGGTGAAGGAAGCACATGAAGACGGCGGGTATTGATATCGGTTCAATTACGGCGAAAGCGGCCATTGTGGAAGGCGCAAAAATCCTCGGAACAAAAATTATTTTCACCGGGTATAACGCGGAAGCGGCGGGAGAAAAAGTTTACAAGGATGTGCTTGCCGAATGTGGCCTCGAAGAATCCTCCGTTTCTAAAATTGTTTCCACCGGCTACGGCCGCAATTCAGTGAAGTTCGCCGACAGGTCTTTTACGGAAATCATGGCGCATGCCGCGGGCGCATATTTCCTGAATCCAAAAACCAGAACCATCATTGACATTGGCGGACAGGACAGCAAAGCTATGGCGCTGGACGAAAAAGGGAAAGTTCAAAATTTCGTCATGAATGACAAATGCGCAGCGGGAACCGGTCGCTTCCTGGAAGTGATGGCACGGGCGCTTGAAGTCAACCTGGATGAGTTCGGCGCAATGTCGCTGCAATCAGAACTACCATCAAAGATCAGCAGCCTGTGCACGGTCTTTGCGGAATCGGAAGTGATCTCGCTCATCGCCCGCGGCGAGAAAAGGCAGGACATCATTGCCGGCATCCATGAATCCATCGCGGCCCGTGTTTCCTCCATGCTGGCGCGAATCGGCATTCAGGAACCTGTCATGATGACCGGCGGGGTCGCCCGAAATTCCGGGGTTGTCGCTGCCCTGGGGAAAAAGCTTGGCGTCAGAATTGAAGTTTCCGATTACATGCAGGTAAACGGAGCGATCGGCGCGGCCGTTTTGGCATCATCCCTTGAATCCAGATAAAAGGCCTGAACTCCATAATAGGCATTTAAAGACTGTAGGCTTTTAGGCTGTAGACTGTTAGGCTGTAGGTTATTAAAAGGAATTTTTCATCAAAATCGGGAGGCGTGTTATGGAAGACGTCTTAACGGCTTGCACGGTAACAATGAACATTCCTGTGGCCTGGGGCGAAATGGACGCCATGGGACATGTCAATAACATTATTTATTTTAGGTATTTTGAAACCGTGAGGATCGAATATTTCAACCGTCTGAACATGCTGGGTTACCAGAATCAATGGGGTATCGGGCCGATTCTTGCCTCAACCGAATGCCGCTTCAAAATGCCCCTGCAATACCCGGACACGGTCATTGCCGGCACAAAAATATTGAGCATGGAAGAAGACAGATTCGTCATGGGATATGAAGTATTCAGCACCAAACACAAAAGAATTGCCGCCGACGGCGAAGGTGTTATCGTAACCTATGACTACCGCAATAATAAGAAGGTTCCCATTCCAGACGAACTTCGCGCAAAGATTATGGAGTTGGAAAAAATAAAAGAAGGCAAGTAGGCTGTTAGGCTGTAGGCCATTAGTCTTTCAGGTTAAGAGGTGCCGCGCAAAACGTGCAGATTTTATAAGGCCAAAGGCCTACAAAATAGACCTAATAGTCTACAGCCTAAAAGCCTAATAGGTTAACCAATTGATATGCCATCATGCCGCCCAGATAGGAAACGATCAGCGTCATGACAATGGTGGAGTAAAACCATTTGCTGCTGTTCATTTCCTGTTTTAGAACAGCGATGGTCGCAACGCAGGGAACAAATAGCATCATGACAACCAGAAACGCAGCGGCGGAAGCATGGCTCATGACGGAAGGAAGCATGCCGGCCAGTCCTTCTTCTCCGACGGAATACAAAACGCCCAGCGTCGCAACAACGGTTTCTTTGGCAACAAGTCCGGTCAAAAGCGCGGTGATCATCTTCCAGTCAAGCCCGAGCGGAGCTCCCAGCGGCTCGATCAGCCTACCCAGCGAGGCAAGCCAGCTTTTTTCCACCGTACCCGCCGGAAAATATGAGATTATCCAGATGACTATCGAAACCGCCAGAATAACCGTTCCGGCTTTGCGGATAAAGGCGATGATTCTGGCCCAGATCACCATCAAAATGGCTCTGGCGTCCGGACGGTGATAGATCGGCAGCTCCATGATGAAGGGCGCATCCTGCTTCCAGAGGGTTTTGTTAACCAGAGCTCCCGCCAGACCCAGTACGGCAATGTTCAGTGCCAGAATGGACCAGGAAACAAAGGCGGCCATCGAACCGAAAATGGCGGCCGAAATCAGCGTCAGAACGGCAAGTCTCGCGGTACAGGGAACAAATGGAATCAGAAGGAGGGTAATCATGCGGGCCTTGCGCGTTTCGATGATCCTTGCCCCAAGAACGGCGGGTACGTTGCAGCCAAATCCCAGACACATGGGAATAAAGCTTTTACCATGAAGTCCGACCAGATGCATGATGCGGTCCATGACAAACGCGGCACGCGCCATGTAGCCGACATCTTCCAGAAACGCCATAATCGCGAAGAAAATAAGCAGAATCGGCAGGAACGTCAACACGGAACCTGCGCCTCCGATCACTCCGTTGATCAGGATGCCGCTCAGCCATGAAGGCCATCCGGTCGACCAGGGTTCAATCATTTTGACAAAATACTGGATCCCTTCATTCATCCAGTTTTGCAGCGGGATCCCGACGCTGTAAGTAAGCCCGAAAACAACGGCCATGACCGCCAGCAGAATGGGAATACCAAACACAGGACGTGTCAGGACATGGTCAATCCGATCCGTCAGGACGACCTGCCCCATTCTGAACTGCGACATCGCTGCACGGCTGATTTGTTCAATCCAGTCATATCTGCCGTTGACTACGGCATGCAGCGCGTCCTCGTGCTCGCTCAGCATCTCCTGGATCGTGTCCCAGGCGGTTTGATCGGCAAGCTTTTCAATCAAGGCGGAAGCTTCCGGATCGCCTTCCATGATTTTAACGGCGGTCCATTCAGGCGTATAGGGTTCGGGAACCAGCGGACGAACGATTTCCAGAATATTACGGTAAATCTGCATATGGTCCATGGAAACTTCCGGTCGGCTGGGATGAATTTTGATGCCCTCCGCGGCAAAAACAGCAATCTGATCCACCAGATCCCTGATGCCGTTGTTTCTCTTTGCAACCATCGGAACAACAGGAATTCCCAATTTCTCCTGCAGTGTTGCCGTGCTGATCTGGATACCCTGGCCGGAGGCGACATCCAGCATGTTGACGGCGGCAATGGCCGGACGGTTGAGCAGCAGGACTTCAGACAGAAGGTACAGACTTCTTTCCAGTGCCGCGGCGTTGAGGACAAGGATCACCAGATCCGGTTTTTCATGAATGAGAAAATCGCGGGCAACTCTTTCCTCTTCGGAAAACGCGGTGAGGCTGTAGGTACCGGGCAGATCAACGATCCGGATCAGCAGATGGTCCGAACGGTGCTCTCCTTCTTTTTTCTCCACGGTTTTACCCGGCCAGTTGCCGACGTGCTGCGACAGGCCGGTAAGAATGTTAAAAATGGTTGACTTGCCAACGTTGGGCTGGCCAACCAGGGCGACCGTGATTTCCTTTTCAATGGCCGGTTCGCAGACTGCTTCATCGGGATCTATCTTATAGACGGAAATCTTTGACGCCTCTCCCCGGCCCAGCGCGATTCGTGTCCCGGATACCTGCACAACGATGAGTCCGCCGCTGACCTGGGCAATCCTGAATCTCGCCCCTGTAACAATGCCCATACCGGCCAGGCGGCTGGTAAGCGCGGAACCGCCGTCAATGGAATGAATAATTCCCTGTTCGCCTTCATGCAGGGTGGTTATGATATCGGGAAGAGCCATATCCTTCGTCTTTCAGGCATCAGCACGCCAGACTGATGCGATATTTTTTCAAAATTTTTTCCGGACCGTAGGAGGTTTTGGTCCGCCGCAGGTTCCCGTTGCCCATGTCTTCTTCCAGATTCAGATAACGGTATTTCGGCTCCAATTGTTTGGCCGTGTCATTGAACATAAATTCATAAATGCCGTGATACCGTTTTGAGGCCTTGGCAAAATGCAGGCAAAACATGTCGGCATTCAGCGGCTCACCAATAATAAATCCCGCAGGTTTATTTTCAATATAGTAGATTGTGCCCCACAGCGCAAGCTCTGTAAAGTGCCTCAACGCCTCCGTGCAAACAGCAAAATCGGTCTTACCCTCGGACAGGATTGACTCATCCTGCCACTGGCGTAAAACCGCCATCGCGTCCTGGGTGTTGGCGCCACCTATAGGTAGGCCGGCCGGCCGGTACCGGCCGCAAAACTGATTCAGATGATTGCGGTGTCTGGTATAGGTTTTGCCCGCAAAGGACGCCATATTTGTTGTAAGATAGAGGTAATCCGATTCGCTGTCATCATGCGTCACACGGAAGGTCCTATCGGAAAGACATGACAGCCATTCTTCGGGAATGGGGAAAAAGAAGTTTTCATGGTCAAGCAGGTCTTTGAGCATGTCCTGACTGCACAGGCGCATGTCGACAAGCGGCATGATGTAATTTTGTCCCTGACGGTTATAGGCGGAAATAAAAACCCCGCAGTCCTTTTTCACGATTTCGTACCGGTGCACATTGCGAAACAGATAGACATTGGCAAAGGTGTAATCCGATATGCTGAGGTTTAATTGATGAAAATGATCCGCCAGAAGATTCCGTTGTGTCAGATCAATGGTTTCTTTAATATCCATAAATAAAAAGTGGCGTGCCCCTTTCCGACCGTCTAAAGCTTGAGCATTTCCTGATGCTCGCGAAGCCATCTCCGGTGTGCCATGGAATCCGGCATTGCTTCTATCACTAACCGCCAGAATTTTGAAGAATGATTTTTCTGGCGGATGTGCATCAATTCATGAACAACGACATAGTCAATCACTTGCGGTGGCGCCATCATCAACCGGAAACTGAATGCCAGTGAATTGTCTTCTGAACATGAACCCCAGCGGCTCCGGGCCGATGTAATCCTTACGCCTCGCGGCTGAAGGTTCAGCTCCCTGCTGAAATGCTCCACGCGGACGGAAATGTGCTCCCTCGCTTTCTTCTGATACCATAAAGTAAAATAATATTTTTTCATTGCCCCGTTGTCGGGGCAATTGAGAATAAACCGGTCGGACCGGAAAAATACGCCCGTGTTTTCGAGAGGATCGAAACCGGTTTCGAGGGGATAGGACCTGCCCAGGTAATAAAATTCTTCTCCGGTTTCGTAGATTTTTTCCTGATATAGAGAACTCTGCTGTTCATGGCTGCGCAGAGCCCGGTCAATCCAGTTTCGTTTTTCTTCAACAAAGCGTTCAATTTCCGCAAACGGCGTAAAATACGGTGCATAAACCGTGATATCGGCATTGCTGCCAATTTGCAGAGAAAGGGTTTTCTTTCTTTTTCTGCTTCTTTTCAGTGAATATTCGATGTTCATAATCCGTTGCTTCGATTTAGCACATCATCGCAACGAAAGCGAGACCGGAAAATATTTAAAAGCAGCAAACAGCACACCTGTGGCGTTTCTTTTTATTTACAGGATTCTATGATATATTATTTAGTATTATTAACGGAAGGTCATTTATGGAAACAAAGAATATCTGTCCATGGGGTTACTACCAGGTTCTGTCGGACGAACCGGATCACAAAGTCAAAAGAATCGTCGTTGCACCGGGCGGAAGTCTGAGCCTGCAGCGTCACAGAAGAAGGTCTGAACACTGGTATGTCGTATCCGGCGAGGGAGTGGCCACCATCGACGGCCGGATTTTCCCTCTTTCGGGCGGGCAGGCAATAGACATCCCGCAGGGAGCGAAACATCGCCTGGAAAACAACTCCACAATCGATCTCGTCATCATTGAAGTGCAAACGGGCACGTATTTTGGTGAAGACGATATTGAAAGGCTGGAGGACAAGTACGGCAGGGTATAATATATTTGGTTAAGTTCTATTTGGCCAATTCATCCCGTATGGCCATGCCGATCGTTTCCATCACATAGGGTTTTTTGATATAGGGACCTGCGCCCAGTTTCTGAGCTTCACGAACATGGTCCGTCTCTGAAAATCCGCTCACAATGACAGCCTTCTGCTTCGGATGGATTTCCAGAATTCTTCGATAGGTTTCAAAACCGTCAATTCCCGGCGCCATGATCATATCCAGAACAAGAATATCGACTTTATTTCCTTTAAGGTACTCCACCGCTTTTTCCCCGCTGGAAACGGAATGCACCCGGTAGCCCAGTTTCTCAAGCAACGCGGAAGCAACATCACGTTGTTCGGCAATATCATCCACCACAAGGACCGATTCTCCTTTTCCCCTGTATCGTTCCGTCTTCTCCTTTTGCCGTGGATTCAATGTCTCATGCCGGGTGGCCGGGAAATAAATCGTAAAAATGGTCCCCTCGCCAACGCTGGACCGAACATCAATGTACCCTTTGTGGTCTTTTACCATTCCCCAGACAATGGGAAGCCCCAGACCGGTTCCGCTTTTGCCCATTTTCTTGCTGGTAAAAAACGGTTCAAATATCTTCTCTTTATGGCCTGCCGGGATTCCTGTTCCCGTGTCCGATACCATCAGAACGACATAATCCCCTTCCCGAATCTCATCATAGCCGCTGACAGCCGCGTCCAGATAACGGTTCTCCGTACGGATCGTCACCTCCCCCGCTCCGGCAATCGCTTCTGCCGCGTTTGACACCAGGTTCATCAATGCCTTCTCCAGATGAACAGGAGAACCGTTGATATTTAACAGATGATCATCGCATTCCGACCTGAACGTTACCTGGTAATGCTGTTCTTTCAATTTCTCAAAGACCGGGCTTTTAATAAAGCCTGAAACAACATGGTTGAGGTTGACCACTTCGGTTGTCGTCACTCCTCTCCTTGCCAGCGTGAGGAGATCCTGAATGATCGCAGCACCTTTTTCTGTGGACTGCATAATCTTTTCAGCATTGACTCTTGCCCGGTGATCTGCAGAAATGTCCATCAACAGCAGTTCCGAATATCCTGTAAGAACCCCCAAAACATTGTTCAGATCATGCGCCACCTTGCCGGCCAACTGCCCGAGCACTTCCATTTTTTCCGCACGATTCAAACGGTCCTGCAGTTTTTGTTTTTCCTCTTCCATCTGCTTACGTTCTGTTTGGTCTTCCGCATGGACGATGATTAAATCCGGAGGAATAAAGCCATAATGCAAAGACAAACTTTTACCGGGTGCAAAATACTGAGAAATAACCTCCCGTCTCACCATAGATTTCTGCTGGAAGCATAAATTCAAATCTTCTATAGCCTGCGTATGATCTTTATATAAATCCAGGGCGCTCTTTCCCAGCGTTTCAGTCACTTTACCATCAGTAAGCTGAACCGCCGCCAGATTGCAGTCAATTAAAAAGAAATCATTTTCTTTTTTTTGCCAGGTGAAGGTGGGAATGGGACTTTCCTGATAAAGTGCTCTCAAACGTTCTTCACTCTTGCGCTTCTCCTCCTCCACCCGTTTACTCTGGGTAATGTCGCGGATGGTCCCAAAAAATTCTGTTTGGGAAACATCCTGACTTCGCCGCAGACCGGCGGTAATCAGGGTGTCAATGATCTTCCCATCCTTTCTTCTCAACTGAACAGGGTTTCCCCTGACATAACCCTGTTCCTCAATATGGGTAAGGAACCGTGTTCGTTCCTCCGGATCTACATATAAATCAGCAATTGGAATTTTTAACAGTTCTTCCCGGCTATCATAACCAAACAACTCCAGCGCGGCATCATTGAAATCAATCCATTTCCCTTCCCTGGATGTAATAAAGACGCAATCCCGGGATGTCGCAAAGAACTCCCGGTATCGCCGCTCGCTTTCCCGCAACGCCTCCTCCGCCTGCTTGCGTGCTGTAATATCCCTGGACACGCCATGAAGAGCGGTTAATTCACCCTGATCATTTCGAATCCCGGTTACGATCACGTCCAGCCAGCGCGTGGAACCATCCTTATGATAATATTCCAGTTCAATATTCAATGCCCTCGTGGGATCTGCAGTCCCCTGTTTTTCCAGGGCAAGTTCTCTTGTCATCATGTCAATCGCCCTGGTTATCGAATCAGGTGTCAGTTGTTGATGCAAAGACTGATGAATCCGTTCTTCCGGTGTGAAGCCAAGCACCTTCTGAATGGAAGGGGTAATATAGGTTGTATGCAAATTCATGTCCGCTATCCATGCAATATCGGACATTTTATCAGCAAGAAATCTGCACTTGTTTTCGCTCTCATGGAGTTCATCCTCTGCCTTCATAAGCTCGGTGATATCGGTGAAAAAACCGAAATTACACTTCACACCGTCCAGCATTACAATGGCGTTGCTGATATTGGCGTAAAATATAGAACCGTCTTTGCGAAGACAGGGAATCTTTAGCGCCCAGGTTTTTTCGCCGCGCTCCAAAGCATTAAACTCGTCAATCACATGCTCAAGAGCGTTTTTCGGATGAATGTCCTCCACGCCCAGCCGTAATATTTCTTCTTCCGGGTATCCGAACATTCTGCACAGGGCGGGATTGGCATAAATGAATTTCTTCGTCTGCAGATCGGCTGCAAGTATTCCCTCTGCAGCACTGGAAAAAAGCGCTTTGTAGTTGGATTCCGGCCGTTCCAGCTCCATGATTTTTTGCTTCAGGGCAAGAATTTCTTCGATCAGTTCCTGATTTGTCCGGTTATTTTTGTTCATTTGATCTGCCTGTGAATACCGTTTGCTGTATTTTAGTAGCAAATATTCTTTTATAATTCAATAAGTTAATTTACAGGCAATTTGTTTTGCGACAACACTGTTTTCATTCCTGATAAAAACCGGTCTGCACCTTCCGCTTGATAATTATTGAAACCGGATTTCAAACTTGCCGCCTTTCACATCCAGAAACACATCCGCGGGCCCTTTTTCTTCTCCCAGGCGCAAGAGAATTTCTCCGGCCAGAAGCGGGAAAAGGGTTTCCCGCATGATATGATCAATGTTTCTGGCACCGGTCTCCACTTCCCTGCAACAAACGGCAATCTGTTTTACAACATCCGGTGTATAGCATAGCTTCATTTTTCCGGTTTCCGCCAGCCGTGCTTCCATTTGCCCGAGTTTGAGCCTGACAATCTCTTCCATGAAATCCGGTTCAAGCGTCACATAGGGTACGATGGTCATCCGCGCCAGAAGCGCAGGCTTAAAATGCCTGGAGAGAATTGGACGTACAGCTTCGGTTACTTTATCCATAGCCGGTTTTTCCGTACCGTTCCACATTCCGGCAATGACATCCGATGCCAGGTTGCTGGTTAAAAAAATGATTGTGTTTTTAAAATCGATGTCCCGTCCTTCCCCATCAGAAAGCGTACCTTTGTCGAACACCTGATAAAAAAGATTGATGACATCATGATGCGCTTTTTCCACTTCATCGATCAGCACAACGGAATAGGGCCTCTGCCGCACGGCTTCGGTCAATATGCCGCCTTCCCCGTAACCGACATAACCGGGAGGAGAACCGATCAAACGGCTGACAGTGTGGCCTTCCTGAAATTCACTCATGTTAATGGTTGTAAGAAAACGCTCTCCCCCGAAAAGAAGATCGGCCAGGGCCAAACCGGTTTGGGTTTTGCCAACCCCGCTGGGACCGACCAGCAGAAAGATCCCGATGGGCTGACGGGGATCGGCAAGACCGGCCCGGGATGCCTTGATGGTTCTGCAGATGACGTGCAGTGCCTCATCCTGTCCTTTTATGCGCTCTTTCAGACGATCGTCCAGGTTGAGAACGTTCCGGGCCTGATCACGCATCACACTGCCGAGCGGAATACCCGTCCAGTCGGAAACCACTTTGGCCACCACATCGGGATCGACATCCACCCGCATGAGAGGCGAATCTCCCCCAATGGCGTCAAGTTTCCTCATGGACTCCGCCAATGCCTGCTGCAACCCGTCGATGACCTGCCTTTCCGCGCCATCATTTGCTGCCGTGCAGAGTTTTTTTCGGACGTCCTGTAATTTCCGGACCGCTTCCGATTCTGCTGTCCAACGCTGATGCAGCTTTTCCAGCCGCTCCGACAGCGATTTCAATGTTTCTTCAATTTGCGCGGGTCTGTCTCCATCAATCGCCAGACCATGCATCCGGTCGCGCTCCAGTGCATTTTTTTCACGCTTTAACGCACTAAGCGACCGTTCGAGGTCTTCGATCACATCCGGTTTTGCCGTAAGCAGAATCTTGACGCGTGCCGCGCTGGTGTCCAGAAGATCAACAGCCTTGTCCGGGAGCCGCCGTCCCGAAATGTAGCGTCCGGCCAGTTCTGCCGCCGCGTAAATGGCGTCTTCCCGTACGGTCACACCGTGGGCCGCTTCGTATTTTTCCTTGAGGCCGCGCAGGATATGAACGGTTGTTGCCACGTCCGGTTCGTCAAGCTTGACCGGCTGGAAACGTCTTGCCAGCGCGGCGTCTTTTTCAAAATACTTTTTGTATTCCGCCCAGGTGGTGGCGGCAATGGTACGCAGGTCCCCCCGGGCCAGCACGGGTTTCAGCAGATTGGCAGCGTCGCCACTTCCGGCCTGATTGCCTGCTCCGATAATTGTATGCGCTTCATCGATAAAAAGAATCATTGGCGCAGGCGAGGATTTGATTTCGTTTATAACGGATTTCAGCCGGTTTTCAAACTCGCCTTTTACGCCCGCTCCGGCCTGCAGAAGCCCCATGTCCAGCCCCAGAAGCGTTACGTCTTTCAAAAGCTGAGGCACATCTCCCTCCACAATGCGCAGGGCCAGACCTTCTACAACAGCCGTTTTACCGACACCGGCTTCTCCGACAATAATAGGATTGTTTTTACGCCTCCTGGCAAGAATGTCGATCATCTGAAGAATTTCACGATCGCGGCCGAAAACCGGATCAATGTCACCGGCCCGGGCGCTGGCGGTGAAGTCGGTGCAGAAGCGGCTGATGGCGGCTGTTCCCTCGGGCAACGGCATCTCCCGCCCAGACGCTTCCTCCTGTAATCCCTGCTCTATGGAAGAGGGGCAAACCGTCGCGTATTGCTCGTGCAGTGCATCCCGGCTGACGGTCTTGAGCGTGTTGACATATTGCCCTTCGGCAAGGCGATACAGTTTGCTGATCAGGGCGGACAGCATTGCGCCGGAACGGATTACGTTTTCCCGGAAATTAATGGAAGAAACAAGCCAGGCTTCCTTCAGCCATTCGATCAAAAGAGGTGAAAAAACCGGCCTTCCGGAGTTACCGGTAGACAGGGCATCAATATCCCGGTTGATGGCAAATTTGAGGGCGTTGACATCCACATCCGCCTGCCTGAGCAGGAGTGTCATATCCGATTGCGGTTCTTCCAGCAGCCTGCTTAAATAATGCTCGACCGTGACTTCATAGTGAGTTCGGGAA